>NZ_AKKF01000241.1 GCF_000281955.1 Caulobacter sp. AP07 | reverse complement strand
CCGTGGCCGGCGTCCCGGCCGGCGGCAAGCCGCCCCTGGCCCGCGCCCTCCAGGGCCGGGTCGGCTTCGTGTTCCAGAGCTTCAACCTCTTTCCGCACATGACCGCCCTGCGCAACGTCGCCGAGGGCCTGATCACCGTGCGGGGCCAGAATCCGGCCGCCGCACTCGAAAAGGCCCGGGCCATGCTGACCAAGGTCGGCCTGGCCCACCGCATCGACGCCTATCCCCGCGAGCTGTCCGGCGGCCAGCAGCAGCGCTGCGCCATCGCCCGCGCCCTGGCCATGGACCCCGAGGTCATCCTGTTCGACGAACCGACCTCGGCCCTCGATCCGGAGCTGGTCGGCGAGGTGCTGACGGTGATCCGCGACCTGGCCGTCGAGCGGCGCACGATGGTCATCGTCACCCATCAAATGGACTTCGCGCGCGACGTCGCGGGGCGTACGATCTTCATGGATGACGGCGTTATAATTGAGCAAGGCCCTTCCGGAGACCTGCTTGGTTCGCCTAAGGAAGAACGCACGCGGCGATTCCTCAGCAAGGTGAGCGGCCTAAGGTCATAATTTGGCCTCCGGCGGCCTTCACCTCCTCGCCGCCGACGCCGTGTGCTGTGAGGCGAGGTCCTGTGAAACCCTATATCGATCTGCAAGGCGCATCGGGCGCCGTCTACCGTTACAAGCTCGCCGAGGATCGTGATCCGCGGACGACGATCGCTGGCAATTTCGTCTTCCTCGACGTGGGGGGGACGGTTGTCTATGCGGGCGAGGCCAACAACCTGCATGGGGCCGGCAACCGCTTCCCCGAGGCCGCGCAGAAACATAAGGCCGAGTATCTCTACACCCGGCTGAACGTCTCGGGCGCGTCGCGTTCGGACGAACTGCAGGACATCCTGACGGCGCTCAAACCGGTGATGAACCGGGGCGAGTAGCCGCCTTTCGCTTTCCGCGCATCGGCTACGTCCACATCCGACGCACGCTTCGCTATGGTGAAGCCCAATGCGCCCCGAGATTCTCTTTCCGCTGTTCACGCCGGTCTCCACGCTCAAGGGCGTGGGGCCGCGCGTCGCGCCGCTGGTCGAGCGGCTGGCCGGGCCGATCGTCCGCGACGTGCTGTTCACGCCGCCGACCGGCCTGATCCGGCGCACCGCCACCACCTCGGACCGCGCCGTCGATGGCCAGGTCCAGACCTTCATCGTCACCATCGACGCCCACCTGCCGCCGCAGCGGCCGGGCCAGCCCTGGCGCATCCGCGCCTGGGACGAGCACGGCTTCGTCACCCTGACCTGGTTCAAGGGCCACGGCCCGCACCTGGAGCGCCAGCATCCGGTCGGCGCGCGCCGGGCGGCCAGCGGCAAGGTCGAGCGGTTCGGCAATGAGATCCAGGTCGCTCATCCCGACTACCTGCTGGACGCCGACAAGGCCGGCGACATCCCGCCGATCGAGCCTGTCTATCCGGCCACGGCCGGCCTGCCGTCGCGCACCTTCCGCAAGTTCGCCCTGGAGGCCCTGGAACGGGCCGCGCCGCTGGCCGAATGGCAGGATCCGGCCTGGATGGCCCGCGAGGCCTTTCCGGCCTGGCGCGAGGCCCTGGCGCTGCTGCACGGCCCCCAGGCCGAGATCGACCTGTCGCCGATGTCGGTCGCCCGCCGCCGCCTGGCCTATGACGAACTTCTCGCCCACCAGCTGGCCCTGGCCCAGCGCAAGGCGGCCAAGCGCGCCCACCCCGCACCGCGCATCCGGGCCGGCGCCTTGTCGGACGCCGCCGAGAAGGCCCTGCCCTTCCGCCTGACCGGCGCCCAGATCCGCGCCCTTTCCGAGGTGCGCGGCGACATGGCCAGCGGCGAACGGATGGGCCGGCTGCTGCAGGGCGACGTCGGCTCGGGCAAGACGGTGGTGGCCATGCTGGCCATGGCCGACGCCGCTTCCAGCGGACTGCAGTCGGTCATGATGGCCCCGACCGAGATCCTGGCCCGCCAGCACTACGAGACCCTGGCTCCGGCCCTGGAGGCCCAGGGCCTGGCCGTGATCCTGCTGACCGGCCGCGACAAGGGCGGTCCCCGCGCTGTCAAGCTGGCGGCCCTGGCCGACGGTTCGGCCGCCGTGGCCGTGGGCACCCACGCCCTGTTCCAGGACGACGTCGCCTTCAAGGCCCTGGGCCTGACGATCATCGACGAACAGCACCGCTTCGGCGTCAACGAGCGCAAGCGCCTGCAGGAAAAGGGGGAAGGCGCCCATCTGCTGGCCATGTCGGCGACGCCCATCCCCCGCACCCTGGAGCTGACGGTGTTCGGCGACCTGGACGTCTCGCGCATCGACGAGAAGCCGCCGGGCCGCACGCCGGTCGCCACCCGCGCCGCGCCGACCCCGCGCATCCCCGAGATCATCGCCCGGCTGAAGGCGGCGGCGCAGGGCGGGGCCCAGGCGTTCTGGATCTGCCCGCTGGTCGCCGAGTCCGACAAGATCGACCTGCGCGACGCCGAACGCCGCGCCGCCGCCTTGCGCGAGGCCATCGGCCCCAGCGTCGGCCTGGTCCACGGCCAGATGCCGGTCGCCGAGAAGGACGCGGTCATGCAGGCCTTCGTCGACGGCGAGGTCAGCGTGCTGGTGGCCACCACCGTGGTCGAGGTCGGGGTCAATGTGCCCAACGCCAGCATCATGGTCATCGAGCACGCCGACCGCTTCGGCCTGGCCCAGCTTCACCAGCTTCGGGGCCGCGTGGGCCGCGGAGCGCGCGAGAGCTCCTGCGTGCTGCTCTACGACCCGCCGCTGTCGGAGACCGCCCAGCAGCGGCTCGACATCCTGCGCCGCAGCGACGACGGCTTCGAGATCGCCGAGAAGGACCTGGAGCTGCGCGGCGGCGGCGACCCGTTGGGCCTCAAGCAGAGCGGCTTCCCGGCCTACAGGCTGGCCGACCCCGTGGCCCACCGCGACCTGATCGCCGTGGCCGCCGACGACGCCCGGCTGATCCTGGCCCGCGACCCGGACCTGACCTCGCCGCGCGGCCAGGCGGTGCGGACCCTGCAGGAGCTGTTCGACTGGAAGTCCGCTTCGCCCCTCAACGACGCGGGCTAGGCAAGGTCGACGAAGTCGGCTTGCATGACGCCGGGTGAGGCGGCGGAGGCTGGCGACCATGGATGTTCCGACCACCCTCTCCGCCCTGGCCCCGCGCCTGTCGCCCGGCGCGACGACGGCGACCGACGCCCGCCGGCTGTCGGGCGGCGCCAGCCTGGAGACCTGGGCTTTCGGGCTCGATGACGGGACATCGCTGATCCTGCGCCGCCGCCCGCCCTCGGCGCGGACCGGCGAGAACGCCCTGCCCCTGGCGACCGAAGCCGCCCTGCTCGCCGCCGTGGCCCCCAGCGGCGCGCCCGTGCCTCGGGTCGTCCATGTCTGCGCGCCCGGCGACGGCCTGGGCGAGGCCTATGTCATGGGCCGCCTGGAGGGCGAGACCCTGGGCAAGCGCATCGTCCGCGACGCGGCCTTCGCCGGCGTCCGTCCCGGACTGGCCCGGCGCTGCGGCGAGGTGCTGGCGGCGATCCACGCCACGCCGCTGGACGGCCTGCCGCCGCTGGCCACCTCCGACGCGGCCAGCGAGCTGAAGCGCTACGAGGCGGTCTATCGCGACCTGGGCGCCCGGCGGCCGGTCTTCGAGGCCGCCTTCCGCTGGCTGGAGGGCCGCGCCCCGCCGCTGGAGCGGCCGGTGCTGGTCCACGGCGATTTTCGCAACGGCAACCTGATGATCGATCCCGGCGCCGGCCTGGTCGGCGTGCTGGACTGGGAGCTGGCCCACCTGGGCGACCCGGCCGAGGACCTGGGCTGGATCTGCGTCAATTCCTGGCGGTTCGGCGCGTGGCCACAGCCGGTCGGCGGGTTCGGCGGCTACCAGGACCTGCTGGACGGCCACGCGGCGGCCGGCGGCGCGCCGGTGACGCTGGAGCGGCTGCTGTTCTGGCAGGCCCTGGGGTCGCTGAAATGGGGCGTCATGTGCCTGATGATGTACTTTAGCTTCGCCACGGGCGCCGACCGTTCGATCGAGCGGGCGATGATCGGCCGCCGGGCCAGCGAGGCCGAGATCGACCTGGTGCTGCTGATGGAGCGACGGGGATGATCACCCATCCGACGGCGGCCGAGCTGCGCGAAGCCCTGGCGGCGTTCGATGGCGCGTCCGGGGAGGACGGTCGCGCGACGTTCCTGGCGCGGGTGGCCGACAACGCCCGCGCAACGCTGGAGCGGGAAGCGGCCCTGGGCCCGGCGGCGGAGACGGCGGCGACCGAACGCCTGCGCGGCTTGCTGGGCATTGAAGGTGACTTCGCCAGCCTCAATGCGGAGCTCTGCGCCCGCTTGCGAGATGGCCGCCTGGCGCCCCTTGATCCGCCGGTGCTGGCCCATCTGAGGGCCAGTGTCATCGACCAGATCGCCATCGACCAGCCGGGCTATTCGGGGTTGGCTGCGCTGGAAGTCCAATAACCCCACCGGCCTTATCAACCGAACCCCAACGTCGTCATCCCCCGCTTTATGCGGGGGACCCAAGCGGACTCGGCCGGCGTGGCTTGGGTCCCCCGAACAAGTCGGGGGATGACGGATTTAATGAACCGCCGCCGCCCGCGCCCGCAGCGCCGCCACCCGGGCCTGGGCGTCGGCCTCGAGGTCGGCCCAGAACAGGTTGAAGCCGTCGACCTTGCGGCGGTCGGTCCAGGATCCGGAATCCCGCAACGAGGTCGATTTCGGGCGGCCGGTGTGCAGCAGGCCGTTCTCGCACTGGGCCCAGACCTGGCGCTTCAGCAAGGCCGGGCGCGAGCCCCATTCCAGGCCGGTGGCGTTGGCCGCGCCCAGGTTCAGCCGGGCCGGCGCGCGGATCTCGTTCTGGGCGCCCAGCAGCGGATTGACGCAGAGCGGTGTGCGGCCGTCCAGGGTGACCAGTTCGCCGCCGCTCCAGACCAGGGAACGGTTGGCCAGTTCCTGGGCCTCCTGGAAGTCGCCGTCCACCATCGACGCCCAGGCCGCCACGCAGCCGGCCTGGTCGCGCCTCGCGCAGGCCGGCACGGGGGCTTCGGGGCCGTATTCGTCGGCGGGAACCACGGTCTCGATCAGATAGACCCCGGCCAGCCGACCGCGCAGCGCCGCGTCGCGCGCGATCTCCTCGTTCAGCAGTCGCGCCGCCAGGATGCCGCCCTGCTCGACCCCGACCAGGATGATCGGCCGGCCGTTGTTGTCGTGCTTGAGGTAGTAGCGAAAGGCCTGGCGAACGTCGTCATAGGCGAAGCGCCGGGCGTCGCGGGCGTCGTCGCGCAGGGTCAGGAAGGTGTAGAGGCTGGCCTGGCGATAGTGCGGCGCGAAGATCCGCCCCACCCGCGCGAACGGCGCGGCGTAGTTGGGCAGCATCACCCGGGCCAGGTCGCGCGACGCCTTGGGCTGGTCGTAGGGCGCGTTCCAGTCGCGGCCGCCATCGAAGCTGGTGGGATGCACGAAGAACACGTCGGCCGGCCCCTTGAGCGCCGCGCCGGGCCGCAGCGCCCAGGCGGCCGGCTTGGCGTAGTCCGGAGCCGGCGGCGGCTCGTAGGTCTGGAACGGCACCTTGGGGTCCAGGGTGGTGCGCAGGATGTCGTAACGCCAGTAGAAGGCCGCCGACAGGACCATCGCCAGGAGCAGCACGGCCCCCGCGAAGATCCAGCGTTTGAAACCCTTGAGGCGTTCGCTCATGGCCCCTGCGTTACCATGAACTCCGGGAGTCGCGCGAGGGACTGACCGGCCTTAGGCGCCTTCCTGGCCGATGATCGCCACCGAGCAGACATTGCTGGCCGGCGCGCCGCCCAGGTTGTGGGTCATGCCGAACACCGGGTCGCGAAGCTGCCGCTCGCCGGCCCGGCCCTGCAGCTGCAGGTACATCTCGTACAGCATGCGCAGGCCGGACGCGCCGATCGGGTGGCCGAAGCATTTGAGCCCGCCGTCGATCTGGCACGGCAGGCCGCCGTCGGCGTCGTAGAAGCCGTCCAGCACGTCGCGCCAACCTTGGCCCTCGGGCGAGATGAACAGGTCCTCCATGGTCACCAGTTCGGTGATCGAGAAGCAGTCGTGCACCTCCATCATCGAGATCTGCTCGCGCGGCCGCTCGATGCCGGCCTCGCGATAGGCCTTGCCGGCGGCGATGCGGGCGGTGTGGAAGTGACTGCCGTCCCAGCCGTTGTACTGGCTCTCGTAGCCGTTGGAGACCGACAGTTGCAGGGCCTTGACCATGGTCAGGTTGCGCTTGCCCATCGCCCGGGCGATCTCCGGCGTGGTGACGATCGCCGCCGCGGCCCCGTCCGACACCCCGCAGCAGTCGAACAGCCCCAGCGGCTCGGCGATCATCGGGGCGTTCAGAACCTGCTCCTCGGTGACGGCCTTGCGCAGGTGGGCCTTGGGATTCTTGACCCCGTTGGCGTGGCTCTTGACGGAAACGTGGGCGATGGCCCGCTTGAGGTCCTCGCGCGACACGCCGTGCTTGGCGCGGTAGGCGCTGGCCAGCTGGGCGAAATTGCCGGGGGCCGAGCCGTTGGGAATGATCTGCGGGGCCAGCGTGCCCGGCGCCCCGACCGGCAGGCCGCCATAGCCGGTGTCCTTCAGCTTCTCGACGCCCACCGCGATGGCGATGTCGGCCGCGCCCGCCGCCACGGCGTAGACCGCCCCTCGGAACGCCTCCGAGCCCGAGGCGCAGAAGTTCTCCACCCGGGTGACGGCGATGTTGGGCAGGCGCAGGGCGATCGACAGCGGCGTGCCGCCCTTGCCGGTTCCCAGTTCGTCGACATGGGTCGAGAACCAGGCCGCGTCCAGCTGGCTGGGTTCGATCCCGGCGTCGGCCATGGCCTCGACATAGGCCTCGACCATCAGGTCGTCGGGTCCGGCGTCCCAGCGCTCGCCGAACTTGCTGCAACCCATCCCCAGGATGGCGACCTTGTCGCGGATGCCCTTGGCCATGGTGGTGCTCCCTAGTGTCCGGTCGGCTTGGAGGTCGTATTGATCGGGTGTATATACGGGGTCATGAGCCTCTATATCCGCAGCGAAGAAGCCGACCGGCTGGCGCGGCAACTGGCTAGAAGGACTGGGTTGACCTTGACCGAGGCCGTGACGCGCGCTCTGCGCACCGAACTCGACCGCACGCCCGACGAGGCCGACGATCGCGCCGAGCGGCTGGCGCGCATTCGCGAGATCCAAAAACGGGTCGCGGCGGCGCCGATCCTTGAGGCCGGCACCGACGAAGAGCTCGTGTATGACGCGGATGGCTTGCCCAGGTGATCGTCGTCGACACCTCCGCCTTGATCGCGATCTTTCGAGGCGAACCAGAAGCCGAGAGCTTCTTGCAATTGCTCCTCGACACCCCCGCGCTCATTTCGGCGCCAAGCCGGCTGGAGGCCTTCGTCGTGGTCACGCGACGGCATGGCGATGAAAAGGCGTCCGAGCTTGGCGCCGTCATCGCCGATCTGAAGCTCACGACCGTCGCCTTCGACGAAGAGCTGACCGAGCTGGCCGAGCAAGCCTTCAGGAGATACAGGCGCGGCCGCCACGGTCTGAACTACGGCGACTGCTTCAGCTACGCCCTGGCCAAGGCGCGCGACCTGCCCCTGCTGTTCAAGGGCGAAGACTTCGCCGCCACCGATGTGAAGCGCGCGGTCTGACACCGCCCTACTCCGCCGCCAGAGCGGACTTGCCCGCCGCCGCCGCCCGATCCGGCGCGGCCTTCCAGAAGTAGCGGGTAAAGCCACGCTTCTCGTCGACGTCCTTGATGCGGAACACCATCTTGACCGGCAGGCCGCTGTCGACCTCGCCGGGCTCGACGTCGGTGATGTCCATCATGATCCGCCCGCCCCCCTCGAAGACGATCATGCCGTAGTGGTTGGGCGGGCTCATCGAGAAGGTCAGGTAGTCGGCCGAGTAGCTGAGCACGCTCGCGCGCCGCTCGGCGAAGCGGTACGGCTCCTGGGTGTCGACCGCCGGACTGTTGGGGGCCACCGAGATGCGGGTGCGCGGGAACTGGACGACGCCGGTTTCGCGGCAGCGGCCGCCGACCAGGCCCAGGATCATGTCCTGGTTGCGGTAGAGGGTGGTCAGGGCCGTCTTGTTGTCCTTCTCGGCCCGCATGCCCTTGTCCCATTCGATCAGGCCATTGAAGGTGAGGAACTTCAGATAGTTGTCCTCGGCTCTTCGATCGGCCAGCGCGCCGGTGACGCCGCGCGCCGGGCGGCGGCTCGCGATGTCGTCGGCCGCCCGGAACACCAGGGCCTCGGCGCCCTGGCCGAACTGGGCGACCAGGATCACCTCGCCGGCCTTGGCCTGTTCCAGCGCATGGGCCAGCATCAGCGGGCCGTGGGCGCAGCCGGCCTCGCCCAGGGTCAGGCCCAGGTTGTCGCGCACCGCCTCGGGCGCGATCCCCACTGCCTTGGCCAGGCTGGCGGCCATGCCGGCGAAGGTCGACGGGAAGCAAAAATGCGTGATGTCACCCGCGCTTAGACCGGCGACTTCAAGCGCCTGGCGAATGGCTGGCGGGACCAGCTTGACGATGCCCTCGTCGCGGATCCAGCGTTCCTCCCATTGATAGTCGAAGTCGCTGTCGGCGCCGCGGAAGTGGTCGACGAAGTCGTCGGTGACGCCGCCCCGGCCGAGGAACTCGGCCGCGCCGGGCTCGGCGGTGACCACGAAGGCGGCCGCGCCGTCGCCGAAGTCCAGCTCCTGGGGCGACGCCGCCCGGGCCCGGCGATGCTCGCCGGTCGCCACCAGGGCGCGCCTGGCCGCCCCGCCCTTCACCGCCGCCAGGGCCTGCCCCAGTGCGCCCAGCCCGCAACGCTGCGAGCCCGTGACGTCGGCCGAGGCGATGGCCTTCTCCAGCGTCAAGGCCGCCGAGACGATCCCGGCGTTGAGGCGGTCGCTGAACGGGGCCGTGGTCGAGGCGAAATAGAGGGCGTCGATGTCGGAACGATCGTCGTCGGAACCCAGGGCGTCGCGGGCGGCCTCAACCGCCATGGTCAGGGCGTCCTCGTCCCAATTGGCCATGGCGCGCTCGCCCTTGGCCTTGGCCCGCAGGTTCGGCGCCACCCAGGCATTGGCCTGCGTCACCGCCTCGCGGCTGAGACGAAGGCGCGGCGCATAGGCGCCCCAGGCGGCGATGCCGACCATGTTCCACTCCCGATCTGCGCCTGTCCCGGCGAGTTATCGGCGATCAGCTTACGCTCGCGGAAAGGGTCGGCAAGTGTGACGTGGCGTCAGGTCGCGACCGGGGGCATGCACATGTGCAGGTCCCCGGCTTCATCCCCGGCCACGCATCACCGATACGGGTCGTCCGTATTCAGGAACCCCGCCACATAGTCCTCCACGCCGTCCTCCAGCGCGGTCATCGGCGCGTTGTAGCCGGCGGCCCGCAGGCGATCCATTTTCGCCTCGGTGAAGTACTGGTACTTGCCGCGCAGCACCTCGGGCATGTCGAAATAGGCGATGTCGGGCTCGCGGCCGACGGCGCGGAAGGTGGCCTCGGCCAGGGCCTTGAACGAGCGGGCCTTGCCCGAACCCAGGTTGTAGACGCCGTTGACGTGCGGGCTCTTGGCCAGCCAGGCCACCACGTCGGCCACGTCGCGCACATAGACGAAGTCGCGCAGCTGGCCGCCATCCTCGTAGTCGGGGTGGTGCGACTTGAACAGCCGCACGCCCTCGCCGGCCGCCACCTTGGGCCAGATCTGGCAGACCACCGACTTCATGTCGCCCTTGTGGGCTTCATTGGGGCCATAGACGTTGAAGAACTTCAGCCCCACCCACTGGGCCGGATGATTGCCGCGCTCGGCCTCGCGCGCGGCGTAGAGGTCGAACAGCGCCTTGGACCAGCCGTAGGCGTTCAGCGGCCGCAGGGCCTTGAGGCTGTCGATGTCGTCCAGCCCCTCGAACCCCTGGTCGCCGTCGCCATAGGTGGCCGCCGACGAGGCGTAGACCAGCCGCCGCTGATGGGCCGCGCACCACCGCCACAGGTCGCGCGACAGGGTGAAGTTGGCGTGGATGATCTTGTCGGCGTCGGGCTCGGTGGTCGACGACACCGCGCCCATGTGGATCACCAGCTCGACCTCTTCGCCGCGCACGGCCAGCCAGTCGAACAACGCCTCGGGGGCCACGAAGTCGGCGATCGGCGACTTGGAGAGGTTGCGCCACTTGTTGTCGGCCGCCGCGCCCAGCCAGTCGCAGACCACCACGTCGAACGCGGGGTCCTCGCACAGCCTGGCGACGATGTTGGAGCCGATGAAACCGGCGCCGCCGGTGACGAGGATGACGCGTCTGGACATGAGAGGCTTATGCCACAGGCGGTCCGGGGGGCAAATCGCGTGTCCCCGCCTTCGTCGACACCCTGGTCGTCGAGCCCGGAACAGCTTCACCGCAACCAAGCGCCACCGCCGCGCGTATCTATCCTGAACCGGTGGTGGTGGCGCGTCCTCGGCCTCGCGGAAGACTGGAGCTCTCGCGCGGCTGGATGGACCTCCCCATTTACACATCGGTTTGGTGAGTTCTTACTTTCGTCCTCAGTAAGGGATGGGACCGTCGATGACCGATATCCTGCCTGCGACCTGGCGCGACCCCGAATTGCGCCAAGCCCCCGCCGCCTTCCGCACCGCCCTGCGCGTGGCGGTCGAGAACTGGGCGGTGGGAACCCTGACCTTCGTCCTGCCGTCGGGCAGGCCGCTGCGCATCGACGGCAAGACCCCGGGACCGGACGCGGTGATCCAGATCCGCGACTACCGGTTCATCCGCCGGGCCCTGGCCTCGGGCGACATCGGTTTCGCCGAGGGCTACATGGCGGGCGAATGGGACACCCCCGACCTGTCGGCGGTGCTGGAGGCCTTCTCGCGCAACTTCGACAAGCTGACGGCCCTGGTCAGCGGCAATCCGCTGATGCAGGCGGTCAACAGCCTCTACCACCTCTTCCATCGCAACGATCGAGTGGGCTCCAGGAAGAACATCCACGCCCACTACGACCTGGGCAACGCCTTCTATTCGCGCTGGCTCGACCCCAGCATGACCTATTCCTCGGCCCTGTACGAAACGCCTGGCCAGCCGCTGAGCGAGGCCCAGCACGCCAAGTACGCGGCCCTGGCCCGCTCGATCGACCTGCGGCCCGGCCAGCACGTGCTGGAGATCGGCTGCGGCTGGGGCGGCTTCGCCGAGTTCGCGGCCAGGGAGGTCGGCGCCAAGGTCACCGGCGTGACCATCTCCCAGGCCCAGCATGACTTCGCCAGGCGGCGGCTGTTCGACCAGGGCCTGGCCGACCGGGCCGACATCCGGCTGATCGACTATCGCGACATCCAGGGCCAGTTCGACAGCGTGGCCTCGATCGAGATGTTCGAGGCGGTCGGCGAGGAATACTGGCCGACCTATTTCGGCAAGATCCGCGAGGTGCTGTCGCCCGGCGGTCGCGCCGGCCTGCAGATCATCACCATCCGCGACGAGCTGTTCGCCAAGTATCGCAGCCACACCGACTTCATCCAGCGCTACGTGTTCCCGGGCGGCATGCTGCCCAGCGAGGCGCGGCTGCGGCAGGAAACCGCCGCCGCCGGCCTGGCCTGGACCGGGGTCAGCCGCTTTGGCCAGAACTACGCCGACACCCTGGTCGAATGGGCCAGGCGCTTCGAAGGCGCCTGGGACGAGATCAGGAGCCAGGGCTTCGACGAGCGCTTCCGCCGGCTGTGGCGGTTCTATCTCAGCTATTGCGAAGCCGGTTTCCGCACCGAGCGCACCAACGTGATCCAGCTGGGCCTCTCGCGCATCTAGGCCCAAGCCGACCCTGGAAACTTGGCCGGCCCTGGAAACTTGGGCCGCGCGCCCCAACCTCTGGTGTGCTTACATCGTCACAAAGCACATCAGAGGTCGGCCCCCAATGAACCTCTACACCCTGGTCCTCGATTTCCACGGCGGCACCTACATCACCCAGTTCGACGCCGACACGGCGGAGGACGCCGTCACCGCCTGGTGCCGTGAACTGCAGGACGAACAGTTGCTGGGCGAGGTGTCGTCCGACGTCGCCGAGGGCATCATGATCGACGCCATCGGAAACGTCCTGGTCGAGGTCGAGGGTCTGCACGGCGCCTGGTGCGCGGCGACGACGGTGAACGACCAACTGGCGCTGCTCAACGTCATCATCACCCAGCGGGTGGATTGAACCTTCCCTGAAACCGGCGACGGCGTCTTCAGGAAAACTGGCCTTGCTTGCGAGGCGCGCATCACGATCTACGATGCCTGCCTCCCGCGCGGCCGGAACGACGAGATGACCATAAAGAGCAGCGTCCTGGACGCCATCGGCGACACGCCGCTGATCCGCCTCAACCGCGCCAGCGCGGCGACCGGCTGTGAGATTCTCGGCAAGGCCGAGTTCATGAACCCCGGCCAGTCGGTCAAGGACCGCGCCGCCCTGGGCATCATCCGCGACGCCGAGGCGCGAGGATTGCTCAAGCCCGGCGGGCGGATCGTCGAGGGCACGGCCGGCAACACCGGCATCGGCCTGGCGATGGTCGCCTCGGCCCTGGGCTACAAGACCACCATCGTCATCCCGCGCACCCAGAGCCAGGAGAAGAAGGACGCCATCCGCCTGCTGGGCGCGGAGCTGGTCGAGGTGGACGCCGTCCCCTATTCCAACCCCGACAACTATGTCCGCTATTCCGGCCGCCTGGCCGAGGAACTGGCGGCGACCGAGCCCAACGGCGTGGTCTGGGCCAACCAGTTCGACAATGTCGCCAACCGCCAGGCCCATTTCGAGACCACCGGCCCGGAAATCTTCGAACAGACCGACGGCAGGGTGGACGGCTTCATCTGCGCCATCGGCTCGGGCGGCACCCTGGCCGGGGTCGCCGCCGCCCTGCGGGCCCGCAAGCCGTCAGTGAAGATCGGCCTGGCCGACCCGCACGGCGCCTCGCTCTACAGCTGGTACGCCGACGGCGAGCTGAGGGCCGAGGGAACCTCGATCAGCGAGGGTATCGGCCAGGGCCGGATCACCGCCAACCTCGAAGGCCTGGTGATCGACCACCCGTTCCGGATCAGCGACCAGGAGATGCTGGAACAGGTCTTCGACCTGGTCGAGCACGAGGGCCTGTGCCTGGGCGGCTCGTCGGGGATCAACGTCGCCGGCGCCATCCACATGGCCAGGGCCATGGGCCCCGGCCACACCATCGTGACCGTCCTCTGCGACCACGGCTCGCGCTACCAGAGCAAGCTGTTCAACCCGGTCTTCCTGGCGGAAAAGGGCCTGCCGGCGCCGCCGTGGATGTAGCTCTCCGCTTGCCCCTCGCCGCCGATCACGTGATCCTGAGGACCAGCAAGGGGCGAGTCAGACCCCGAAAGGCCAAGCCATGACCCAAGATCCGCTCGTCTCGACCGCCTGGCTGCAGGAGCACCTCGACGCGCCGGACGTGCGGATCGTCGACGGCTCCTGGCACATGCCCGCCGCCCGGCGCGACCCCAGGGCCGAGTACGACCTGGTCCATATTCCCGGCGCGGTGTTCTTCGACATCGACGAGATCTCGGACGAAGCCTCCGACCTGCCGCACATGCTGCCCTCGCCCATCAAGTTCGCCTCGCGGGTCCGCAAGCTGGGCCTGGGCGACGGATCGCGGATCGTCGTCTACGACAGCAGCGGCATCCTGCCCGCCGCCCGCGTCTGGTGGGAGTTCCGGGCCATGGGCCACGAGGACGTCGTGGTGCTGGACGGCGGCCTGCCCAAGTGGATCGCCGAGGGCCGCCCGGTCGAGGACGGCGTCGTGGCCGCCCAGGAGCGCCACTTCACCCCGCGCTTTCAGGCCGACATCGTCCGCTCCATCGACCAGATGAAGCGCAACCTGGAGACGGGTCGCGAGCAGGTGATCGACGCCCGCGCCGCCGGTCGCTTCACGGGCAAGGACCCCGAGCCCCGCGCCGGCCTGCGCGGCGGCCACATCCCCGGCTCGCGCAACATTCCGCTGTCGGCCCTGCTGGCCCCGGACGGTACGATGCTGCCGGCCGACAGGTTGGCCGGCGTGTTCGAGGCGGCCGGCGTCGACATCGCCAGGCCGATCACCACCACCTGCGGCTCGGGCATCACCGCCGCCGTCGTCTCCCTGGCCCTGGCCCGGCTCGGCAAGCCGCGGGCGGCGGTCTATGACGGCTCGTGGACGGAATGGGGCGGCCGCGACGACGTGCCGGTGGCGACGGGCGAGGCCGCGCCCCTCTAGATCGACTCCCAGAGGCGCAGCTCGCGCGCCGCCGGATCTTCGACCGTGATCGGGATCTCGCGCAGCCAGCCCGCCGCGGCGAAAGCGCGGTTGCTGGTCGAAACCGAGGCGACCACGATCCGTCGCCCACGCGCCTCCGTCTCCAGCCTGGCCAGCACCGGCGGCAGCAGGTCGGGCAGCACCGAGTTCATCATGCAATAGATCTCGGCCGGCGGCCACGCGACGGCCAGCATGTCGCCGGCCTCGAACGACAGGAGGCCCTTCAGGCCCAGGGCGGCGGCGGCGCGGGCGGCTTCGGCGGCGCGCTCGGCGACCAGTTCCAGGCCGTGGACCGTCAGGCCGTGACGCAGCGCCCCATAGAAGCCGAACCGGCCGTAGCCGCTGCCCAGGTCCAGCACCCGGGGCGCGGGCCGGCGGCGCGCCTCCGGGCCGATCGCCCGGTAGAACGACCGCACCACCGCATAGGACAGGTCGCCCTGGGCGAAACGCTGGACCCCGTAGCGGTCCAGCAACTCCAGGGTGTTGAGCCGCCCTTCCACCTGGGCGATCCGTAAGCCCAGGGCCGCGTCCAGCGCGGAGTCGTTGATCGGCCTGGAGGCGGCGTCCAGGGCCAGGATCAGCCGCCGCGCGGCGGTCGGATCGGCGGGCGCTTCGATGTTCGTCAGGGTCATGGGCGGTTCCCGGTTCGCGTGACAGGAGCAACCGCTATGCTATCACAAGTCGTTTACACACTCATCGGTTGACATAAAGCCGCCTTTCCACGACCCTCCGGCTTGGGCGAAGGATCGCGATCTTCGTCCGCCTCGACGGCGTGATCGGCCGTCGACTGTGCCCGCGTGACATCCAGGACGAGAAACGGATCCAAGGCGCTCGCGCGTCGATGGCGGCTCACGTCGCCTGTCCCAAGCCCGTGCGCCGCATTCCGCCTCCACGTCCGTTCGAGACCCGCACCCTGTTGGACGCGCTCCCCCGGAACGCGGCCCGCCCCCATGCCCCTTGTTCATGTCCTCAGGAGGTCCCCATGACGCCGATCCCCCTCTATGCCGCCGCCATCACCCAGGCCGTGTCCGGCGGTGACCTGGACCAGCTGCGCAAGCTGCAGTCCCTGGCCGAGGAGCACGTGCGCGAGCACGGCGACATCTCGACCCTGCTCTCCCTGCTCAAGGTCGAGATCGCCAAGCTGACCTGACGCCCGGCCGCCACCGACGCGAGACCGCCCCAACACAGGGCTCCGAAAAGGGGCCAAGCGAGGAAACCGCTCATGAGCATCAAACCCTATGGCGTCGCGGTCACCGACGCGATCGCGTCCGGCGAACTGGCCCGGCTGAAGGAAGCCCAGGCCGCGGCCGAGGCCCACCTGGCCGAATACGGCGACATCCCCACCCTGCTCGCCCTGCTGAAGGTCGAGATCGCCAAGCTCGGCGGCTGACGCGCGACGCCGCAACCCCATCCACGCCCATCCACTTCGAACGGAGGCCAAGACCATGGCCATCATCATCCTCTACGGACAAGCCATCACCGACGGCATCGCCAAGGGCGACCTGGCCGAGCTCCAGCGTTTGCAGGCCCAGGCCGAGGCCCACCTGGCCGAGTACGGCGACGTCCCCACCCTGCTGACCACGCTCAAGGTCGAGATCGCCAAGCTCGAAGGCGGTGCCAAGCGCTGATCTCCCCCGCACCCGCCGACGTCCCTCGGGCGTCGGCGGACGTGTCTTCCAGGCCGCTCAACGACCGGACGACGCCGCAATCCCCCCACCTCAGACGGAGGCCAAGACCATGGCTATGGTTCTCTACGGATCGGCTATCACCGACGGCATCGCCAAGGGCGACCTGACCGAGCTTCAGCGCCTGCAGGCCCAGGCCGAGGCGCACGTGACCGAGTACGGCGACATCCCCACCCTGCTGACGGCGCTCAAGGTCGAGATCGCCAAGCTCGAAGGCGGCGCCAAGCGCTGATCTCCCCCGCGTTCGCCGGCGTCCTTCGGGCGTCGGCGGGCGCATCTTCCAGGCCGATCAAGGACCGACCGTGATGACGGACACGATCTCGCACGCTCCGGCCCCCGCCGGCCTGCCCGACAGCATGCCCCGCGACTTGGTCGGCAAGCCCGTCCGCTACCGGGTCGACAGCGACTATACCGAACTGGTGCCGGTGCACGTGGTCTGGGAAGTCACCCTGGCCTGCAACCTCAAGTGCCAGCACTGCGGCTCGCGCGCCGGCCGGCCGCGCAGCGATGAGCTGAACACCGCCGAGGCGCTGGAGTTGGTCGACCACCTGGCGGCGCTGGGCACGCGGGAGCTGACCCTGATCGGCGGCGAGGCCTATCTGCGCAAGGACTGGATCGAGCTGATCCGCCGCAGCCGCGACCACGGCATCCGCACCGCCATCCAGACCGGGGCCCGCAACCTGACCGACAAGCGCCTGGACGAGGCGGCCGAGGCCGGACTGCAAGGCGTGGGCGTGTCGATCGACGGCCTGCCCGACCTGCACGACCGGGTGCGCGGCGTGCCCGGCTCCTACGACCAGGCGATCGACGCCCTCAGGCGGGCCAAGGCCCGGGGCATGGCCGTCTCGGTCAACACCCAGATCGGGGCCGAGACCGCCGAGCACCTGCCTGAGCTGATGGACCGCATCATCGAGGCCGGCGCCACCCACTGGCAGATCCAGCTGACCGTCGCCATGGGCAACGCGGTCGACAATCCCGAACTGCTGCTGCAACCCTACAAGCTGATCGAGGTCATGCCCCTGCTGGCGAGGCTCTATCGCGAGGGCGAGGCCCGGGGCCTGCTGATGGTGGTCGGCAACAATGTTGGCTATTTCGGCCCCTACGAGCACATCTGGCGCGGCTTCGGCGACGACGCCGACCACTGGAACGGCTGCTCGGCCGGCCAGACCGGCATCGGCATCGAGGCCGACGGCACAATCAAGGGCTGCCCGTCCCTGGCGACCTCGCTCTACGCGGCCGGCAATGTGCGCGAGATGAGCGTCGGCGACATCTGGCGCCACAGCGAGAAGATGAGCTTTGGCCGCCTGCGCGACGTCGAGGAGCTGTGGGGCTATTGCCGCACCTGCTACTACGCCGACGTCTGCCGGGCCGGCTGCACCTGGACCTCGGAATCGCTGCTGGGCAAGCGGGGCAACAACCCCTACTGCCACCACCGGGTGCTCGACCTGGCCAAGCACGGCCTGCGCGAGCGGGTGGTCAAGATCCGCGAGGCCCCGCAGGAAAGCTTCGCCGTCGGCGAATTCGCCCTGATCACCGAAGCCATCCCCGGGGCCGAGGTCACGCCCCTGCCGGTCCGGGATCCGGCGATGGTGCACGTGGCGCGGCGCGAGCGTTCGGCGGCCGGCGGCGCCCTGCCTCCCAGCCTCAAGCCGTGCCGGTCCTGCCAGCAATACATCTGGCCGCACGAGGTGACCTGCCCGCATTGCGACGCCGACGTCGCGGCGGCGGCGACCGCCCACGAGGCCGAGCAGGCGCGCCGCCGGGCGCTGATCGCCGACGCCACCCGCATCCTGGCCAAGGCCGCCCAGGCCCGGGCCGCCCGCCTGGAGACGGGGGCGACGGGAGGCTAAACGCCGTGGATGGTTGGCTGGCCCAGGCCCGCGAGCGCGCCTTCACCTCAAAAATACCGTCATCACCCGCTTTATGCGGGTGACCCAAGCGGCGCTGGACAGAGCGTCAGACTCTGCTTGGGTCCCCCGAACACGTCGGGGAATGACGAACGGAGGGGGCGCGCCGGCGCCATGTGTCGCCCTGCCTCCGCCAGCGCCTCTCCAAGCCTGGACAGGATTTCCGGCCTTGAACCGGTTCGCGCGCGCGCCGTACACCTCCAGGTGTCGCAGCCGCCCCGAGTCCGCCATGCCCCTGGATGAAGAAACCCGCCTGATCCGCAAGGGCGCCCCGCCCAAGGGCGGCGGCACGCTGGCGCGCACGGTCAATCCGCCGATCCAGCGCGGCTCGACGGTGCTGCTGCCCAACGCCGCCTCGCTGTACGACGACGACCAGCTGACCTACGGCATCACCGGCCTGTCCTCGCCGGCCAACCTGCAGTTGGCCCTGGCCGAGCTGGAGGGCTCGCCGGACGTCACGCTCTACCCCTCGGGACTGGCCGCCATCACCGGCGTCATGCTGGCCCTGCTGAAGGCCGGCGACGAGATCCTGGTGGTCGACAGCGCCTACAAGCCCACCCGCCGGTTCTGCGACCGGGTGCTGACGAGGTTCGGCGTCACCACCACCTATTACGACCCAGCCCTGTCGCCCGAGGGGGTGATGGCCCTGTGCACGCCGCGCACCCGGCTGATCCTGCTGGAAGCCCCCGGCTCCCTGACCTTCGAGATGCAGGACATCCCCGCCCTGGCCGCCGCCGCCAACGCCCGCGGCGTCCTGACCCTGATCGACAACACCTGGGCGGCCAGCTTCTACTTCAAGCCGCTGGCCCACGGGGTGACCATCAGCGTCCAGGCCCTGACCAAATATGTCGGCGGCCATTCGGACGTGTTCATGGGCAGCGCCGCCACCGCCGACAACGTCATCGGCAACCAGCTGGGCGACGCGATGTGGGACATCGGCTGGTCGGTGTCGCCCGACGACGCCTACACCGTGCTGCGCGGCCTGCGCACCCTGGCCACCCGCCTGCCCGCGCACCAGGCCGCCGGCCTGGAGATCGCCCGCTGGCTGCAAGGCCGCCCGGAGGTCGCCCGCGTCCTGCATCCGGCCCTGGAGGGCGATCCGGGCCATGCCCTGTGGAAGCGCGACTTCACCGGGGCCTGCGGCCTGTTCGGCGTGGTGCTGAACCCCGCGCGGGAAAAGGCCGTCCACGCCTTCCTCGACGCGCTGCAACTGTTCGGCCTGGGCTTCTCCTGGGGCGGCTACGAGAGCCTGGCCATCCACTGCGACCCGCAGCTGAAGAACCGCTCGGTCCCGGTCAGGCTGGAGGGCCCGCTGCTGCGCCTGCATGTCGGCCTCGAGAGCGTCGCCGACCTGAAGGCCGACCTCGAACGCGGCTTCGCGGCCCTGAACGCATAAATCGGTTCGCGACGACGCGGCGTTGAAGGTCTAAACAGCCGCCTCGTTCGAAAGGCCCGACCATGTCCCTCCACATCGCCCTGCTGCGTGGCGTCAACGCCGCCGGCGGCCGCCTGATCGCCGCCGAGGACCTGACCGGCCTGCTGACCGACCTGGGCCACACCGACGTGCGCATGGGCCCCAAGGTCGGCGACTTGGTGTTCAACAGCGACGGGCGCACCGGCGCCGAGCTGCAGGCCCAGCTGGAGACCGAGCTGATGGCCCGCTTCGCCCTGCGCACCGACGTCTATGTCCGCACCGCCCAGGCCTGGCAGGCGCTTGTCGCCGCCAACCCGTTCCCGGAATTCGCGGCGGCCGATCCCGGCTGGCTGATGACCCTGTTCCTCAAGGACACCCCGGACAAGAAGGCGATCGGCGCCCTGCGCGCGGCGATCCGCGGCACGGAACAGGTGCGCGCCGAGAGCCGCCAGCTCTATGCCATCTATCCCGACGGCGTCGGCGGTTCGAAGCTGACCAACAGCCTGGTCGAGAAGACCCTGGGCACGCGGATCACCGGCAGAAGTTGGACCACCGTGCTGGCCCTGGCCGAGATGGTCGCCGGCTGATCGCCAGTTCGAACCTGACAAGACGTCCCGCGCGCTGCTATGGGTGAAACTCGGCCGTCGAGAGCGAGCCGCCGCGAGGCGGTTGATCGGCTCCGGCGCGGTCGTCCTTCGAGACATCACCCCATGGACTGGCTCTTCGAGCTGTCGGCGGCGTGCGCCCTGGTCGCGCTCGCCTTTCCGTTCGCCTGGAAACTCCTGCCGCCCCGGCCGATGCTCCAGCCCGCCCTGGCTCGCCTAGGGACCACGCCGGCCCGCTCCCCTTCCGCCGATCAGGACTTCCACGCATGAAGACCTATCCGGGCACGCGCCCTTCCGCGCCCAAGGGCCTCAACGACCCGCGCTCCACCGGCGGCGACCGCCCGCGACCGCCCGTCGATCCGAAGGCCGAGCGCGGCACCAAGACCTGAGGGTCCAGGTTCGCATTACATATCGTTTACAAACATAATCGCAGATTGACCGCAGCGATTACGTTGGTAATCGTTAGAGGGAACACGGAGCGTTCCCATGCGGATCAGTACGGCCGAAAGCCAGATCATGAAGGCGCTGTGGGCGAAAAGCCCGCTGACCGCCGAGGAAATCACCGCCACCCTGGCCGACGAACAGGCCTGGGCGGAGGGCACGGTCAAGGCGCTGCTGAACCGGCTGCTGAAGAAGGACGCCATCGCCGCAGAACGCGATGGTCGTCGCTTCCTCTATCGGCCGCTGGTGGCCCAGGGCGACTATGTGCACGCCGAGAGCCAGGGCCTGCTCGACCGGCTGTTCGACGGCCGCCTGGCGCCGCTGGTCAGCCACTTCTCGCAGCGTGAACGGCTGAGCGACGCCGACATCGCCGAACTTCGCCGTATCCTGAAGGCGCACGACGATGGCCGCTGACCTGCTGGTCCGCGCCAACCTGGCCCTGGGCGCGGCCATCCTCCTGGTCCTGATCCTGCGCCGGCCCGTGCGGCGCCTGTTCGGGGCCCGCGTCGCCTACGGTCTCTGGCTGGTCGCGCCGCTCGCCGCCCTGGCCGTGCTGCTGCCGGCGCGAACCGTGACGGTTCCGGCGCTCGCCGCACGCGCTCCGGCCGCCGCGACGTCGACGGCGATCACCCCGCCCGCGACCGCCGCGACCGTCTCCGGCCCCGCCCCGCGAGACCGCGTCGCGCGCCCGCGCCTCCACAACGCGCTGATCGCCGTCTGGGCCCTGGTCGCCCTGCTGGCGATCGGCGTCCAGGCCGAGCGCCAGCGACGGTTCGTCAAGGCGCTGGGACGCCTGCGCGGCGACGCCGACCTGTTCCACGCCGAGCACGCCGGCGTCGGCCCGGCGGTGATCGGCGCCCTCCTGCCCAAGGTCGTGCTGCCCGCCGACTTCGCGGCGCGCTTCACGCTCGAGGAGCAAGCCCTGATCCTGGCGCACGAGCGCAATCACCTGTCGGTCGGCGACGCCCAGATCAACGCCCTGACCACCGCGGTCCAGTGCCTGTTCTGGTTCAACCCGCTGGTCCACTTCGGGGCCGGCCGCCTGCGCGTCGATCAGGAGATCGCCTGCGACGCGGCGGTGCTGACCCGCTTCCCGGTCGCTCGCCTGGCCTATGGCGAGGCGATGCTCAAGACCCAACTGGCGCCCCACGCGCCGCCGCTCGGCTGCCACTGGCCAGCCTCGGCCCACAAGCAGCTCAAGGAGAGGTTCGTCATGCTGAAACAGCACCGCCAAGGCCGCGGCCACCACCTCGTCGGCGGCGTCGCCGTCGCCGCCGTCATCCTGGGCGCCGGCTTCGCCGTCTGGGCCTCGCAGCCGGCCCGGGTGGTTCACGAAGCCCGCCGCGTCTCGGTCCACGACCGGGTCCAGGCCTTCGCCAGCCCGCTGTTCCAGGCGGTTCGCGACGGCGACGCCGCCAGGGCCAGGGACCTGATCGCCAAAGGCGCCGACGTCGACTTCAAGGCCGCCGGCGACGGGACGCCCCTGATCGAGGCGACCCGTTCGGGCCGGGCCGATCTGGTCGCCCTGCTGCTGGACAGCGGCGCCGACCCCAGCCTGGCCATGCGCGGCGACGGCGCGCCCCTGATCGCCGCCGCCGCCGAGGGTCGCCTGGACATAGCCAAGACCCTGGTCGAGCACGGCGCCAGGCTCGAAACCCATGTGCCTGGCGACGGAACCCCGTTGATCAACGCCGTCCGCTCGGGCGACCTGGCCACCGTCAGCTATCTGGTCGAGAAGGGCGCCGACGTGAACCGGGCCGCGCCGGGCGACGGCACGCCGCTGATCGCGGCGGCGCGCTCGGGTCGAGTCGAACTGGTCGACCTGCTGCTGGCCAAGGGCGCCGACGCCCGCCAAGCCCTGCGCGGCGAAGGCGATCCCCTGATCGCCGCCTCGGCCGGCGGACGTCTCGACATCGTTCGGACCCTGGTCGAGCACGGCGCCTCGGTCGAATCCTTCGTGCCGGGCGACGAAACCCCGCTGATCAACGCCGCCCAGTCCGGCGACCTGGCGACCGTCGCCTACCTGATCGACCAGGGCGCGGACGTGAACCGCGCCGTTCCCGCCAATCGCGGCGAGACCCGCTCGCCGCTCGGCGAAGCCGTCAAGCACGGCCACCGCGCCGTCGCCGACTACCTCAAGGCCAGGGGCGCGCGGGCTTAAGCCCACGCCCTAACCCCTTCAAAACCCGACAGGAAACACGATGGCTTTCATCGACGCCCGAACCTTGCCCGACGCCAGCCGGATCGAGGCCGACCTGGTGATCATCGGCGGCGGCATGGCCGGCGTCACCCTGGCCAAGGAGTTGGCCGGCGGTCCGCTGAAGGTCGCCATCCTGGAGAGCGGCGGCCGCGACATCGACGCCGACAACCAGGCCCTCTACGCCGGCTCGGCCGTGATCCGCGCGCCCGACAACCCGGACAGGCCGTTCAACGACTATCCGGGCCAGTCCCGGGCCCGGGTGCTGGGCGGTTCGGGCATGGTCTGGGGCGGCAAGTGCGCGCCGCTCGACCCCGCCGACTTCGCGGCCCGCGCCTGGGCCCCGCACAGCGGCTGGCCGGTCACCCGCGAGCAGATGCAGCCGTTCTACGACCGGGCCTGCGACCTGCTGGAAATCCCGCGCTTCGACCGTGACGACAAGATCCTGCAGGACCCGGCGCGTCGGCCGCTGGACCTGGCCCCCGAGGACGGCTTCTTCCCCGCCCCGCGGCATTTCACCCACTATTCCGGCGGCTCGGACAAGGCGGCGTTCGACCGCTTCCGCACCGACTTCGCCGACGCGCCCAACATCACCGTCTACCTGCACGCCAACGTCGTCCGGATCGCCCTGAACCCGGCCGGCGACCAGGTCGCGGGGCTGGACGTGGCCTGCCTGGACGGCAAGCGCCACACGGCCGTCGGCAAGACCTACGTCCTGGCGGTCGGCGGCATCGAGAATGTCCGCCTGCTGCTGGCCTCCAACGACGTCCGCGCGACCGGGATCGGCAACCGCCACGACCTGGTCGGCCGGTTCTTCCAGGGCCACGTCACCTATGCGGCCGACACCGACGCCGAGACGGAGGGCACGGCCGTCCATATCTCGCGCGACGCGCCGATGGACCTCTATCTCGGGGCCCGTCGCGGCTCCCACTGCGTGCTCGGCAGCGGCGCGCTCGCCCAGCGGCGAATGGGGACCGGCAACTTCACCGCGACCTTCTACGCCGGCGAGGAGACCGGCGCCGGAACGCCGGCCAAGGCCGAGACCAAGACGATCGGCAAGGCGGCCGCCAGGATCGATGGCCAGGGCGCGGGCGGAGGCCAACTTCTGGGCTTCTTCGCGATGACCGAGCATTTCCCCAATCCCGACAGCCGCGTGACCCTCGACCCCGCCGCCAAGGACGCCCTGGGCATGCCGCGCATCCGCCTGGACTGGACCTATTCCAGGACCGACTGGGACAGCCTGGAGCGCTCGGTGGCGGGCTTCGGCGACGCCTTGGGCGCGTCCGGCCAAGGCCGTGCGTGCTGGCCGATCAAGCGCCAGACGTTGCTGGAAATCTCCAGCGCCTCGCGCCACCACATGGGCACGACGCGGATGCACGCCGATCCTCGCCAGGGCGTGGTCGACCCCGACGGACGGGTCCACGAGACGGGCAACCTCTACGTGGCCGGCAGTTCGGTGTTCCCGACCTCCGGCATCGCCAACCCGACCCTGACGATCCTGGCCCTGGTCATGCGCCTGGCCGACCACCTGAAGCAAGAGTTCGGAGCCCGTCGATGACCGCCCTCGCCCGCCGCGATCTCCTGGCCGCCCTGTTCGCCGCGACCGCCGGAGCCGCCCTGCCCACCCTTGCGCGGGCGGGCTCCGCCGACCCCAAGGCGACGCTGTTCGCGGACCTGGACATGGCCGCCGCCGCGCGGATCGGCCAGGCCTGGCTGGCGGCTCGGCCGCCGACCACCGCCGCCGTCCTGGCGACACGGCTGTTCCCGAACGGACGCGGTCCGGAGGTCCTGCTGGCCCTGCGCCGCCACGCGGCCGAGGACTTCCGGCGCGGGGCGGTGTTCGTCCATCGCGGATGGCGGCTGTCCGACACCGAGGGCGCGCTGTTCGCGCTGCTGGCGCTGGAGACGCGCTGACCCCCTAGCGGCCTTGGGGCGTATCCAGAGCCGCCAGGTCCTTCGCGGTCACCGCCAGGCTGTCGTCGCTGATGGCGCCGCTGGTCTTGGGCTGGAACTGCTTGAGGGAGTCGTTCTTGAACGACTCGAACATGGGGTGGATCGTCAGGCCCGGCAGGTCCTTGTCCAGGACGGCCTTGCCCCTGGGATCGGCGGCGATGACCGCGATCGGCGTATCAAGGTTGAGCGACGCCTTCGCGGTCGCCACGGCGCCGGGCGCGGCAGGCGCGGCGTCCTGCGCCCACGCCGAACCCGAAATGGCCGCGATCAACGACACCGCCGCCAAGGCGCTGCACATCGAGGTGCGCATGAATATCTCCGTCCTGCAAAATTGGCTTGCGGAGAAAGTTCGCGTCCAGATCGGGATTTTGCAACAAAAATGACGATGCTGGCGGTGATCCGGGCTCACATCGCCGACGATCGCCGCGATAAGCGGAGAAATTGCACAGAACGGCGAACAGGGGACGAAACGGGGCGCGCGAGGCTAGCCGTGGACGGGTCACGCCCTCAGGACCCGCGCGCCATCCTCCTCGGTCAGAGCCCGCGCGTCGCCGGCCTGGGCCGCGACCTCGCCGATGACGATCAGCACCGGACCGCCGCGCGTCTCGGCCAATTGGCCGGCCAGGGTCGCCAGGGTGCCGCGATAGAGCCGGGCCTGCGCCCCGCCGGCCTGTTCGACCGCCAGGGCCGGGGTGTCGGGCGAGCGGCCCGCGGCGATCATCCGTTCGCTCAGGGCCGCGGCGACCTCGCCGCCCATATAGACGGCCATGGTCGCCTCGGGGTCGGACGCCGCGCTCCAGTCGCCGGCCAGGGCCCCGGCCTCCAGGCGGGCGGTGGTGAACACCACGCGGCGGGCCTCGCCGCGATGGGTCAGGGGAAAACCGAACTGGGCGGCGGCGGCGCAGGCGGCGGTGACACCGGGCACCACCTCGACCGGCACGCCGTGGTCCTGCAGGAAGGCGGCCTCCTCGCCCACCCGGCCGAAGATCGACGGGTCGCCGCCCTTCAGCCGCACCACCCGCAGGCCCTTGCGGGCCAGGCGCAGCATCAGGCGGTTGATCTCGTCCTGGTGCATGCTGGGCTTGCCGGCCCGCTTGCCGGTCTGGATGCGCACGCAGCCGGGCGGGGCCAGGGCGATCGCCTCCTCGGAGATCAGGGCGTCGTACAGCAGGGCCTGGGCGCCCTCGACGGCGCGCACCGCGCGGACGGTCATCAGGTCGACCGGACCTGGGCCGGCGCCGACCAGCAGGACGCGGCCGGCCTTGGGATCATGCGACGACATGGGCGGTCTCCTTGACGGGCGAAGCGGCCGGCGACGCGGCGATCATCCGGGCGATCTCGGGACGGCAGGACCCGCAGTTGGTCCCGGCTCCGGTGGCGGCGCCGACCGCGTCGGGGCTGGCGGCCCCGGCGACGATGGCGGCCTGCACGGCCTTGGCCCCGACCTTCAGGCAGGCGCAGACCAGCGGCCCCTTGTCGACGGGCGCGCCGGGCGCGCGGCCGAACAGCAGCGACGCGCGGGCCTCGGCGTCCAGGGCCGGCTGGGCGAACAGGTCGGCCAGCCAGTCGCGCGGCGGCAGGCGGCCAGTGGTCGTCATGAACAGCACGGCGACCAGCCGGCCGTCGCGGACCCAGGCCTCGCGTCGCGCGCCGGTGGCGGCGTCGTCATAGGCGACGACCTCGCCGGCCAGACCCTTGGTCAGGGCCCTGCGCACGGCCTCGCGCTGGGCCTCGTCGCCGCGACCGGCGAACTCGTGCAGCTGGCAGGCGTCCTGCGGGATACGCCGCCAGACCAGGTCCTGGCCGAGGGGCGCGCTCCGGGCGTCGGGCGTCAGCAGGAAACCCTTCCAGGTCTCGCGATAGGCGCGAATCCGGGCGGGCGTGTGCTTGAACTCCGGTTGGCCGGACACCGGGTCGAGGTTAGGCGCGATCAGCGGATTGGAGCGGCCGGACGGCGCGAAGGCGTCGGTCCAGTGCATGGGCATGAACACGCCGCCCGGCCGCTGGCGGTCGGTGACCTTGGCCACGGCCACGGCCTCGCCGCGCACGGTGATCACCCGGGCCAGGGCGCCGTCCTTCAGGCCGGCGGCCTCGGCGTCGGCGGGGTGGACCTCGACGAACGGCTCGGGCGCGTGGCGGCAGAGGTCGGGGGCCAGGCCGGTGCGGGTCATGGTGTGCCACTGGTCGCGGATGCGGCCGGTGTTGAGCGACAGGGGATAGGCCGCGTCGACGGCGTCGGCCGGACCACGCGGCCGGGTCGGGATCATGCGGGCCCGGCCGTCGGAGGTCTGGAAGCGGCCATTGGTGAACAGCCGCGGCGTGCCCTGACCGTCCGCCGACACCGGCCACTGCACGGGCAGAAGTCCCGCGTAAGTCTCTGGCGTGATAGCGGAAAGACCCGAGAGGTTGAGAACGCGATCCTGGTTCTCATAGGCCGTCAGCCGCGCCCATTCGCGAAACACGCTGGCCTGCGAAGCCCAGCCGAAACCGTCGAAGCCCATGGCCTTGGCCACGTCGGCGACGATCCGCCAGTCGGCGCGGGCCTGACCCGGCGCCGGGAACAGCGCCCGCTGGCGCGAGATCCGGCGCTCGGAATTGGTCACCGTGCCGTCCTTCTCGCCCCAGGCCAGGGCCGGCAGCTTGACGTCGGCGAAGGCCGTGGTGTCGGTGTCGACGCAGTCGCTGACCACCACGAACGGGCAGCGCTCCAGCGCCTCGCGCACCCGGCTGGCGTCGGGCAGGCTGACGGCCGGGTTGGTGGCCATCACCCAGATCGCCTTGATCTTCCCCGAACGCACCGCCTCGAACATCTCGACGGCCTTCAGGCCCGGGGCGCGGGCGGTGTCGGGCGCGCCCCAGAACCGGGCGACGCGGTCGCGGTCGGCGGGAGCGAAGTCCATGTGGCCGGCCAGGGTGTTGGCCATGCCGCCGGTCTCGCGGCCGCCCATGGCGTTGGGCTGGCCGGTGATCGAGAACGGGCAGGCCCCCGGCTTGCCGATCCGCCCGGTGGCCAGGTGGACATTGAGGATCGACAGCCCCTTGGCCGTGCCCTGGGCCGACTGGTTGGCGCCCATCGAAAACAGGCTGACGGTCTTAGGATTGTCGGAGAACAGATTGTAGAAATTCAGCAAATCGTCCAGCGCCACGCCGCAGTCGGCGGCCACGGCGGCGGGCGACTGGTCCAGCTCCACCAGGGCCGCCTCGATCTCGGCGAAGCCGTTGACGTGGGCGGCGATGTAGTCGCGGTCGATCGCGCCGCGACGGATCAGGTCGGCCAGCAGGCCGTTCCACAGCCGCACGTCGCTCTGCGGCGCGATGGCCAGGTGCAGGTCGGCGCCCTCGGCGGTGTCGGTACGGCGCGGGTCGATGACCACGTGCTTCTGGCCGCGCGCCCTGGCGGCCTCCATGCGCCGGAACAGCACTGGATGGGTCCAGGCGGCGTTGTGGCCGCTGAACACCACCAGGTCGGCCAGGTCGAGGTCCTCGTAGCAGCCCGGCACCAGGTCGGCCCCGAACGCCTGCTTGTGGGCGGCCACGGCCGAGGCCATGCAGAGCCGGCTGTTGGTGTCGATATTGCCCGAGCCGATGAAGCCCTTCATCAGCTTGTTGGCGACGTAGTAGTCCTCGGTCAGCAATTGGCCGGAGACGTAGAAGGCGACGCTGTCGGGGCCGTGCCTGGCGATGGTGTCGCGGAAGCGCTTGGCGACCAGGGCGGTGGCGTCGGTCCAGCTGGCGGGCTTGCCGCCGATGGTCGGCTCCAGCAGCCGCCCTTGCAGCCCCACCGTCGCGCCCAGGGCCGTGCCCTTCGAGCACAGCCGGCCCAGGTTGGCGGGATGGGCCGGATCCCCCGTCACCGACAGCGCCCGGCCCTCGCCCCCCGGGCTGGCGACGGCCCCGGTCACGCCGCAGCCGACCCCGCAATAGGGACAGGCGGTCTTGACCGTGATCGCGCCGCCGCCGTCGGCCATCAGGCCACCGCCGTCGCCAGGCTGAGCAGCAGGCGGCCATCGCGCACCTCCAGCGGCACGACCGGCGTGCAGCCCTTGCCCTTGTCGGCCCCCATCGGCTCGCCGCTGGCCAGGTCGATCGACCAGTTGTGCAGCGGACAGGCCACCGCCCGGCCATGGACGATGCCCTGGCTGAGCGGCCCGCCCTTGTGCGGGCAAGCGTCCATCAGGGCGAACACCTCGCCGTCGCCGGTGCGGAAGATGGCGATGTCGCCGCGCGGGCTGGTGACGCGGCGCGCGCCACGGCGGGGGATGTCGGTCACCGCGCCGACGTCGATCCAGATCGGCGGTTTCCAATCTTTCGAAAGAATGGGCGCGTTCATGCGGGGGCGAACTCCATCCGGCGGCTCATGGGGGTGAATTCCTCGGTGTGGCGGCCGGCCACGCGCTCGGCCCACGGGTCGATGCGGGCGAAGCGCTGCGAGAACACGAAGCGGTCGTAGAGCGCCTTGCGTTGTTCGGGGTCGGTGACCTTGGCCTGGATGCTCTCCAGCCCGACGCGGGCCATCCACTTGTAGACGCGCTCCAGGTACCAGCCCTCCTCGCGATACAGCTGCATGGCCGCGGCGATCACCCAGACGGTCTCGTCCTCGGAAGCGACGTGGGTCAGCACCTTGGTGCCCTGGATGTGCAGGCCGGCCGCGCCGCCGATATGGATCTCGTAGCCGCTGTCGACGCAGACCACGCCGAAGTCCTTGCAGGTGGCCTCGGCGCAGTTGCGCGGGCAGCCCGACACCGCCAGCTTGACCTTGGCCGGAGCCCACGAGCCCCAGAGGAACTTCTCCAGGCGGATGCCCAGGCCGGTGGAGTCCTGGGTGCCGAACCGGCACCAGTCGCTGCCGACGCAGGTCTTCACCGTGCGCAGGCCCTTGGCGTAGGCATGGCCGCTGACCATGCCGGCCGCGTTGAGGTCGGCCCAGACGGCCGGCAGGTCGTCCTTCTTGACGCCCAGCAGGTCGATGCGCTGGCCGCCGGTGACCTTGACGGCCGGAATGGCGAACTTGTCGGCGACGTCGGCGATGGCCCGCAGTTCGTCGGGCGTGGTCATGCCGCCCCACATGCGCGGCACGACCGAATAGGTCCCGTCCTTCTGGATGTTGGCGTGGACCCGCTCGTTGATGTAGCGCGACTGCTTGTCGTCGCGATATTCGGCCGGCCAGGCGCACAGCAGGTAGTAGTTCAGGGCCGGACGGCAGGACGAGCAACCGTCGGGCGTGGTCCATTCCATGGCCTGCATCACCGCCGGCATCGACTTCAGGTCCATGTCGAGGATGGCCTCGCGCACCGCCGAGTGCGGGTGGTGCGTGCATTTGCACATCGGCTTGGGACCGACCTGGGCCTTGAAGTCGTCGCCCAGGGTCAGCTTCAGCACCTGCTCGACCAGCGGCGTGCACGAGCCGCACGAGGCCGAGGCCTTGGTGACCGCCTTCACGTCGTCCAGCGTCGTCAGACCCTGGGTGGTAATGGCCGAAACGATCGAACCCTTGCAGACACCGTTGCAGCCGCAGATTTCCTGCGTGTCGGGCATGGCCGCAACGGCGGCGTTAGGGTCCAGGCCGGACAGACCCTCCGTGATGGCCTGGCCGAAGATCAGGGTGTCGCGGATGTCCGAGACCTGGGTCCCGGCCCGCATCAGGTCGAAGTACCAGTTGCCGTCGACCGCATCGCCGAACAGCACCGCACCGGCCACCTTGCCGTCCTCGATCACCACCCGCTTGTAGACGCCGCGCCCGGCGTCGCGGAACACGATGTCCTCGCAGCCCTCGCCGCCGGCGAACTTGCCGGCCGAGAACACGTCGACGCCGGAGACCTTCAGGCGGGTCGAAAGGACGGAGCCCTCGTAGGCGCCCTCCCCGTCGGTCATCGACTGGGCCAGCGAGCGGCACATGTCCCAGATGGGCGCGACCAAGCCGTAGCAGTTGCCCCGGTGCTCGGCGCATTCGCCGACCGCGAACACCGCCGGGTCGGAGGTGCGCATGGCGTCGTCGACGACCACCCCGCGATTGACGTTCAGGCCGGCGGCCCGGGCCAGGCCCGCGTTGGGCTTGATGCCCACGGCCATGACCAGCAGGTCGCACGGCAGGGTGCGACCGTCCTTCAGCTTCAGGCCGGTGACCTGGCCGTTCTCGCCGACGATCTCTTCGGAGTGGGCGCCCATTACCGTCTCGACGCCGCGTTCGGCCAGGGCCTCGCGCAGCAGGAAGCCGGCGCTCTCGTCCAACTGGCGCTCCATCAGGACGTCCATCAGGTGGACGACGGTGGCGGCCATGCCGCGCCGGGCCAGGCCGTAGGCGGCCTCCAGCCCCAGCAGGCCGCCGCCGATCACCACGGCCCGCGCGTTCGGCTTGGCCGAGGCGGCGACCATCGCCTCGACGTCGTCCAGGTCGCGGAAGGTGACCACGCCCGCAAGATCGATACCCGGCAGCGGCAGGCGGAACGGGTCCGAGCCGGTGGCCAGGATCAACTTGTCGTAGGGAACCTCCAGACCGCCCTCGGCGACCACCTTGCGGCCTTCGAGGTCGACGCTCGTGACGGTCCGCCCGGCGTACAGGGTGATGGCGTTGTCGGCGTACCAGGCCTCGTCGTTGATGACGATGTCGGCGAAGCTCTTCTCGCCGGCCAGCACCGGCGACAGCATGATGCGGTTGTAGTTGACCCTCGGCTCGGCGCCGAAGATGGCGATGTCGTAGCGGTCGGGGTCGCGCTTGAGGACCTCCTCGACCGCCCGGCAACCGGCCATGCCGTTGCCGATGACGACTAGTCTTTCCCGGACTTGGGCTTTGCTCATGGTCATGTTCCTGGTCGTCGGGACTAGACGCGGATCGGAGCGGCGTCGGCGTGCAGGGTCGGCCAGACCGAGCGCCAGCGGGCCTTCAGACTGTGCAGGGCCACCAGGGCGAACACCGCCAGGGCCGCGAAGCCGAGGAAACCGATCTGGTAGGAACCGGTCATCTTCTTGGCCATGCCCAGGGTCGAGGCCAGGTAGAAGCCGCCAACGCCGCCGGTCATGCCGATCAGGCCGGTCATCACCCCGATCTCCTTGCGGAACCGCTGCGGCGCCAGCTGGAACACCGCGCCGTTGCCGGCGCCCAGGGCCAGCATCGAGAACATCAGCACCGCCAGGGCCATGTAGGCCGAGGGCATCTGGAAGCTGGCCAGGGCCAGGCCGACGGCGGCCAGGGCGAAGACGATGGTCAGGGTCCGCACGCCGCCGAAGCGGTCGGCCAGGGCGCCGCCCACCGGACGGATGAACGAACCGGCGAACACGCAGCCGGCGGTGAAGAAGCCCGCGACCACCGGGGTCAGGCCGTATTCGGAGTTGAAATAGATGGTCAGGGACGAGGCCAGGCCGACGAAGCCGCCGAAGGTCACCGCATAGAGCAGCATCAGCCACCAGGCGTCCGGCACCTTCAGCACGTCCATGTATTCGGCCAGCTTCTTGGGGGCGGGCTGCTCGGGGGCGTCCTTGGCCAGCAGCATGTAGACGACGAAGGCGACGGCCAGCGGGATGGCGGCCAGGCCGATGACGTTCTGCCAGCCGAAGCTCTTGGCCAGGATCGGCGCGAACAGGGCGGCCAGGGCGGTGCCCGAATTGCCGGCGCCGGCGATGCCCAGGGCCAGGCCCTGATGCTCCTGCGGATACCAGCGCGAGGCCAGCGGCAGGGCGACGGCGAACGACGAGCCCGCCACGCCGAGCACCAGGCCCAGGGCCAGCACCTGATGATAGTTGTGGATGCCCACCGCCCAGGCCAGCACCAAGCCGGTCAGGACGATCATCTGGCCGATCATCCCCGTCTTCTTGGGACCGATCCGGTCGACCAGCACGCCGTTGACCAGGCGCAGCAGCGCCCCGGCCAGGACGGGGATGGCGACCATCAGGCCCTTCTGGGCGGGGTCGAGATGGAAGTCCTTGGCGATGGCGACGCCCAGCGGGCCCAGGATCACCCAAACCATGAAGCTGAGGTCGAAATACAGGAACGCGGCGAACAGCGTCGGCGCGTGGCCGGCCTTGAGGAAATCGCGAGAAAGCATGGGAGCCCTCGGTGTTGCGTGTCTGCGAGAGGGGACGGTTCAGCGTCCGGCGGGTGACCGCATCCGAGCGGTCGTCTCTGGCAGCCACGAACGCCGTTGTCCGAAGGCCTGATGTCAGTGAAGGGCTGGCAGGTCGGCGGTGTCACGCGCCATGCTGCAATGCGGTGTCGATGGGCGCGCATCGCGCGATTGCTCAGCAGACAGGCAGCGCACCTGCCTGAAACATGAGCAGATGACGTAGGTCGGATGATGGCTCGCGACCGGACAGCCTGAGTTCGGACTCGATGCCGCCCTCCCCATCGTTGTCATCCCGGCTGTAGCGAAGCGAAAGGCCGGGACCCAGGGCAACCGCAGTGCACCGGCCCCTGGGTCCCGGACAGCCTCTGCGA
>NZ_AKKF01000240.1 GCF_000281955.1 Caulobacter sp. AP07 | reverse complement strand
CTCTCCCCTCCGGGAGAGGGTGCATCAAACGCCGACCCTCTCTCCCTCACGCCTCGACACCAGACCGGTACGGCTGCGGTCCATGACCCCAGCCGACCCCCAACCCCTCGCGGGCCGCCACATCGCCGTCCTGCTCGGCGGCCCCTCCGCCGAGCGCGAGGTCAGCCTGGCCACGGGCGCGGCCTATATCGCCGCCCTCGAGCGCCTCGGCGCCAAGGTCACCCCCGTCGACCCCGGCCGCGACGTCGCCCAGGTCCTGGCCAAGCTGGCCCCCGACCTGGTCTTCAACGCCCTGCACGGGCGCTGGGGCGAGGACGGCCGGGTGCAGGGCGTGCTGGAGACCCTGGGCCTGCGCTACACCCACTCCGGCGTCCTGGCCTCGGCCCTGGCGATGGACAAGGCCAAGTCCAAGGCCGTGCTGGCGGCGGCCGGCGTCCCCGTGCCCGGCGGCGGCCTGTTCGACCGCCAAGATGTCGCGCGCGACCATGTGATGCAGCCGCCCTACGTGGTGAAGCCCAACGCCGAGGGATCGTCGGTCGGGGTGTTCGTCGTGCGCGAGGGCGCCAACGCGCCGCCGCCGGAACTGGCCGCGCCGGACTGGGCCTTCGGGGACGCGGTGATGGTCGAGCCCTACATCCCAGGATTGGAGCTGGCGGTCGCTGTCCTTGGCCGTGCAACGGGTCCAAGGGCTCTGGCGGTCACTGAAATTCGTCCGTCCACAGGTTTCTACGACTACGCCGCCAAGTATTCGCAAGGTGGATCGACCCACGTTATTCCAGCGCCAATCCCGAACGCAGTAAGGGACCGGGCGATGCGCATGGCGGAGCTTGGCCATGCAGCTCTTGGTTGCCAAGGTGTGACCCGATGTGACTTCCGTTATGACGGAATTAACGACCTTCTGGTCCTTCTAGAGGTCAATACGCAGCCTGGCATGACACCCACTTCGCTCGTTCCCGAGCAGGCGGACCACGTCGGGGTCTCGTTTGATCGTTTAGTGTTTTGGATCGTGGAGGACGCTTATGCCCGCGGTGATGCGGGGGGGATCGCGTAAGCCTACGCGCCCCCGGGCCGAAGCGCCCGCAAGTCCGAACAAGGGCCGGTCGGCCGCGCGTAACCCCGCGCCGCCGACGGGGAAGCTGCACGCCGCGCGTGGCGGGGTGGGCGTGTCGCCGCGGCTGGCCCTCGGCGTGGCCGGCGCGGCCCTGCTGATCGCCCTGGTCGCCACCCTGGCCACCGGTCATCGTACGGAACGGCTGGCCGCGGCCTTCGGGCGCGGCGTCGACGGCCAGTTCGCCGACCTGGGCTTCAAGCTCAAGGCCGTGCACATCGAAGGCGCCTCGCCGATGGCGAAGGCCGACATCATGAACGCCACGGCGCTCTACCAGGACCAGCCTACCCTGGGCATGGACCTCGAGGACCTGCGGGCCCGCGTCGAGAGCGTGGGCTGGGTCAAGACCGCCAAGGTCGTGCGCCTGCTGCCCGACACCGTCTCGATCACCGTCGAGGAGCGCCCGGCCCTGGCCGTCTGGCAGCATTCCGGCGCGATGCGGGTGATCGATGGCGAAGGGCGGATCATCCGCGAGGCCGACGCCGCGCGCTTCCCGCAGCTGCCGCTGGTGGTGGGGCAGGGGGCCGACCAGGCCGCCGGCGCCATCCTGCCGGCCGTCAATGCGCGGCCCCGGCTGCGGGACCGCCTGGAGGCCCTGGTGCGGGTCGACGACCGCCGCTGGGACCTGCGCCTGAAAGATGGTTCGCTGATCCAGCTGCCGGCCATTGACGAAGAGTCCGCGCTGATTCAATTGGATCAACTCGATCAACGACAACGAATCCTCGATCTCGGCTTCGCGCGCATCGATCTGCGCGATCCCGAGATGGTGGCCGTGAGGCCTCGTGACGCGGTGCTGCCCGGGCAGCCCGTGGCCGGCGGGGCCTGAAGATGAACTATGGGCGTGAGGTGTCTCTAACGATGTCGCGACTGGATGACCGGAAACAGGCCCGCGAAGGCCTGAAGGCGACGCTGGTGCGTCAGCCGGCGGTCGCGGCCGTCGACCTCGGCGCGTCCAAGGTGACCTGCTTCATCATGAAGCCGGACGGCATCCACCGCGACAACCGCACCCTGACCACCTCCGGCGTCGGCTATGTGCAGTCGCGCGGCGTGCGCGGCGGAGCGATCGTCAATCTGGACGAGGCGGCGCAAGCCATCGCCCAGGCCGTCGAGCGGGCCGAGACCGTGGCCGGCGTCAACGTCCAGGGCGTTTCGATCTGCACGGCCGGCGGCCAGCTGGCCAGCCACCGCGTCACCACCCAGGTGTCGCTGGGCGCCAGGCCGATCGCCGACGGCGACCTGTCGCGCGCCATCGCCTCGGCCCTGGCCCAGGTCCGCATTCCCGGCCGCAAGCCGATCCACCTGCTGCCGATCGCCTGGTCGGTGGACGGCCAGAAGGGCGTGCGCGATCCCCGCGCCATGTTCGGCCGCGCCCTGGGTCTGGAACTGCTGGTCGTCTCGATCAACGAGAACGTCTTCCACACCCTGGCCCACTGCGTCGAGCGGGCCCACCTGTCGTTCGAGGGCGTGGTCGCCGCGCCCTTCGCCTCGGCCCTGGCGGCCCTGGAAGAGGACGAGATGGACCTCGGCGCCGTCTGCATCGACATGGGCGGCGGCTCGACCTCGGTGGCGGTGTTCAACCAGGGCGCCCTGTGCCACGTCGACAGCCTGGCCGTCGGCGGCGGGCACGTGACGCAGGACATCGCCCGCGGCCTGCAGACCTCGGTCGCCGGCGCCGAGCGCATCAAGACCCTGCACGGCAGCGCCATCGCCTCGGCCAACGAGGACCGCGAGATGATCGAGGCCCCGCCGCGAGGCGACGATCCGGGCGCCGGTCCGGTGATCGCGCCCCGCAGCCTGCTGAAGGGCATCATCCAGCCGCGCGTCGAGGAGACGCTGGAACTGCTGCGCGAGCGCCTGCGGGCCTCGGGCGCGCCGGTCGAGCCGGGCGCGGGCATCGTCCTGACCGGCGGCGCCAGCCAGCTGGCCGGGGTGCGTGAAGTGGCCGTGCGGGTGTTCGACCGTCCCGTCCGCCTGGGCCGTCCGCGCCGGGTGCCGCACTTGGCCGACGCCGCGTCGGGTCCGGCCTTCTGCGCCGCCGCCGGCGTGCTGCACCGCTCGGCCTTCGGCCCGCGCGAGGTGGTCTCGCCCAAGGCCCTGGCCGGCGCCGCGATCCGCAAGCGCCCGATGGACCCCAACGCCAGCCCGGTCGCCAAGGCCGCCGCCTGGCTGCGCGACAATCTCTGACCGGACAATCGGGGACCCTGTCCCCCTCCTGGACCAAGGCTCCCGGAATCTAGGTTCCGGGAGCGCCAAGCTCGGCTGAGTCGCGCCGACCTGGACCCGACTGTAAATTTCTGTGACCGCGCGAATTTTCTCGTCTTGCCGGCCAAGGGCAAGAATTGCGGCCAAGTGTTAACAGAACTTAAGCATAAACCTTAAGGATCTAAGTGTCGGAAACACCTAACAGTGTAGTTTCAGGCCCTACGAAAACAGGGTTTCGGACGGCTTTTTCGGTCAGCGGCGTTCCGTCGCACAGCCTCTTCGGCTAGGTTCGGGAAGTGGAGGAAACCCCACGATTCCTTGGGATAACTGGATTTTTTCCCCTCTGCGGGGGTCGACCGAGGGCCGACTCAGCTTATGCAGTTAACCACCGATTAAGGTTGGTGGTTGTTCTGTTAACCCGATCGTCGAGATGACTCCCGGCGGTGTCTGCTCGGTAGTTGACGAATTCGGCGTTTAGGACGCGAGGGTCCCATGGCTATTTCTCTTTCCGCGCCGCGTACCACTGAACTGAAGCCGCGTATCGTGGTGTTCGGCGTCGGTGGCGCAGGCGGCAATGCTGTCAACAACATGATCGAGGCTGGCCTCGAGGGTGTTGAGTTCGTGGTGGCCAACACCGACGCGCAGCAGCTCCAGTTCGCCAAGACCGACCGTCGCATCCAGCTGGGCGTGCAAGTCACGCAAGGGTTGGGCGCCGGGGCTCACCCCGAAGTCGGCATGAGCGCCGCCGAGGAGAGCTTCCCGGAAATCGGCGAGCACCTGGACGGCGCGCACATGGTGTTCATCACCGCCGGCATGGGCGGCGGCACCGGCACCGGCGCGGCCCCGATCATCGCCAAGTGCGCTCGCGAACGCGGCATCCTGACCGTCGGCGTCGTCACCAAGCCCTTCCACTTCGAAGGCCGCCACCGCATGCGCCTGGCCGACGCCGGCATCGGTGAGTTGCAGCGCTATGTCGACACCCTGATCGTCATTCCGAACCAGAACCTGTTCCGCGTCGCCAACGAGCGCACCACCTTCGCCGAAGCCTTTGGCATGGCCGACCAGGTGCTGCACTCGGGCGTTCGTTCGATCACCGACCTGATGGTCCTGCCGGGCCTGATCAACCTCGACTTCGCCGACGTCCGCACGGTCATGACCGAAATGGGCAAGGCGATGATGGGCACCGGCGAGGGCACCGGCGAAGACCGCGCCCTGATGGCCGCCCAGAACGCCATCGCCAACCCGCTGCTGGACGAAGTCTCGCTGAAGGGCGCCAAGGCCGTGCTGGTCAACGTGACCGGCGGCATGGACATGACGCTTCTTGAAGTCGATGAAGCGGCGAACGCCATCTCGGATCAGGTCGATCCGGAAGCCAACATCATCTTCGGCGCCGCCTTCGACCCGTCGCTGGACGGCGTGATCCGCGTGTCGGTGGTCGCCACCGGCATGGACGGCGCCTCTATCGCCCAGATCGAGCCCAAGCCGGTGTCGCGCAACACCACGGCACAGCCGCTGGTGGTCGAGACCACCCGCCCGGCCCCGCAGCCCGCGCCGGCCCCGATCACCGCCGAGGCCGGCCGTCCGGGCATGCGCTACGAGCCGCGCCCGATCGAGCGTCCCGTCCAGACCGCGTCCTACGCGCCGGAACCGGCCTACGAAGAACCCGCCCCGACCGTCGACGCGCAGGAAGACCTGCGCTTCGAAGAGCCGGTGATGGAAGCCGCGCCCGAGCCCTATGTCGCGCCGGCCCCGCGCGTCACCCGCATCGTCGACCCGATGGTCGCCGAAGCCGACGACGAGCCGCTGTACAGCGAAACCTACGAAGACCGCCGCGCCCAGAAGTCGGGCGGCTGGATGAGCCTGTTCGGCGGTGGCCGCCAGCAGCGCTACGAGCAGCCGGCCGCTCAGCAGCAGCGTCCGGCGACGGGCTCGGCCCGTCCGGCCCTGCAACCGCTGGACCAGCCCCAGGCCGACGAAGGCGAGGATCTGGAGATCCCGTCCTTCCTGCGCCGCCTGGCCAACTGAAAAGCATCACGAGTTTAGTGGCGTACCAGTAAGCGTAAACGAGACGCCCGGGGTAAGAGCCCCGGGCGTTTTGCTGTGCGCGGTCTTTTTGGGGACAGGCGCATGCGCCTGTCCCCCGGGCCCCTAGTGGGTCTTGGCGGCCGCCTCGGCGGCGGCGTCGGCCTTCCGCTTCGCGGCGGCCGCCGCGT
>NZ_AKKF01000239.1 GCF_000281955.1 Caulobacter sp. AP07 | reverse complement strand
CCTCTCCCCTCCGGGAGAGGGCGAAGGTTACCGAGTCCCCGGCCGGTATCCGCCGATCGGGATCGCCGTGGTCGAGGGCGCCGTCGTCCCGCCGATCGGGCCGCCGATCGGGGCGGATGGCATGGCGTAGCTGTATCCGCCCCGTTTCAGGTCCGTGGACAGCGTCAGCGGCGCGACCCCGCCGTTCAGCCGCGCGCGGTAGACCATCGTCGTCTCCAGGGTCCGCATCACGTAGTTGCGGGTCTCGGAGAACGGGATGCATTCGATGAAGTCGAGCGGGTCGGTGGTCGCGCCGCGCGGGTCGCCGCACAGGGCGGTCCATTGCGGCGGACGGCTGGGGCCGGCGTTGTAGGCGGCGGCGGCCATGATGTAGGAGCCGCTGAAATTGCTGACCATGCTGCCCAGATAGGTCGAGCCCAGGCGCATGTTGTAGGACGGGTCCGACAGGCGGTCGACGCTGTGGGCCTCGCCCAGCTGGCGGGCCACGCTGGCGGCGGTGGCCGGCATCAGCTGCATCATGCCGCGCGCCCCCGGAGAGGAGCGGGCGTTGGGGTCGAAATTGCTCTCCTGGCGCGAGATCGAATAGACGAAGGCCGTCTCGGCCGCGCCCGGTCCCGGCGTGAAGTGGTGGTCCAGCAGCGGATAGCCGCGCTCGGCCAGGATGAAGCCGCGCTGGGCGGCGGTGCGCACGGCGCGCATGGCCAGGTCCTGGTCGCCATAGTTCCGGGCCAGATCGACCAGCAGGGCTTCCTCCTCGGCGCTGGGCAGCTGGTCGTCGATATAGAGCACGAAGGCCCTGAACGCGTCGCGGGCCCCGATTCCGGCCAGGACCCGGGCGGCGCGCACCAGTTCGCGGCCTTCGAAGCGGGCGCGGTCGGCCTGGGTGACCACGGGGTCCTTGTCGAGGCGGATCTCCGTGACCCCGGCCTTCTCGGCGGCCAACTGGCCGTAGAAGGTGGTGATGTAGCGCGCGCCCTCCGAGTAGAAGGCCTTGGCGGCGATCTGGTCGCCCTGCGCCTCGGCCGCCCGACCCTGCCAGTACAGCGCGCGGCCGCGGGTGATCGGCGAGGCGCCGATCTCGGCGATGCGGGCGAAGTGGCGGGCGGCGGCGTCGGGGTTGCGCAGCCGCGTCAGGGCGATCCAGCCGGCGTAGAACTCGGCCTCGGCCGCGTCGGCGCCGGCCTTCAGCCCGGCATTGGCCGCGGCGTAGGCGCCGGCGCTGTCGCCGTTCTTCAGGGCGCCGACCACCAGGGCGCGACGCTCGCGCCAGACGGCGGCCGCGGCGTCCTCGGTCGGGGGCGGCGAGGGGAACTGGCGCACCAAGGGCAGGGCCAGGGTGTCGAGCCCCTTGCGGCGCAGATAGGCGGCGCGCTCGAAGGCGACGCCGGGCGAGGCCTGCTGGGCGGGACTCAGGGCGGCGAACAGGTCGTTGGCGTTGGTGGCGTTGCCGCGCAGGGCCAGGCGCGCCTGGGCGGGCGCCTGCTGGTCGTAGGGCAGCAGGGCCACCGCGTCGCGGGCGGCCGGACCCTGGGCTCCATACAGCAGGATATCGGCGCGGCGCGTGATGTCGTCGGCGGTCAGCAGCGTCCCGAACCGCGCATACATGCCGCGCTGGGCGTCCAGCTCGAACACCTGGTCGCGCCAGAAGCGGCGAATCAGGTTGGTGGCGTCGGCGGTGCGGCCGGCGGCCTGGTAGGCCGCCGCCAGGGCCATGGCGCCCTCCGCCGTCTTGGGATCGGCTCCGCCGAACCAGGCGATGATCCGCTGGGCGTCGAGGCCGGAGGTGGCCAGGGCCTTTTCCGCCGCGGCGTCGCGACGGCCGCCGCGTGGCCAGCCCGACAGGTCGCGGCGCGCCTGGTCCAGCTCGAAGAAGCTCATGGTCTCGGCGCCGGCGTCGACCAGGGCCCACAGGGCGATCTTGCGCGACAGCGGGTCCTGGATGCCGCTCATCGCCATGCGGATGGTCGAGGGGTCGCGGCTGGTCACCGCGATGCGCAGGTTGCCGGCGTCGGCCTCGGCGGGCGTGGCGTAGCTGGCGATCGGCGGGGTGGTGATCAGGCCACGCGGCGTGGCCGAGCCGGTGTAGGGCTGGGGCGCGCGGGGCAGGTCGGCGACATCCTCCTGGGCGACCGCCACCCCGAAGGCCACGACCCCCAAAGCCGCAATAGGGCCGGCTCCGCCCAGCAACACCTTACCCAGCCCTGACGCCAAAACTTTGTCTCCCTAACCTCCCGGCTCTCGCGGAGCGGGGCTATGTCCTTTTTCGAGGGGGGACGGGGCCGATTTGCGGCGATCGCCGTCCTTCCCAGCACCTATAGACCGCTTCGCCGAGGATTGACCCCCTCGGAAACGTCCCCAAATCACATCAGAGGACGACGGAGCAGTTGCGGGACGCTGCGACCAAGATATTGTCCGCCCCCATTCTCCAGCCGCAACCGTCGCGGCGCGTTTCTCACGGCAAATTGCAAGTCATGGCTCATTCTCCGTTCAAGGGCGTCATTCCGGCGCTGGTCACGCCCTTCCGCGACGGCGCGGTGGACGAGAAAACCTTCGTGGCTTTGGTCGAGCGCCAGATCGCCGGCGGCGTCCACGGCCTGGTGCCGGTGGGCACCACGGGTGAGACCGCCACCCTGTCGCACGACGAGCACAAGCGCGTGGTCGAGCTGTGCGTGCACACCGCGCGCGGCCGCGTGCCGGTGATCGCCGGGGCGGGCTCGAACTCGACCGCCGAGGCCATCGAACTGGTCGCCCACGCCAAGGCGGTCGGCGCCGACGCGGCCCTGGTGGTTTCGCCCTACTATGTGCGTCCCAGCCAGGAGGGGATCTACCAGCACTACAAGGCGATCAACGACGCCGTGCAGCTTCCGGTGCTGGTCTACAACGTGCCGGGCCGTACGGGCTCGGACGTCGCCAACGAGACCCTGGCGCGGCTGTCCAAGCTGCCCAACATCGTCGGCATCAAGGACGCCACCGGCGACATGACCCGGGCCAGCATGCAGCGGGTGTTGTGCGGCCCCGACTGGGTGATGCTGTCGGGCGACGATCCCACCGCGCTCGGCTATGTGGCCCACGGCGGCCACGGGGTGATCTCGGTGACCTCCAACGTCGCGCCCGACGCCTGCGCCACCTTCATCAACGCCTGCCTGGGCGGCGAGTGGGAAACGGCGCTCTATTGGCAGGACCGCCTGGTGCGGCTGCACAAGGCGCTGTTCCTCGACGCCTCGCCGGCGCCGACCAAGTTCGCCATGGCGCATCTGGGCCTGTGCGAGCCCACCACGCGTCTGCCGATCTCGCCCTGCGCCGACGAAGCCAAGCCGGTGATCCTCGAGGCCATGCGCGAGGCTGGTCTGGTCTGATGACCAAGCCGATCGCCGAGAACCGCCGCGCGCGGTACGACTATTTCATCGAGGAGACCTTCGAGGCCGGCATCATGCTGACCGGCACCGAGGTGAAGTCGTTGCGCGTCGGTCGGGCCAATATCGCCGAGTCCTACGCCTCGGTCGAAGGGCGCGAGATCAAGCTGATCAACGCCGACATCCCGCCCTACGGCCAGGCCAACCGCTTCAACCACGAGCCGCGCCGCCATCGGAAGCTGCTGCTGCATCGCAAGCAGATCGACAAGCTGATCGGCGCCGTGCAGCGCGACGGCCGCACGCTGATCCCGTTGAAGATCTATTTCAACGAGAAGGGCCTGGTGAAGCTCGAGGTTGGCCTGGCCAAGGGCAAGAAGAACCACGACAAGCGCGAAACCGAAGCCGCCCGCGACTGGCAGCGCGACAAGGCGCGGCTGATGAAGGGCGACCGGTCGGACTAAGTCCTGCTCCTGTGGGGGAGGGTCAGCTAGGGCCTGGTCGCCATCCAGATCACATGCCGCGCGCCGCGTCCCTTGTGGGCGCGCACGCCGACCTCCTCGACCGCGTAGCCGGCCTGTTTCAGCCGCCGGGTGAAGGCGCTGTCGCGGGTTGAGGACCAAACCTCCAGCACGCCGCCGGGAAGCAGCGCCCGCTTGGTCGCCGCCAACCCGCCCGGACTATACAAGCCGTCGTTCTCCTTGCGGCTGAGGCCGCCGGGGCCGTTGTCGACGTCGAGCAGGATGGCGTCGAAGGCCGCTTCGCCCGAGCGGATCAGTTCACCGACATCGCCCGCATGGATCTGGGCGCGGGGGTCCGACAGGCTGTCGCCGTAGAGACCGCCGAGCGGGCCGCGCGCCCAGGCGACCACGGCGGGGACCAGTTCGGCGACGACGATCCTGGCGTCCGGGCCGAACGCGGCCAGGGCGGCGCGCAGGGTGAAGCCCATGCCCAGGCCGCCGATCAGCACCCGCGCCCCGGGCCGGCCGCCGATGCGTTCGAAAGCCAGGGTGGCCAGGGCCTCTTCCGACCCGCTGAGCCGGCTGTTCATCAGCTCGATCCCGCCGGTCATGATCGAATATTCGGTCCCGCGCCGCATCAGCCGCAGTTCGTCGCCGTCGCCGGGAACCTGGGCGGTGTCGAGATGCTGCCAGGGGATCATGGGGGACTCGCGGTTGGGGACACACACTCATTGCCCGCGCCGGGGCCCATGATCAACGGCCGTGGGGTGAGTGTGTGTCCCCGTCACCTCCAACGCCCGCTTGACGCAAGAGCCTCGCGGCGCGACCTTCAAGGGAACAACGATAACCTAGGAAGGATCCGCTCATGGCCGACGGTGCATCGCCCATCGCCACGTCGCTCAAGGACAAGGTCAGCGAGGCCGAGTGGAAGGCCCGCGTCGACCTGGCCGCGCTCTATCGCCTGGTCGCCGTCCACGGCTGGGACGACATGATCTTCACCCACATCTCGGCCCGCATCCCGGGGCCCGAGCACCACTTCCTGATCAATCCCTACGGCATGTTCTTCGGCGAGATGACCGCCTCGATGCTGGTCAAGGTCGATCTGGACGGCAATGTCATCGACAAGACGCCGTACTTCATCAATCCGGCGGGCTTCACGATCCACTCGGCGATCCACGCCGCCCGCGAGGACGCCCATTTCGTCATGCACCTCCACACCGACCAGGGCGTCGGGGTGTCGGCCAACAAGGACGGCCTGCTGCCGCTGTCGCAGCAGTCGCTAATTGTCTTGCCTCAGCTCGCCTATCACGACTATGAAGGCATTGCGCTCAACCTTGACGAAAGAGAACGGCTGGTGGCCGACCTCGGCGAGAAGAAGCTGATGCTGCTGCGGAACCACGGCACCCTGTCGGTGGGGATGACGGCGGCCGAGTGCTGGCTGGGGATGTTCTTCCTGGAACGCGCCTGCGCCCAGCAGGTGATGGCCCTGAGCGCCGGCCGCGACAACGTGCTGGAAGCGCCGGAGGCCGCCCAGGCCGAGGTCCGCAACCAGACCGGCATGGGCATGGGCATGATCGCCGGCCTGGCCTGGCCCGGCAACCTGCGCAAGCTCGACCGGGAGTCCCCCGGCTACGCGGATTGACGCCGAAACGGCGAAAACGATGGGCCGCCGCGATCCCTGGGGTCGCGGCGGCTTTCTTTTGCGCGCAGCCCGCCTGGGCCGGGGCCTGGCCGATGAAGGACGGGGAGGGGCTGGCCATCCTCAAATACGAGGACCAGCAGGCCGACGAGGGCTTTGATCCGGACGGCGCGCGCGTCGCCATCGACCGTCGGCGCGACGAGAACCTGTCGCTTTACAGCGAATACGGCCTGACCGATCGCCTGACCTTGCAGGCCAAGGCCGGCGTGACACGCGGCCACGATCGTTTCGTCGCCTATGATGGGCGCGGGCCGATCGAACTGGGCCTGCGCTACGCCCTGCTGCATACGGATCGATCAGCGGTCAGCCTTTATCTGGGCGCCGCCAAGGACGGGGTGGGGCGAAATGCGGGCTATGCGGCGCCCGGCCGGGGCGACACCGACCTCGAAGCGAGGCTGTTGGCGGGAACCTCGCGGGACTGGCGCGGCCGGCATGTCTTCGGTGAAATCCAGGTCGCGCGACTGAAACGTGGCGGGCTGGCCGACGAGACCCGGGCCGACCTCACCCTGGGCCTCCGCCCCGCCAAACCCTGGCTGATCCTGGCCCAGACCTATGCCGGCAAGGCGGAATCCAAGCCGGTCGGATCGCGCTGGATGAAGGCCGAGCTGTCGGTGGTGCGCGATCTGGGGGACTGGAGTTTGCAGGTCGGGTGGCGCCAGGCGCTGTCGGGTCGCGAAACCCCCGCCGACCAGGGCGCCGTCATCGCGGCGTGGCGTCGGTTCTGACTGTGTCAAAACCGTAATATTCGGTCATCCGTGTGTCACTGGACGTGGGTTAGGGCAGGCGGCTATGAGCCGCACTCAGACAGCTAGACCGACTCCTTTCGGCGCCCGGAGCTTTTCGTGATCCGCAGACACTTCTTCCTCGTCGCGGCGATCGTCGCGGTCCTGCTGATGCTGGTGATCGGCGGGCTGAAGCTGGGCCTCGGCGGCAAGGCCAAGGGCCAGGCCGGACCGGGCGGCGGCGGACGCGCCACGGCGGTCTCGCAGATCACCGTGCAGCCGCGCGCCTTCACCGACCGCATCGAGGTGCTGGGCGTGGCCAAGGGACGCCAATCGGTGACCATCACCTCCAACACCGCCGAACTGATCACGGCCGTGCACTTCACCGACGGCCAGGCGGTGTCCAAGGGCCAGGTGCTGGTCGAGCTGAAGGCCGACCAGGAGAACGCCGGCATCGCCCAGGCCCAGGCCCAGCTGGCCCAGGCCGACCGCGAATACACGCGGTGGAAGGCGCTGGCCGACAAGGGCGTCGCCCCCCGCGCCACCGCCGAGCAGTACCTGGCCGCCCGCGACACCGCCCGCGCCGCGCTCAGTTCCGCCAGCGCCCAGAAGCTGGACCGGGTGATCCGCGCGCCGTTCGCCGGCCGGGTGGGCATTTCCGACATCGCGCCGGGCACGCTGATCAGCCCCGGCACCGCCATCGTCAGCCTGGACGACGTCTCGCTGATCCGCGTCGATTTCTCGGTGCCCGACCGCTACCTGCCGATCCTGCGCGAGGGCCTGACGATCACCGCCGCGCCCGACGCCCTGCCGGGCGAGAGCTTCACGGGGCATATCGCCCAGATCGACACCCGCATCGACCCGACCACCCGCGCCCTCAAGGCCCGGGCCGAGTTCGCCAACGCCGGCGGACGCCTCAAGCCCGGCATGCTGATCAAGGTCGGCATCGACCAGGGGCAGCGCCAGGCCGTGGCGGTCCCGGAGGCCGCCGTCCAGTTCGAGGGCACGCAGGCCTCGGTGTTCCTGGTCGCCAAGGGGCCCAAGGGCCAGATCGCCCGGCGCACCACGGTGCAGACCGGCCTCAGCGCCGACGGTTTCGTCGAGATCGTCTCGGGCCTGAAGGCTGGTGACCGGATCGTCGGCGACGGCCTCAACCGCGTGCAGGACGGCGCACCGATCAGCGGCGGCGGCAAGGGCGACAAGGCCCAGGGCGGCAAGCCCCAGGGTCACAAGCTCGACCAGGTCAAGGCCGGCTGATGCTGTCCGACCTTTCCGTCCGCCGCCCAGTCTTCGCGGCCGTCGCCGCGATCATCCTCTGCGTCATCGGCCTGGCCGCCTTCACCAGCCTGCCGATCCGCGAACTGCCCAACGTCGATCCGCCGGTGGTGTCGATCTCGACCACCTATACGGGGGCCTCGGCCGAGGTCATCGAGGAGCGCATCACCCAGGTGATCGAGCGCCAGGTGGCCGGCATCCAGGGCATCGACCGGGTCAACAGCAGCTCGCGCGACGGCCGCTCGCAGATCACCATCACCTTCACCCTGGACCGCGACCTGGACGCCGCCGCCAACGACGTGCGCGACGCCGTCAGCCGGGTGACCGCCAACCTGCCCGACCAGGCCGACCCGCCGCAGATCGCCAAGGCCCAGGCCGACAGCTCGCCGATCATCATCCTTAACCTGACCTCCACCACCCTGTCGCCGCTGGAGCTGGCTGACTACGCCGACCGCTACCTGGTCGAGCGGATGTCCACCGTGCCCGGCGTCGCCCAGGCCGGCCTCAACGGCCAGCTCTACGCCATGCGCATTTGGCTCAACCCCGACGCCATGGCGGCGCGCGGCGTGACGGTGGACGACGTCGAGACCGCGCTGAACAACCAGAACGTCGAACTGCCGGCCGGCGCGCTGGAAGGCGAGGCCAAGGACTTCACCATCCGTGTCGCCCGCAGCTATTCGCGGCCCGAGGACTTCGCCAAGCTGCCGCTGCGCCCGGCCAACGCCAGCGGCTTCGTGCTGCGCCTGGGCGACGTGGCGCGGGTCGAGGAAGGCTCCAACGAGCGTCGCAAGATCTTCCGCGGCAACGGCGTCAACCAGGTCGGCATCTTCCTGACCCGCCAGTCCCAGGCCAACGACGTGGCCATCTCCAAGGTGGTCGACAAGGAACTGGTCGAGATCAACAAGACGCTGCCGGCCGGCACGCACCTGATCAAGGCCGTCGACAACTCGATCTTCACCGCCGAGGCGATCCACGAGGTGTGGGTCACCATGGGCATCTCAATCGGTCTGGTGGCCCTGGTCAACCTGGTGTTCCTGGGCAGCTGGCGCTCGGCCCTGATCCCCTCGATCGTCGCGCCGATCTGCATCCTGTCGACCTTCATCGTCCTGGCCCCGCTGGGCTTCTCGCTGAACCTGCTGACCCTGCTGGCCCTGGTGCTGGCCGTCGGCCTGGTGGTCGACGACGCCATCGTCGTGGTCGAGAACATCCAGCGCCGGGTGGACGAGGGCGAGCCCGCCAACGTCGCCGCCCTGCGCGGCACCCGGCAGGTGTTCTTCGCGGTCGTCGCCACCACCATCGTGCTGATCTCGGTGTTCGCGCCGCTGATGTTCCTGCCCGGCTATATCGGCCGGCTGTTCGTCGAGCTGGCCGTGGCCATCGCGGCGGCCGTCGGCTTCTCGGCGCTGCTGGCGCTGAGCCTGTCGCCGATGCTGGCCTCCAAGCTGCTCCGGCCGGCCGCCGGCGGCAACTGGTTCAACCGCAAGGTCGACTACGCGATGGACCGGCTGAAGGACAGCTATCGCCATTCGCTGGAAGGCCTGCTGGCCGCGCGCTCGGCGAGCATCGGCACGGGTCTGGTGGTGCTGTTCCTGGCGCTGGTCGCCGGCGGGCTGTTCGCGGTGCTGCCGCAGGAACTGGTGCCGGCCGAGGACCGCGGCCGGGTCGACATCTCGATCAACGGCCCGGAAGGCTCCGGCTTCGACTACACCGTCAAGGCCGCCAACCAGGTCGAGAAGCAACTGGAGAAGTACCGCGCCGACGGCGTCGCCGAGCGGACCATCATCGCCGTGCCGCGCTTCGGCCAGAACCAGTTCAACACCGGCAACGGCGTGCTGGTGCTGAAGGGCTGGGGCGAGCGCGACAAGACCGCCGACCAGGTGGCCGCCGAACTCAACAAGTCCCTGAGCAAGATCACCGGCGTACGCGCCGTGGCCAGCGTGCGCGGCGCCTTCCAGCGCGGGGGCGGCGGGGGCGGCGGCACCAATGTCGACCTGATCGCCACCGGCAACGACTATGTCGAGCTGGCCGACTGGCTCAAGCCGATCCTGGCCGCCGCTCAGGACAATCCGGGCCTGTCGCGGCCGCGCATCGACTACGAGCCAACCTCGCCGCGCCTGTCGGTGCGGATCGACCGCGACAAGGCCGCCAGCCTGGGCGTCTCGGCCCAATCGATCGGCCGGGCGCTGGAGACGATGTTCGGCTCCCGCCGCGCCACGACCTACATCAAGAACGGCCAGGAATACGACGTCATCCTGCAGTCCACCCTCGAGCAGCGCCGCAGCGTCGCCGACCTGGACCAGCTGCAGGTCCGCACCCAGTCGGGCGCCCTTGTGCCGCTGTCGACCGTCGTCACCACCGAGCTGCGCGGCGACGCGCCCGACCGCCCCCGTGTCGATCGGCTGCGCTCGGTGACCCTGACGACGCAACTGGCGCCGGGCTACACCGTCGAGGACGCCGTCAGGTTCTTCCAGGACGAGGCCGCCGCGCGGCCTACCCCCGGCGTCAGCGTCAAGTGGGGTGGCCAGGCCAAGGACTTCCTGGAAGCCTCCGGCGCCGTCGGCGTCGCCTTCGGCCTGGCGCTGTTGCTGGTCTTCCTGGTGCTGGCCGCGCAGTTCGAGAGCTGGATCCACCCGGCCGTCATCATGCTGACCGTGCCCCTGGCGGTGCTGGGCGGGCTGTTCGGCCTGCTGGTCACCGGCTCGACCATCAACACCTACAGCCAGATCGGCCTGATCATCCTGGTCGGCATCGCCGCCAAGAACGGCATCCTGATCGTCGAGTTCGCCAACCAGCTGCGCGACGAGGGCCTGAAGGTGAAGGAGGCGGTGATCGAGGCCGCCGCCCTGCGCCTGCGGCCGATCATCATGACCTCGATCGCTGCGGCCATGGGCGCCCTGCCGCTGATGCTGTGGACGGGCGCGGGGGCGGGCAGCCGCAAGACGATCGGCGCCGTGATCTTCATGGGCGCGATCTTCGCCACCCTGCTGACGCTGTTCGTGGTGCCGGTGTTCTACAACCTGCTCGCCCGCTTCACGAAGTCTCCGGAGTGGACGGCGCGGCAGATCGAGGACTATGAAGCCCGTGAGAAGAACGGGGAAGGGCAAGCCTCACCCGTCTGAGTTGGGTGAGGAAGCATGGCTGAAGCCATTTTGGCGGCGAAACGGCAGGAGCTTGCGCTTCTACGTCGCATCGAGGAACGCATTCTCTGGCTGGCCTCGTGGACGATCCACAACGCCAACCACCTGCGTGAGAGCCGTGACGGCCTGAAGGTCGGCGGCCACCAGGCCTCGTGCGCCTCGATGACCACCCTGATGACGGCGCTCTATATGAAGGCGCTGCGGCCGCAGGACCGGGTGGCGGTCAAGCCGCACGCCAGCCCGGTGTTCCACGCCATCCAGCACCTGTTCGGCCGCCAGAGCCTGGACAAGCTGAAAGCCTTCCGCGCCCTGGGCGGGGCCCAGTCCTATCCGTCGCGCACCAAGGACGCCGACGACGTCGACTTCTCCACCGGCTCGGTGGGGCTGGGCGTGGCCATGACCGCCTTCGCCTCGCTGACCCAGGACTACCTGGCGGCGCGCGGCGCGGTGAAGCCCGAGCGGATGGGCCGGATGATCTCGCTGCTGGGCGACGCCGAGCTGGACGAGGGCAACATCTACGAGGCCCTGATCGAGGCCTGCAAGCACGACATCCGCAACACCTGGTGGATCGTCGACTACAACCGCCAGAGCCTGGACGCGACCACCCAGGACCGGATGTTCACTCGCTACGGCGAGATCTTCGAGGCCGCCGGCTGGACGGTCGAGACGCTGAAATGGTCCAAGCGCCAGCGCGAGGCCTTCGCTAAGCCGGGCGGCGAGGCCCTGAAGGCCTGGATCGAGACCGCCCCCAACGATCTCTACGCCGCCCTCAGCTACCAGGGCGGCGCGGCCTGGCGCGAGCGACTGTCCGCCGACCTGGCCGGCGACGCCGACGCCCTGGCGCTGGTCGCCGGCTACAAGGACCTCGACCTCGGCGAACTGATGACCGAGCTGGGCGGCCACTGCATGGAGACCATCCTGGAGGCCTTCGAGCGGGCCGGCCAGGACGACGCTCCGCGCTTCTTCATCGCCTACACCGTCAAGGGCCTGCGCCTGCCGTTCCAGGGCCACAAGGACAACCACGCCGGCCTGATGACCGAGACCCAGATCGCCGAACTGCGCGGCCGGCTGGGCGTGACCGAGGGCGAGGAGTGGGACGCGCTGTCGGGCCTGTCCAGCGCCGAGCGCACGGCGCTCAAGGGCCTGGTCGCCCGCGCGCCGTTCGCCGCCGACGTCCAGCGCCGCCACCTCGCGCCCACCGTCGCCACCCCGACGGCCGACGAACTGCTGGTCCCGGTGCTGGGCGGCGGCGAGCAGTCCACCCAGGCGGCGTTCGGCAAGGTGATGTTCGAGATCTCGCGCCGCGACGACGAGTTCGCCGGCCGGGTGGTGACCACCTCGCCGGACGTCACGGTCTCGACCAATCTCGGCGGGTTCGTCAACCGGCGCGGCGTGTTCCAGCGCCGGGCCCATGAGGACGTCTTCAAGCGCCGGCGCATCCCTTCGTCCCAGGTGTGGTCCAAGGTCGAGACCGGCCAGCATGTCGAGCTGGGCATCGCCGAGAACAACCTGTTCATCGTCCTGGCGGCCCTGGGCCTGACCGCGCCGCTGTTCGGTGAGCGCCTGTTCCCGGTCGGCACCCTGTATGATCCGTTCATCGCCCGGGGCCTGGATGCGCTGAACTACGCCTGCTACCAGGACGCCCGGTTCCTGCTGGTGGCGACGCCGTCCGGCCTGACCCTGGCTCCGGAAGGCGGGGCGCACCAGTCGATCGGTTCGCCGCTGATCGGCATGAGCCAGCCGGGGCTGGACGCTTACGAGCCCGCCTTCGCCGACGAGACGGCGGTGCTGATGGCCCACGCCTTCGAACGGATCCAGGCCGAGCAGGGGGCCTCGACCTATCTGCGGCTGTCCACCCGGGTGATCGCCCAGCCCGAACGGGCCGACGACGCCTGGCGCCGGGGCGTGGTCGAAGGGGCCTACTGGCTGCGGCCGCCGGCCCCCGGCGCGCGCCTGGCCATCGCCTATGCCGGGGCGCTGGCCCCCGAGGCCCTGGCCGCCTTCGAGGCGGTGCTGGAGGACGAGCCCGGCGCCGGCCTGCTGGCGATCACCTCGGCCGACGTCCTGCACCAGGACTGGACCGCCGCCGGCCGTTCGCGCTGGACCGACGGCGCGGCGCGGACCTCGACCATCGAGACCCTGCTGGCCCCGCTCTCACGCGACGCCGGGCTGGTGACGGTGATCGACGGCGCGCCGTCCACGCTGTCCTGGCTGGGCTCGGTGCGCGGCATGCGCCTGCGGGCCCTGGGCCTGGAGACCTTCGGCCAGTCGGGCGACCTGCCGGACCTCTACGCCAAGTACCGGCTGGACGCCGACGCGATCCTCGACGCCTGCGCGGACCTGCTGATCTGAAGGCGGGGATGCGGCCGGGGACACACACATGTGTGTGTCCCCGGCCCTAGGTCGCCTCTTACCCCGTGCCGTCCAGAAGTTCGACGCTGGAGATCAGCCCGTCGGTGATCGTGTAGACCGCCACGACGCGGGTGTCGGACCACAGGTGGCCCGAACGGTCGCGGACCGAGGACTGGATGTCGGCCCGGACCCGGCCGCCGGGCAGGGTCTTGAGCGTGATCAGGGCCAGGTCGGGCGCGAGCATGTCGAACAGGCGCTGGTAGAAGTCCCGAATGGCCACGTGGCCCTCGACCTCGCCGCCCTCGAGATAGTCACGGAACCGGGCCCGCGGATGGATCTGGGCCATGGCCGCGTCGAGGTCGCGGCGATTGAGGGCGTCGAGCAACCGGGTGATCAGGTCCGACGCCGCGCTCATGGTCAGGTTCCTCCATTCAGCGGCTCGACGTCCAGCCGGGCGATCATCCCGCCGTCCAGCGTGAACAGGTGCCGCACGCAGCTGTCGGACCAGATCTGGCCGCCGAGGTTGCGCACGACCTGGTTGACGTTCACTGCGACCCGGCCGTCGGGCTGCAGGGCGAAGGTCACCGGGGCCAGATCCACCTGGATCGACTTGGCGTTCTCTCGCCACTGGGCGGCCACGGCGTCGCGACCGACCACCCGGCCGCCCTGCAATTGGTTGGGCCAATCGACATCCAGCGTCAGGTACGCCGAGAAAGCGGCGAAATCCTGCCGGTTATAGGCGTCGTAGACCTTGGTCAGCAGCGCTTGCGCGTCGTCCATGGGTCAGTCCCAGTTCAGCCTTTGGGAGGCTTGTAGCCGGTCTCAACTTTCAGATAGGCGATCAGGTCGACGCGGTCCTTGGGATCCTTCAGGCCGGCGAAGGTCATCTTGGTGCCGGGCATGAAGCCGCGCGGGTCGGCCAGCCACTTGTCCAGGTGCTCGGCGTCCCAGTCGAAGCCGGCGGCGGCGACCACGGGCGAGTACTTGTAGCTGGCCAGGGTCCCGGCCTTGCGACCGAACACGCCGTAGAGGTTGGGGCCGGTCATGTTGGGTCCGCCCTGGGTGATGGTGTGGCACGAGCGGCAGAGGGCGAACTTGCTCTGGCCGTTCAGCAGGTTGCCGGTGTTGTAGGGGGCGGGCAGGGCGGCCAGCAGCGCCTGCTTCTCGGTGTCGGTCGGCGCCGCGGCGGGCGGAGTCGCCGAGGTGGCGCCCGAACCGCTGTCGGCGGGCTTCGAGCAGCCGGCTAGAATGACGCAAAAAGCCGCCGTCGCGGCGAGGTGAAACTGACGCATCCAAGGGTTCCCGACTGACACTATGTCGCAAGCTGTGCGGCGCCGCGCCGCATTCATTTTCCTGCCCAACTATGGGTCTCGCATCCAATATATAACGCCGTTATTCGGTCAAGGTCTCGCCACCTTTCAGAGAACGCCCTGCGACAACGAGGGCTATCTAACAGATTGCAAACGCAAAATGGGCAATCGCAAACCGTGGGTATGCACATAATAAATTGACCCTAATTAACCATAAACGTACCCAGATAGGGCCGGAGGGGCTGCTCTGGCGCCGGGATGGAAACAAGGTCATGGACTGGAACGATGAGCGCACCGCCACGCTACGCAAATTGTGGCTCGAAGGCCTGAGCGCCAGCCAGGTGGCGCGGCAACTGGGCGGCGTCAGCCGCAGCGCGGTGATCGGCAAGGTGCACCGCCTGGGCATCACGGTCCGCGAGGTTCCGGTCCGCCAGCGCACCGCGGCGCGCTCCGCCAGCCGGGCCCCGGCCCGCACCCGTCCCGTCCGCGACATCGCCGCCGCGCCGCGGACCGCCCTTCGCCTGATCGAACTGGCCGAGATGGCGCCGACCTCGACCATCCTGGGTCTCTCCACCCATTCCTGTCGCTGGCCGATCGGCAATCCCGACGCCAACGACTTCGGCTTCTGCGGCCGCGAAAAGACCGCCCGAGGCTCCTACTGCGACGACCACGCCCGCGGGGCCTTCCGCCGGCCGCAGACGGCCTCGGACATCAAGACCTGGGCCCGCCAGCCGACCTCGGCGCCGGCCATCGAACTGCACATCGCCTGATCGCCTTTCGCTGAACCCTCAAGCTGACCCCAGAGCTTTCGGAACGACGACAATGAACATGGTCTTCATCGAAAACACCGCCGGCAGCAGCCAGGTGATCACCATCATCGAGGAGTTCGCCGGCCACTCCGTGTCGCGCGACCTCAATCCCGGCGAGAACACCCACATCCCGGTGGGCCAGTTCAAGTCGATCGTGGTGCGCGAGACCTATCCGGACGACTGGTTGACCCGGGCCCGGGCCCGCAACGCCACCATCCCCAACTGAGAGGCGCGCGCGCCAGAAGGGCGCCGCCGCCTCGCTTCAAGGCGAAAGACACATCGACCCCGCGAATCCGTTCGCGGGGTTTTTGTCGTCTGGAACCGGGTGGTTAACGTGGCGTTAGGATTTTGCGAACGGTGACGCTATCACCGTTCACGCCACGGGATCGGCGTCGGGAGTTTCCATGAAACGTGCATTCGAGCGCGACCGCGCGGGCGATCCGCGCGCGATGATTGTGCGACGGCCAAGCTTGTGAGAAGACAGCGCCCGAACGGCGTGGGGGGAACCATGTCAGATCAGGACCATGAGGAGGGCCGCGGTTTGCCGTTGCCGACCTATGTCAGCTATCTGATGTACCAGACCGAGCAGCACCGGCGCGCCCTGGCGGCCGATTGCATCGCTCAGCACGGGCTGAACTTCGGCAAGTGGGTCGCCCTGGCCTCGCTGGCGCGGTTCGGCGAATGCTCGATGACCCGCCTGGCCAAGCTGTCGGCCGCCGACCGCACCACCCTGACCCGCTCGATCGACGGCCTGATCCGCGACGGCCTCGTCGAGCGCGGAACCCAGGCGTCGGACCGCCGCAAGGTGGTGGTGCGACTGACGCCGGCGGGGGCGGAACTTCTGGGTCGCGTGGGCGATGACATCCGGCCGATCAACCAGGAAGTCTGCGCCGAACTGACCGAGGAAGAACAGGCCAACCTGGCGACCTACCTGCAGAAGATCCTCGGTGGCCTGATCTCCGAACCCGAATGGAAGCACGAGGTGCTGTCGTATGGCCCGGCGCCGCATGGCGCGGCTTGGGAACAGGGGTAGTCTTTACCCCACCGTCGTCATCCCCCGACTTGTTCGGGGGACCTATGCCGAGACGGCAAGTTCAGCTTGGGTCGCCCGGATGAACCGGGCGATGACGGACTTGGTGAAATTCAAGCTGTTCTCTGTCCTTCCTCTCGCGCCAGCGCCGACCGATGACGTGATGATCGTTGTCCAATCCATGCTCAACCGTAGCTGGACCGTGGACGGGCGTCATCCTAGGTTCGAGGCGGATGACAGGGGACGACCATGAAGCTGAACACGGCCGACTATGCTCTGATCATCAGCCTGTTCTCGGCGACGATTTCGTTGGCCGGGTTCATTTGGAACGTCTGGTCAAAGTTCCTTTTCCCCAAAGCGCGCATCCGGCTCCAGTTCGCTATCGGTTATATCACTGGTGGCTACCAAGGCGCGACGCGGCCAACCTACATCTGCGCATTCGCCACGAACTTCGGCCCCACTGACATCAGCGTTCAGAACTTCGTCGTCACAATCAAGCGCGGGCTGTTCCGGAAGGGGCAGGCGGCTTACGTCAACCCGATCCAAAGCTTGGTTCGCCCCGAGGCGATGTTAGGACCATTCGGGGGCGATTTGCCGAAGCCGCTGAAGGTCGGCGATCAGCATACCCTCTATTTTCCCTATGAATCTACGTCGTTCGCCAGAGAGCAGTTGCACCGCGCCGGAGTTCTCGACAACTTCGGCCGCTTTCACGGCATTCCGCGCCGACAGTTGCGCGGCGTGAAGAAGGAACTCGATCAGGCCTTTGCCGACCAGCCGTATGAGCCGACGAGGGGCGGCGCGTACACGCCGGAGCCTAACCAAGATTACTGACCGATGGAGCGGTCGTCACGGTATGACCTTCAAGCCTAGTTTGACGCGCTCGGCGTCGATGTAGATTTTGCAGGTCCGATAGGTCTCTGTGTAGAGGAGCGCCGAGGGGCGTTGCTGCCAATTGGCAGTGTCGCGGACGTAGGCGTCGCTGATCATCTTCGACAGATCAGGGCCGGTGATGGCCAGTTCGCCGGCGCAATCCAAACGCCCTAGCGCCGCTGCCGATAGGTCTTTGTCGTTTTGGTAGACGAATAGCAGGGCGTCGAAGACCCCGACCGCGTAGCCCTCTTTCTGCTGCGCAGATAGTTCGTTCCAGCTCGCCCGGTTCTCAATGAAGTTGGCGGAAGCGGTGACTGGCGACATGGCCACCATCGTGGCGATCAGACAGGCGATTTTCTTCACGTTGGTCCCCCGGCATTCGCCCAACGGTCGCAGGCTTGGCCGGTGATCGCAACAACTAGGGTTCGCTGAAACCCTACGCCTAACCCCCTAGAATGCCGGTCCCGGTCGTGGCCGCAACAGCCGCCTCGCTTAAGGCGGTAAAGGTTTTCAGGTTGTCATCGTATTCGCGCCGGAGTGCCGCCGGGTCGCCTTGGCCGAAATCGCAGAGCCGTTCGTAGTAGTAGAACGCGGCGGCAAGGGCCGCGTCCATGTTCGGGAATTTGACCGTGGTCGGCGTCAGATCGACGTGAGCGGCAATCTCGTTGCGGTAGGTTGTCAGCGCCGCACCGTATTCGTCCCATTCGTCACGCGTCTTGCCCGTAGTCTTCATGAGGCCGTCGCGGAAAGCGTTCTCATCGAACCGCTGTTTCCAGTGAAGCGGCTGATTGTGGTTGCCGAACATGACGCACCACTCGACCACGGCCTGGTCGAAGAGACCCGACCGGATGACGAGCCAATAGTTCGCGGTGGGGCCGGGGTTGGCCGCTTCAATGGCGCGCTTCATGGCCACGGATCGCACGAACGAGACGAGGCGGTTGGTCGCCTCCCTCTCTGGATTCAACTTAACCATCGCCAGCCTCCCACTAATCGTCCCCCTTCGGCCTTCCCCTTAGCGACTTGATCCCCGCCCGCTTGCCCTTCGTTTCCAGCCGCTTGAGCTTGCTGGAATAGGTCGGCTTGGTCGGCCGCCGGGGCTTCGGTTTTTCTGTCGCCCGCCTGATCAGCTCCACCAGCCGCTCGCGCGCCTCCTGGCGGTTCATCTCCTGCGAGCGGCTGCCTTGGGCGAACAGCACCAGCACCCCGTCCAGGGTCATGCGGCTGCCACCCAGCGCCTCGAGCCGGGTCTTGACGTCCTCGGGCAGGGTGGGGGAGTTCCTGACGTCGAAGCGCAGCTCGATCGCCGTCGAGGTCTTGTTGACGTGCTGGCCGCCGGGGCCCGAGGCGCGGGTGGCCTTCTCGACGAGCTCGTCGTCGTCGATCCGCAGCCAGCTGGTGATCTCGATCATCGGACCACGCGCCGCGCCTTGACCACGGCGGTGTCCAGCGCCTGCAGGAACTTGGAGCGGTCGGCGGGGCCGAAGGCCTTGGGGCCGCTGGTGACCTCGCCCATCGAGCGCAGGTGCTCGCCGATGGCCCGCGAGGCCAGGGCCGAGCCGATGGTGTCTGTCGTGAACAGCCGGCCGGTCGTGCCCAGGGCCTGGCCGCCGGCCTTCAGCACCCGGTCGGCCAGGGGGATGTCGTTAGTGATCACCACGTCGCCCGGTCCGGCCCGCTCGGCGATCCAGTCGTCGGCGATGTCGGGGCCGGCGTCGACCACCACCTGCTCGATGGCCGGGGTCAGGGGGACGCGGATCCAGCTGTTGGAGACCACGAAGGTCTTTAGGCCGTAGCGCGCCGCGACCTTGTAGACCTCGTCCTTCACGGGGCAGGCGTCGGCGTCGATGTAGAGCGTCGTTTTGTGAGGGGCGGAGGTCATGCGCCGTCTCGTAGCGCCTTCCCCAGCCGTTCGCCAAGCGCGGTGATCGCCTCGACGGCGACCGGCGAGACGTGGGTGAAGTTGGCGAAGCCGTGCGCCTGGCTGGGATACTCCCGCAGATCGACCGCGATCCCCGCCGCCGCCAGGCGCTGGGCATAGAGGGCGGTGTCGGGGTGGACGGGATCCAGCACCGTGCCGCTGACCAGGAAGGTCGGCGGCGTCGCGGGGCCGATGGCGTCCAGCAGGGAAGGGGCGACGACGCCCGCGAACTGGGCGTTGATGTAGGCCACCGCCAGTCGGCCGATCAGGCGGGAGTCCCGCAGCAGGGTCTGGGCCCAGACCTCGTCGTCCAGATGCAGCAGCGGATAGAGCAGGGCCTGGGCCCGCACGGCGCCGGGGCGCTCGGCGTTGGCGTCGGCCGCCACCGTCGCGGCCAGGTAGGCGCCGGCCGAGTCGCCGGCCACGGCCAGGCGTTCGGGGTCGATCCCCAGGCCGGCGGCCTCGTCGCGCATCCAGGCGAAGGCGGCCTTGGCGTCCGCGATCTGCGACGGGAAGGGGTGTTCGGGCGCCAGGCCATAGGCCGCCGAAACGACCCGCAGGCCCGAGGCGTGGGCCAGGCGCTGGCACAGGGCGTCGTGGGTCTCGATGTCGGAGATGACGAAGCCGCCGCCATGCAGGAACAGCACGGCCGGACCGGTCGCGGGAGCGTCCATCGGCACATACAGCCGCGCGGCGCGGCGGCCGCTGGGCGCCGGATAGTCGAGGTTGCGGATCTGGCCCAGGCGCGGAAGCTTGCGGTCGCGATGGGCGACGGCGAAGCGCACGGCGCGGCGGACGCGCTCCAGGCCGAAGCGGTGGGCGCTGGACACCCGTTCGGCGAAGACGCTGGCCAGGGGAGCGTTCATCGATCTTCGCCTCGTCGGGTTGAGCGGCCGAATCCTTACCCGGCCAAGCTTTGGGTGTCCACGCGCCGCCTCAATGCGCGTCCGGCGGCGGCGCTGAGGTCTGCGGGGCCGGCTTGCAGAACGGCACCATGATCAGGGCGGCCAGGAAGATCCACGACATCAGGCGGAAGACGTCGTTGAAGGCCAGGGTGGTGGCGGCGCGGCCGATGACCTTGGCCAGTTCGCCCTGGGCCAGCAGGGCGGCGTGGGTCGGGTCGGGGGTCAGCTGGCCGATCCGGGCGGCGAGGCCGGCCACGAAGTCGGGGGCGACGCGGCCGGCCTCGCCCAGGCTCTCGCCCATCCGCGCCACGTGGATGCGGGTGTTGTCGCCCAGCCAGGTGTTGACCACGGCGATGCCGATGGCGCCGCCCAGGTTGCGCATCAGGTTGAACAGGCCCGACGCGTAGCGCAGCTCGGCCATGGCGAAGCCCGACAGGGCCAGGTTCACGCTGGGCACGATGCACAGCATGATCGCGAAACCCCGCAGGGCCTGGGGCCAGAGCAGGGCGTGGAAGCCCCATTCCGGGGTCAGGTGCGAGGTCAGGAACAGGCTGCCGGCGAAGGCGCTGAGGCCGACGGTGATCAGGATGCGCGGATCGACCCGCTGCGACAGTCGCGCGGCGATCACCACCGACAGGATCTGGGCGACGCCGGTGACCACCACGGTGGTGCCGATCTCCAGGCTGTTATAGCCGCGCACCCGGCCCAGGAAGACCGGGATCAGGTAGGTCGCCGAATAGAGCCCGAAGCCGATCACCAGGTTGAACACGCAGGCGAACACGAAGGTCGGCTTGCGGAACGGGCTGAGCCGCACGACCGGTCCGCCGGAGTTGAACGAGCGCTCCAGGAACAGCAGCAGTCCCACGAACGACAGCCAGGCGGCGATGGTGATCGACGGCTCGCCGAACCAGTCGTGGCGCGGGCCTTCCTCAAGCACATATTCCAGCCCGCCCAGGAACACCGCCATGGCCGCCAGATGGGAATAGTCGATGGTCTTCAGCATCGACAGCTTCGGCGCGTCGACGCGGATGAACCTGGCGGCCAGCAGGGTGACGAGAATCCCCGGTACGATGTTGATGTAGAAGATCCATCGCCAGCCGGCCGCGTCGGTCAGCCAGCCGCCGACCGTCGGGCCCAGGGTCGGGGCCAGCACCGAGACCATGCCGAGGATCGCCGGGATCATCGCCCGCTGCTTGCCTTCGAACATCGCGAAGCCGGTGGCGAACACCGTCGGCACCATGGCCCCGCCGACGAAGCCCTGGATCACCCGGAACAGGATCATCGAATTGATGTCCCAGGCCATGCCGCACAGGGCGCTGGACAGGGTGAACAGCCCGGCCGACAGGGCGAACAGCCAGCGGGTCGACAGGGCCTGGGCCAGGAAGGCCGCGAACGGGATCATCACCAGCTCGGCCATCAGATAGCCGGTCTGCACCCAACTGATCTCGTCGGGGCCGGCCGACAGCCCGGCCTGCACGTCGTTCAGCGAGGCGGCGACGATCTGGATGTCAATCAGAGCCATGAACTGGCCAAAGGCCATCACCGCGAAGATCAGGTACTTGGTCGCGTCGGGCAGGCTCAACGGGTTGATCGCCGCCGGCGCTGGGGGCGAGGGGGGCGGACCGGGGATTTCGGCGGTGTCGCGCATGACGCCCTCTTGAAAGTATGATCGACATAATATTATATGCATCATGCAATGGAGATCGCAAGCCATGCGCTACGATGCGGACCACAAGCAGCAGACCCGGGAGCGGGTGTTGAAGGCGGCGGCCAAGGCCCTTCGGGCCGAGGGGCCGCACAGGATCGGCGTCGCCGCGGTGATGGCCGAGGCCGGCCTGACCCACGGCGGCTTCTACGCCCATTTCAAGTCCAAGGACGATTTCGTCGCCGCCGCCGTCGGCCAGATGTTCGTCGAGGGCCGGGCGCGGCTGGACCGGGCGGTGGAGGGGCGCACGCCCGCCGAAGGGCTGGCCGCCTATCTCGACTTCTACCTGTCGGCCGCCCATCGCGACACGCGCACCGCCGGCTGCCCCCTGCCGTTCCTGTCGGCCGACGCCCCGCGCCTGGCTACCCCGTCGCGCGAGCGCTTCGCCCAGGGCGTGGCCGACCTGACCGGCCGCCTGGCCCAGGTGCTGGCCGAGCTGGGCCGCGCCGACGCCGAGGAAGCCGCGGGCTCGATGCTGTCGGAGATGGTCGGGGCCGTCGCCCTGGCCCGGGCCGAGCCCGACCCCGCGCGGTCGGACGCCATCCTCGCGCGCACCCGCACGTCCCTGCAACGCCGTCTCGGCCTGGAGCTGACCCAATGACCACCCTGGCCGACCAACTCGCCCCCGGCGTCACCGGGCTGGAGCAACTGCGGGCCATGGTGGCGGCCGGAGGCCGTCCGCCGATCGGCGACACCCTGGAATTCACCCTGGTCGAGGCCGGTGACGGCTGGGCGGCCTTCGAGGGCACGCCGGGCCAGCACGTCTACAACCCGATCGGCACGGTGCATGGCGGCTATGCGGCGACGTTGCTCGACTCCGCCTGCGGCTGCGCGGCCCATTCCAAGCTCAGCGCCACCCAGGGCTACACCACCCTGGAGCTGAAGGTGACCTATCACCGGGCGATGACCGACAAGACCGGCCCGGTTCGCGCCGAGGGCCGGGTGGTGACCTTCGGCCGACGGGCGGCCTTCACCGAGGCGACGATCAAGGACGCGGCGGGGCGGCTCTACGCCTCGGCCACCTCGACCCTGCTGGTGTTCGAGCGATGACCGCCGCGATCCTCGATACGCCGGTCGGCGTCGCCGCTCCGGTCGCCCCGACGGCCAAGACCCGCAAGGGCCTGCCGTTCTCGCCGCGCACCGCCCTGATGGTCGGTGGCGCGATCGTGCTGGCCGTGGCCGGCGGCGTCTACCTGGCCGCGCCCAAGGCCGTGGTTTCGACCGACGCGGCCTACGTCCAGGCCGACAGTTCGACCATCGCGCCCAAGGTGCGCGGCCTGGTCTCCGAGGTGCTGGTCGCCCACAACCAGACCGTCAGGCGCGGCGATCCGCTGGTGCGCATCGACCCCGAGGAGTTCGACGCTCGCGTCGCCTCGGCCGGCGCCGACCTTCAGGACGCCCAGGCCTCGGTCGAGGCCGCGCGCGCGGCCCTGGTCGCCCTGGACGCCGAGGAGCAGCTGGCCGCCTCCAACATCCGCGCCGCCCAGACCTCGATCCGCGCCGCCGACGCCCAGAACGTCCAGGCCCAGTCCGACCGGGCCCGCTTCGACGCCCTGGCTAGCAGCGGCGCGGTCGCCCGTCGCGACGTCGAGCGCTACCAGGCCGCGGCGATCACCGCCCAGTCGACCGCCGAGCGCAGCCGCGCCGAGTTCGACGTCAGCCGCAACCAGGCCTCGGTGACGACCGCCAAGCGGGCCTCGCTGAACGCCGCCCTGGCCCAGGCCCAGGCCTCGGTCGCCCGCGCCCAGGCGGCCCTCGACCTGGCGCGTCAGGACCAGGCCCACACCCTGATCCGCGCCCCGATCGACGGGGTGGTGGGCGACCGCCAGGCCGAGCCGGGCGACTATGTGCAGCCGGGCACGCGCCTGCTGACCGTGGTGCCGATGCGGGCGCTCTATGTGGTGGCCAATTTCAAGGAGACCCAGGTGTCGCGCATGGTCATCGGCCAGGCCGCGACCATCAAGGTCGACGCCCTGGACGGTCCGGCCCTGAAGGGCTCGGTGGAAAGCTTCGCGCCGGGTTCGGGCTCGCAGTTCTCGCTGCTGCCGTTCGAGCCGGGGACGGGCAACTTCACCAAGATCGTCCAGCGCGTGCCGGTGCGGATTCGCATCGAACCGGGGCAGGCGGGGCTGGAGCGCCTGCGTCCGGGCCTGTCGACGACCGTGAAGGTGCGCCTGAAGGGCTGAGGCGACGCCGCCGCGATTCCCCTCGGGGTCCGGGGTCGAGGGTTTTCGCGCCCATGATTTGGGCATCATGGCGCAGCTTGCTCGGTTTGTCGGCGAGGTCATCCTTTCTGGGCGATGTGCGCATCAAAGGTGGAGACCCACCTTGATCCTCGAACCGGGCCCACTAGATATCAACCCGTGGAGCCGCCTCTGGCGCTCCTGCCCTTCCTGGGCGTTTCCTCCCTAATGACTGCCCGGCCTTTGCGCCGGGCTTTTTTTTGCCTGTACCCCGGCGGCTTGATCGACGCGCGGGGGCGGTGGTCGTAAGCTCGACGCCTGGGGTCTGGCCGTGGCGTCAGGCCCGCCGTGGAGACCGCGTATGGACAAGGCCGAACTCAATCGCGTCATCGAGCGCCACAAGCAGGAACAGGAAGCCCTGGCCGAGCGCCTGGGCGCCCTGCGCAGCGGCGATCTGCAGGTCAAGGCCCGTGAGGGCGATGGCGGCGAGCGCGACGAGACCCCCACCCACATCAACGAACTGGAACGGCTCGAACAGTGGCTGATCGAGAACATCGCCCGCTATGAAGCGCTGCTCGGCGCCTGAAGCGACCGGCCGGCGTTGCGTCGCGCGCGAAGGGTGGGATAGGTCAGGCGCGTGCGGACCAGCGAGGCGGTGATGAGCGAGATTTCCTTGGACGATCGGGTGGCCGCGGCGGCGTTCCGGCGGCTGATCGAGCACCTGCGGCTGCGGCGCGACGTCCAGAATGTCGACCTGATGGGCGAGGCGGGGTTTTGCCGCAACTGCCTGGCCGACTGGGTCAGCGAAGCCTCGGACGGCGCGCTCGATCGCGACCAGGCGCGCGAGGCGATCTACGGCATGCCCTTCGCCGACTGGAAGGCCCGGCATCAGAAGTCGGCCACCCCGGAGCAGCTGGCCCGCATGGAGGCCAGCTTGGCGATCAACGCCAAGGCCCGGGAAGACGCGCGGCTGGACGAGGCCCTGGAGGAGAGCTTTCCCGCCAGCGATCCGCCGTCGATGACCGAGCCGGGGCGGTAGGCCTTGGCCTATCCCGATCGCTATCTCGACGACCTTCGGGTGGGGGAGGCCTGGGAAGGCGAGCCCTTCACGATCTCGGAGGCCGAGATCATCGCCTTCGCCGGAGAGTTCGACCCGCAGCCGATGCACCTGGATCCGGTCGCGGCCGCGCGGGGGCGGTTTGGGGGCTTGATCGCCAGCGGCTGGCACGTGGCCTCGCGGGTGATGCGCGAATATGTCGAGCTCGCGCCGTTCGGCGCCACGCCGATGCTGGGCATGCGGATCGACGAGCTTTGCTGGCTGCACCCGGTGCGGCCGGGCGACGCGCTGCTGGTGCGACGCGAGCTCGTCGCCGTGACCCCGTCCCGGACCCGGCCTGATCGCGGCACGGTCCGCACCGCCACCACCGTTGTCAACCAGGACGACGTCGTCGTGCTGACCTTCTTCAACTTGATCCAGATGCCCGTTCGGCCGACAACTTAGGCGGGGTTCGGACGGTCTTCGTCCCGGGGCGGCCGGTCCGGCCGCGATTCCCGGGCGACACGGCGTCACGGCGCGCTCAAGCGCCTGACAAGCCGGTTTTGAGTGCGCGCAAAAGTAGTTTTGTGCTGATGTAGCAATAATAATACAATTGTGTCGAAAAGTGACGGAACCACTGACGCCGTAACGGTTTGGCGAATATTCGCGACAAATCGGCAAAACAGCGCTGTCAAAAAGTGTCTGAAAGACCTTTCGGAGTGCTTGACCTGTTTCATATAGCGATGTTACCGCTACCGATGACTTCGTCGTCAAGTTGAAGTTTGGGGCCTCCGCAAGGCGTCCCGGAGGTTTTTTGACGGCGTCGCAACAAAAAAATTGAAGCCCAATTCACGGGCACAGCGCGGGGAAACGATCATGAAGCGGCACCGTCGGTGGACTACGTCTGCGTCTCTGTTGGCCTTGTCGGCGGCGCTTGCCGCAGGCCATGCCGCGGCCCAGGAGGCGCCTAAATCTGATAGCGTGGAAGAGATCATCGTCACGGGCATTCGGGCCTCGCTCGACCGCGCCATCGAGATCAAGCGCAGCAACAGCGGCGTCGTCGACGCGATCTCGGCCGAGGACATCGGCAAGTTCCCGGACACCAACCTGGCGGAGTCGCTGCAGCGCATCACCGGCGTGTCCATCGACCGCACGAACGGCGAGGGCTCCCAGGTCACGGTGCGCGGCTTCGGCGGCGGGTTCAACCTGGTGACGGTCAACGGCCGCACCATGCCGACCGCCAACGTGGTGACCGTCGGCGGCGACCAAGCGGCGGACTTCGCCGGCGGCACCAGCCGCTCGTTCGACTTCTCCAACCTGGCCTCGGAAGGCGTCAGCACGCTGGAGGTCTACAAGACCGGCCGCGCCGCGATCCCCTCCGGCGGCATCGGCGCGACGATCAACGTCAAGACGCGCCACCCGTTCGAGGCGCGCGAGTCCGGGCTTTCGGGCAGCATCGGCGTCAAGGCGGTCTACGACACCGGCGTCGACAAGAGCCTGGAGGACGCCGACAAGCTGACGCCGGAAGTCTCCGGCCTGCTCAACTGGACCGACGACAGCGACAAGTTCGGCGTCGCCCTGTTCGGCGCCTACCAGAAGCGCAACTACACCAGCCGCGCCGCCACCTCCAACGACTGGAACATCCGCCGCTACGCCGACTTCATCAATCCGGCCAACGGCTTCGTCCGCAACGGCGGCGCCACCCAGATCACCAACGCGCCGAAGGATCTCAACACCCTGGTCGCGATCCCCAACGACAGCCGCTACCACTTCTCCGAAGGCCAGCGCGAACGTCTGAACGGCCAGTTCACGGCGCAGTATCGCCCGATCGAAAACCTGACCCTGACGGCCGACGCCCTCTACGCCCGCAACAAGACCTACGAGAAGCGCAACGACAGCACCAACTGGTTCAACCGTCCGTTCGACAAGGTGACGTTCGACGACAACCCCGTCGTCGCCACGGCCGTGCTGCTGCAGGAAACGCTCAGCGGCACCAAGGACATGGGCTTCGAGCAGCAGTATCGCGCCAACGAGGACACCCTGAAGTCCTACGGGCTGAACGCCGCCTGGGACCTCAGCGACCGGTTCAAGGTCGTGGTGGACGGCCACATCTCCAAGGCCGACAGCGCGCCCGACGCTCCCAACGGAACCAGCTCGACCTCGGTCAGCATCGGCGCGCCGATCGTTTCGAGCCACTCGGTGGACTATAGCGGCAAGATCCCGGTCCAGAGCTTCACGATCAACGACGCCCTGCCGCGCGGCAACGCCAACGGCGTGCTGGATGTCGGCGACCTCGGCAGCCAGGTGGCCCGCACCTCCGCCCAGCGCCAGCAGCACGAGATCAAGGAAATCCGCGCCGACGCCACCTGGGATCTGGACGACGACGGCGGCAGCCGGTTCGACTTCGGGGTGAACTACCGCACCTCCAAGATGACCCAGTCGGCCATCAACACCCAACAGGACCTGGGCAGCTGGGGCATCTCCAACCCGCGTGACGTGAACCAGTACGCCGGCAGCCTGGTCAGCACCTTCTGCATGGCCTGCAAGTTCGACAGCTTCGATCCGAAACAGAGCGGTCCCGGCCTGATCTCGTTCCGCGCCAACGCGGTCGACCTCTACAACGCCCTGTCGCCGGTCTACGCCCAGCGCGGCAACGCCGTCGCCGTCACCAGCCAGGCCAACAACCGCGTCGACGAGGATATCCTGGCCGGATACTTCCAGTTGACCTGGAAGGCGCAACTGGCGGGACGCCCGGCGACCCTGGTGGCCGGCGTGCGCTACGAAGAGACCAAGGTCACGTCCACGTCGCTGGTCCGTTCGCCGCGCGCGATCATCTGGACCGCCGACAACGACTTCCGCGTCGATACGCTCTCCACCTACGCGCCGATCTCCGGCAAGGGCAAATATTCGAACCTGCTGCCGGCGATGGACTTCCAGGTGGACCTGACCGACGACATCGTGGGTCGCTTCTCGTTCAGCCGCACGATCGCTCGACCGGACTACGGCAACCTGTTCGCCGCCCAGACCGCCGGAGCGCCCAACCGTCCGATCGCCAACGGCGCCATCCCGCTAGGCACCTCGGGCAACCCGAACCTGCAGCCGCTGATCTCCGACAACTTCGATGTTTCGCTGGAGTGGTACTACAAGCCCAGCAGCTTCATCTCGGCGGGCTTCTTCGAGAAGCGGGTCAACAACTTCGTCGGGACGGGCACGGTCACGCAGAACCTGTTCGGCCTGCGCGATCCCAGCTCCGGCGCGGCCGGCACCCGTTCGGGCGACGCCAAGGCTTCGCTCACGACGATCGGCGCCGACCAGACCGACGTGAACCTGTTCACGATGACGGCCCTGATCCAGCAGACCGGCTCCGTGGCCGCCGCGACCGCCCAGTTCCAGGCCAACCGCGGACCGAGCGGCGACCTGAACCAGGCGTTCGTGGATAACATCCTGGCCACCGTCGATATCGAGCCGACCGCGACCGATCCGCTGTTCAACTTCCAGGTCGCGCAGCCGATCAACAACGAGACCGGCAAGATCCACGGCTTCGAAATCGCCGCCCAGCACTTCTTCGGCGACACCGGGTTCGGCGTGGCCGCGGCCTACACCATGGTCCGGGGCGACATCGGCTTCGACATCGCCGCGGACCCGTCGCAGGACCAGTTCGCGCTGCTCGGGCTCAGCGACACGGCCAACGCCACGCTGATCTATGACAAGCACGGCATCTCGGCCCGGGTGGCCTATAACTGGCGTGACCGCTTCCTGCAGGCCACCAACCGCGGCGGCTCCCGGAACCCGGTCTTCGTCGAGCCCTTCGGCCAGCTGGACATCAACATCAGCTACGACGTGACCGAGAAACTGGCCATCTCGCTGGAAGGGATCAACCTGACCAAGGAGAGCCTGCGGACCTACGCCCGCGACGAGAACCAGCTGTGGTTCGCCCAGGAACTGGATCGCCGCTTCCTGCTCGGAGCGCGCTATCGCTTCTAGGCGGTGGACGTCGATCCAAGATGAGGGAAAGGTCGCTGTTCGCAGCGACCTTTTTCTTCTGGAGGCGCGGGGCAAGGGCTCGGCTTTTCGTGAGCCCGGAAGGCGGACATGACCAACAGAGTGCTGCTGAACAATGTCGACCATGGGGACCTGCGCGTCCTCACAGGGCATGGCGCGCGGTTCGGCGACGACATCAACCAGGTTCTGGTGCTGCCGACCGAGTTCGAGGACGTCCAGCGGGAATACCCGATGTTCTTCCGCAAGGACGCGAACGGCGCCTACCAGACGATCGCCCTGCTGGGGCTGGACCGCGACGAGAACCTGTTCCTGGACGATGGGGGCTGGCGGGCCCGCTATGTCCCTGCCGTGCAGCAACGCGGGCCGTTCTCGATCGCGCTGCAGGGCGACCGCTCGGCCGACTCCGCTCAGCCCGAACTGATGATCCATGTCGACCTGGATCATCCCCGGATCAGCCGGACGGAAGGGGAGGCGGTATTCCTGCCGGCCGGCGGCAACGCGCCCTACCTCCAGGGCGTCGTGGGTCTTCTCGGCGCCATCTATGACGGCCTGGAGATCGCCCCGTCGATGTTCGCGGCCTTCGACGACCTGGCGCTGATCGAGCCGGTCGCGGTCGAGATCAAGCTCGACGACGAGCGGTCCTACGACCTGCCCGACCTCTACACGATCTCCCAGGAGCGCCTGGTGGGGCTGGACGCGGCCGACCTCCTGCGGCTTCACCGGTCCGGGCTTCTGCGCGCGGCCCAGTGGGTCGTGTCGTCAATGGGAAACCTGCGGACCCTGATCGACCTGAAGAACCGCCGGCTGACGGCGGTCTGAACACATGGTCGATATCGCGCGCAGGACCCCGGTGGTCGCCGTCTCGTCGCCGAAGGACATCCCCTTCGATGAGATCCTGCGCGAGCAGAGGCCGATGATCTTCAGGGGGTTGGCCCGCGACTGGCCGCTGGTTCGGCTGGGCCTGGAGGGCCCGGAGCCGGCGATGGCCTACCTCGCCGGTTTCGCCAAGGGCCAGCGGGTGGTCGCCTATCGCGGCGCGCCGGAGATCAAGGGACGGTTCTTCTATGACGACACCGTCACCGGGATGAACTTCCAGGCCGGGCGCGAGCCGCTGGACGCCGTCCTGGACGACATCCGGCGTCATCTCGATGATGAGGCTGGCCCCTCTGTCTATGTCGGTTCCACCGACCTGGACACCTATCTGCCGGGCTTTCGCGCGCGCAACGACCTGGGGCTTGATCCCGAGACGTTCGGCGGCGAGCCGCCGCTGGTCAGCATCTGGATCGGCAATCGCACGACGGCGGCCGCCCACTACGACATGTCCAACAACATCGCCTGCTGCGTGGTCGGACGCCGCCGCTTCACGCTGTTTCCGCCCGACCAGGTCCACAACCTCTATCCCGGTCCGTTGGAGCCGACGCCCGGCGGCCAGGCCGTGAGCATGGTCGATTTCGAGAACCCCGACCACGACCGCTTCCCGGGTTTCCGCGACGCCTTGGCCGCCGCCCAGGTCGCCGAACTGGAGCCGGGCGACGTGCTGGTCTACCCGGCCCTGTGGTGGCATCAGGTGGAGGCCCTGGACGCCTTCAACGTGCTGGTCAATTACTGGTGGAACAGCGCGCCGGGCTTCATGGACACGCCCATGAACACCTTGCTGCACGGCCTGCTCAGCCTGCGCGATCGCCCCGATTTCGAGAAGCGGGCCTGGCGCGAACTGTTCGACCACTACGTCTTCGGGCCGTCCGACCGCGCGGGCGCCCACCTGCCCGAGGCGGCGCGCGGCGCGCTGGGTCCGATGGACGACCTCAAGGCCCGCCGCCTGCGCGCCTACCTGCTCAACCGACTGAACCGATGAACGAGGAGAAGGCTGCGATGGCCGAACAGGTCGTGAAGAAGGTGGTGATCGCCGGCGGCGGCTCCGCCGGCTGGATGGCCGCCGCCGCCTTGTCGAAGCAACTGGGGCCGTTGCTGGACATCACCCTGATCGAATCCGACGACATCGGCACGGTCGGGGTGGGGGAGTCGACCGTGCCCACGGCGCGCACCTTCAACGCCCTGCTCAATCTCGACGAACCGGAATTCATGAGCGCCTGCCAGGCGACCTTCAAGCTGGGGATTTCGTTCGAGAACTGGGGCGAGATCGGCGACCGCTACATCCACTCGTTCGGCCAGATCGGGAAGTCCACCTGGCTCGGTGACTTCCACCACTTCTGGCTTCAGGCCAAGGCGCAGGGGTTCGGCGGCGACCTTGGCGACTACTGTCTCGAGCTGAAGGCCGCCGAGGATCACCGGTTCTTCACCGACGAAAACGCCTCGTTGAACTACGCCTATCATATCGACGCCACCCTCTACGGCCGGTACCTGCGCGCGAAGAGCGAGGGCAAGGGCGTCCGGCGGGTCGAGGGCAAGATCACCAGCGTCAGGCAACGCTCCGACGACGGCTTCATCGAGGCCCTGGTGCTGGAGTCGGGCGAGGTGATCGAGGGGGACCTGTTCATCGACTGCACCGGCTTCCGGTCGCTGCTGATGGGAGGCGCCCTGGAGGTCGGCTTCGAGGATTGGACCAACTGGTTGCCCAACAACAGCGCCCTGGCGGTTCAGACGCGTTCGGACGCTCCGGCCTATCCCTATACCCGCGCCATCGCCCACCGGGCGGGATGGCTGTGGGGCATTCCGTTGCAGGGCAAGATCGGCAACGGCTTCGTCTATTCCAGCGACCACATGAGCGACGACGAGGCGCAGGCGGGACTGCGCGACATGATCGAGGGCGAGATGGTGGCCGAGCCTCGGCTCATCCGCTTCCGCGCCGGCCGCCGTCGCAAGGCCTGGCACAAGAACTGCGTCGCCCTGGGCCTGGCCGCTGGCTTCATCGAGCCGCTGGAATCGACCTCGATCCACATGATCATGGTCGCGGTGCACCGGCTGCTTCAGCTGTTTCCGTTCGCCGGTTGCAACGAGGCGCTCAGCGACCGCTTCAATCACCTGGCCGACGACGAGATCGAGAAGATCCGCGACTTCGTCGTGCTGCACTACAAGCTGACCGAGCGGACCGACAGCCCGTTCTGGGACCACTGCCGGACCATGGCAATCCCCGACAGCCTGGCCCATCGCATCGCTCTGTTCCGCGACAACGGCCACGTGTTCAGGGCCCCGGGCGAACTGTTCCAGACCGACTCCTGGCTGCAGGTGATGCTGGGGCAGAGGTTGCAACCCGGCGGCCACCACCACATGGGTCGCCTGATGCCGCCCGAGCAGTTGCGCCAGGCGCTGAACGATCTGAAGGGCAATATCGCCCGCGCGGTGGACAGGATGCCCAGCCACCAGGATTTCGTGAACCGCTACTGCCCGATCGCCCCGGCCTGACGGAGGAAGGCCAAGGCCCCTAGGGTTCGGCGGTCCTGATCGCCGCCGGGCCGGCGGGCATGGGCAGGGTGGCGGTGTGGCGCAGGCGACGGCCGTCGAAGGCGAAGGCCTCGATCGTCTGGCCGACCACGCACTGGACCAGCAGGCGGCGGGAGTCGCGCGACCAGGCCACGCCCTGGCCCCAGCCGCCGACGCCGGCCTGGGTGACCTTGGTCAGGCGTTCGCCGTCGATGCGCCAGATCTGGACCAGACCCCTGGGGTGATAGCCCGGCGCGTTGACGCCGAGGTTGGAGCCGTTGTTGACGTTGACGGCCACGTAGCGGCCGTCGGGCGACATCTTCAGGCCCTCCGGCGTCAGGCCGACGGCCACGACGTCGACGACGCGGGGAACGGGCGGGGCCAGGTCGATCAGGCTGACCGTATCGACGTCGCGCCCGCCGCCGCCGATGTTTCCTGACACGGCGAAGCGGCGCGGGCCGTCGGTGTCGATCTGGTAAGGGCGCAGGCCGGGGGCCAGGATCACCGGCGTGACGGTGACGGTCGCGCCGTCGATGCTCAGCTGGACGATCTTGTGATCGCGGTCGCGTGACACCAGGGCCCGGCGGTCGTCGTCGAAGAAGATCGGCATGGCCGGCGAGGAGTCCGGCTCGCCGACCCGGACCTTGCCGGCCGGGGTCAGGACGCCGCCGGCGACGGTGAAGACGCTGACTGTGCCCTCGGCGCGGTTGGCCACCAGGGCCAGGGTTCCGGCGCGGTTGATCGAGACGCCCGAGGCGCCGGCCCCGGCGTGCAGGGTGGCCGTCACCCGCCGGGTCTTCAGGTCGATGACGCTGACCACGTCGTCCGGGCTGATGGTGGTGGGATCGCCGGGCGTCAGCTGACGGGCCGCGGTGACCAGGGCGAAGGACTCGTCGGGCGCCACCGCCACGCTGGAGGGCGGGCCGATGACGCTGGTCGGGGCGGCGATCTCGCCGATGATCCGGGGCGGCGAGGCGGACATGTCGATCAGGGTGACGGAGTCCGGGGCCGGATGGGCCGGGACCACCTGCTCGCCGTCGTCCAGCACCTGCTTGCCGTCATTGGCCGAGACCGCGATCTGGGCCTGGGCGCCGGCCGCAAGGCTGAAGGCGGCGGCGGCGAGAAGGGCGCGAACGAGCATGGCTGATCCTGGACGAGCGACGCATCCCGCGCCACCGCGATTGGGGAAACGGAAAAGCGCGCGGACGCCGGGAGGGACGTCCGCGCACCTCTGCTGTCGAGACGCGACGGGGACAAGCCGCCGCGTCCTCGCTTCATCTGGTCGTCAGTAGGTGTAACGGACGCCCAGAATGAACTCGCGACCGGTGTGGTGGAAGAACGAGGACCGGTCGGCGACGGAGTCGTTGAACTGGTCCTGGTTCTCGTCGGTCAGGTTCACGCCCTCCAGGGTGAGCTTGAAGTGGTCGTTGACCGTGTACTGCAGCGAGGCGTCGACGTTCAGGGTCTCGCTGGTGCCGTCGGCGTCGGTGCCGGCCTCCGAACCCGGGATCCGGGTCAGGTAGGCGTCGCGGTAGGCCACCGAGGCCCGGGCGCTCCACTTGCTGTCCTCGTAATAGACCGTGGCGTTGTACGAGCTGGGCGACAGGCCGGTCAGGTTGGCCGTGGCCACCACCGCGCCGGCGCCGTTCAGGTAGTTGATCGACGATTTGACGTGCGTGTAGTTCAGCAGCACGCCGGTGTGCTTGAGGAAGCCCGGCAGGAAGGTCAGCGGCTGCTGGTAGTTGATCTCGTAGCCGGTCAGGTCGCCGCCGGGGGTGTTGCTCGGCACGGTGAACTGCCACTGGGCGCCGGGGCTGCAGCCGTTGGTCGCGCCGCAGGCGGCGATGGCCACGCTGTCGGGCAGGCCGAACGCATTGCCGGTGAAGGTCGAGTTGGTCTGCAGCGTCTGGACGAAGCTGCCGATCTCCTTCTTGAACACCGCCAGCGACAGCAGGCCCGACTGCTGGAAGTACCATTCGAACGACAGGTCGTAGGCCTTGGCCCGGAAGGGGTCGAGGTTGGGGTTGCCGGCGGTGACGCTGCGGCCGGCGCCCGAGACGCTGATCGTCGCGCCCGGGGTCAGGCTGCCCAGGTCGGGCCGCGACATCACCTTGGCCGCGCCGAAGCGGATCAGGACGTTGTCGATCGGCTCGTAGACCACGTTCATCGACGGCAGGGTGTCGCTGTATTCGCGCTCGGCGGTGATCGCCAGCGGCGCGCCGCTGACATAGGTGTAGCCCTGCGACTGCTGCTGGGTCTTGACGTAGCGCACCCCGAAATTGCCGCGCAGCGGACGCCCGCCGACCTGGGTGTCGAAGTCGGCCTGTACGTAGCCGCCGGCGTCCTTCTCGGTGACGCCGCGGTTGTTGCCCAGGGCCGGCTCCTTGCCCAGATGGAACGCACCGCCATAGGCGGTCTGGTCATAGAGGCTGAGCACCCCGGCGGCGGTCTGGACGTCGGGGATCAGCACGTCGGCGCCGGCGAAGCTGGCGATCTTGCCGTAGGACGAGGTCGGAAGGGCCACCAGGGCCGCCGGCACGGTGGGCTCGAGATTGGTGCTGGTGCCGTTGGAGCGGCGCAGCTCGGTGGTGGTGAACTTGTATTCCTTGAACGCCGCGCCGCCGCTCAGTTTGAAGATCCCCAGATTGGCCCATTCGCCGTCGATCTGGGCGACGTCATAGGTGTTGACGGCGGTCTGCGGCCGCTCGCGGATCTGGGTCAGCACCCAGCGCGAGGGATTGGTCAGCTGGGCGCTGCCGTAGTCGATCACCGGCAGGTTGCCGTTCCTGTAGTCGTAGGCATAGCCCTGGACGTTGAACTGGTCGAACTGGACCGTCGTCTGCACCGGGTTCTGGTGGTCCGACTTCGAATGGCCCAGCAGGCCGGTGATCTTGATGTCGTCGGTGATCTGCTGGTCGAGGTTGAGGCCCAGCTGGGTGAACTTGGTGTCGAGTTCGTCGAAGCGGTTCTCGACCCGCAGGTCGACGTTGTCGAACTTGCCGGCGATCATCGTGTTGTGGCTGTCGATGGTCGAGGACACCACGTGGGTCTGGGCGATGCCGCACGAGGTGGCGACGTTGGCCGCGGTGCAGGCCCCGCCGACGCTGAACGACGGCGCCTCGAGGTACTGTTCCTCGCGCGTGCCCTTGAAGTCGGCATAGAGGCCGTCGAAGCTGATCAGGGTCTTGTCGCTGGGCCGCCATTGCAGCGACAGGGTGCCGCCGATGCGCTCCTGGTCGTCGATATAGTTGTCGTAGCGCGGGAAGCGCGGGTGGAAGGCGGCGTTGTTGGCGGCGGCGGCCGGGTTGACGGTGGTCGGCAGGCCCGCGCCGTTGGGCAGGGCGTCGAAGCCGGGGCCGAAGGCGTTACCGGTCGCCCAGCGGACGGTCGAGGAGCCCTCGTCGTCCAGCTGGCGCTTGGTGTAGGCCACCGACAGCAGGGCGCCGAAGGTGTCGTCCTTCCAGGTGTTGGAGACCATGAAGGCGCCGCGCGGATTGGTCGACTTGGCCAGGTCGTTGTAGCTGCCCTGCAGCGAGCCGACCATCTTGAAGCCGTGATAGTCGAAGGCGCGGGCGGTGCGCAGGTCGACGGTGGCGCCGAGCGAGCCTTCCTCGGTGGCCGCCTCGGCGGTCTTGCGCACGGTGATGGCGCTGAACAGGTCCGAGGCGAAGACGTTGAAGTCGAACGAGCGGCCGCGGTTGATGCCGCCGCCGGCGTCCGAGCCGCCGCCGGTGGTCAGGGCTTCCATGCCGTTGATGCGCACGCGGGTGAACTGGGGACCCAGGCCCCGCACCGAGATCTGCCGGCCTTCGCCACCGTCGCGCGCCAGGGCGACGCCGGGGATGCGCTGGATGGATTCCGAGAGATTGAGGTCGGGGAACTTGCCGATGTCCTCGGCCAGGATGGAGTCGACGGCGGCGGACTCCTGGCGCTTGACGTTGAGGGCCTTGGCCAGGCTGGAGCGGAAGCCGGTGACCACCACTTCCGAGACGGCGTCATTGTTCGGCGTGGCCGGCGCGGCCGGCGCCGCCTCTTGCCGCGCCAGGGCCGGCGTGGCGGCCAGGCCCAGGCAGACGGCGGCCAAGGACGCGCTCGCCAGCCATGTGCGGCGTTGAACAGTATGCATACCCATTTCCCTCCCGACGGGACATTTTCTGACCGATGCTCGGTCTTGTTCTCGGGAGGGGCCGGGCGCCGACCGGCTTTCGGTTCGGCGGCGGGACCTCATCCCGCCGGGAGACTAGGAGCCGGCGGCGGCGCGCCGCCAATGCCGTTCTCGAACCTGTTGATGCCGGTCCGGCATCACGCGGCGCGGGCGATCAGCCCTTCGTAGCGGTGCAGGATCCGCTCCAGGGTGGAGCGCTTGACGGGCTTGCCGTCGCGCAGCTTGGTCCAGGTGGTTTCGCTGATCGCGTAGCAGTCAAACAGGTGCTCGCGAGTGACGGCCGGCAGCCGGGCGCGCAGGCGCAGGAAGAGATCGCGGGGAACGGTGAGGGTTTCGGCCATGGGTTAGGCAACGCCCCCGGAGCGCGTTCGCTCCGGGGTCTCCGGTTTTGGTCAGGGGGCGGTGACGACGTTGTTGAGCTGGGTGATCTCCGGCGCGCCGGCCGGGGTGACGATCCGCACGCGGTAGCCGGTCTTCCAGCCGGCCTTCGACGCCAGGCTCACCTGGGCGGTCTTGGGCTTCAGGTCCAGCGGCGCGGGCAGGGCGGGCGTGGTGGCGCGGGCCAGTTCGCGGCCGTCGGCGTCTTCCAGCACCACGACGCTGGCCGGGGCCGGTTTGGCGCCCAGGCTGTGGACGGTGACGCTCAGGCCTGAACGTGTCGCCTTGACGTCGTCACGCCCGATGCCCAGGTCGGCGCGCTCGGTCACCGGGGCGGCGGGGGTTTCCAGCGCGAAGTCCCAGGTGGTGGTCTGGCCGGGCGCGAAGGTCACGTCGACGCCGGTAGTGCGCTCGAAGGCCAGCTTGACCTCCGGATCGGCGGCGCCCTCGACGGCGCGGACCATCTTCCACTGGCCGGCGGCGACGTCCCAGCCGGTGAGCATCGCGTGGATCGGTCGGCCGGTCAGATTGTAGCCGGTGACCCTGAACCCCTTGGGGCCGCCGGTGACCAGGATGCCGACGTCCTCGGCGCCGGTCGGGGTGTCGAAGCGCCAACTGACCAGGTGGCCGGGGAACATCTGGTTGCGCCGCAGGGCCATGCCGCCCAGCCGCGAGCGCTGCAGGATGTCGCTGAACAGCTCCACCCGGTCCGACCACCAGTGGGCGTCGGTCATCATCCACATCCGTTGTTCGGCGGTGGTGATCTCGTCGCTATAGACCTTCTCCAGGAAGCGGGTGTCGCCGCTGGTCCGCCAGGCCTCGTAGAGGGTGAAGGGATCGTCGTCGCCGGCCTTGGCCCGACGCTCGAACTCGGCGCCCCAGGTCGCGCGCTGGCCCAGCATGTCGACAACGTCGCTGTTCAGCTCGTCCATGCCGCGCAGCTTGCCGTGCGCCATCTCGCCCTTCAGCGGCAGCAGGTACTTCTCGTCGCCGGTCCAGCGCCAGGCGGCCCAGAACAGCTGAATGGCCGAGATGTTGCCGCGCGCCTTGCCGGCCAGTTCGCCGCGCGACTGGCCGGTGGCGGCGTTGATGTCCTCCGGATAGCGCCAGGTCCCGTCCGGATCCTGTTTGCCGTGGGCCATGTGGCCGTCGGCCAGGTCGATGACCAGCTTGCGCAGGGTCGGGTCGCCGTTGAAGTCGGCCAGCATGATCCCGGGATGCAGGATCAGGTAGGAATAGGGGTGCGACCAGCCCCACGGGCCGTCGCGCGACACGTCGGTCGCCGAGAAGAATCGGCTGAGCGCGTGGACGTGGCCGTCCTCGCCCTTGCCCATGACAGCCGGATAGGCGCGGGCGGTTTCCATCAGCCGCTCGACGACCTTGGGGTCGCCGTAGCCGGTGTACATCGCCTCGGCCTTGAGGTTGATCCCCTCCTCGTAGGAGTGCAGCTCGTCGGTCTTGATCTTCGACAGGCCCAGCGGAAGCATGTCGTTCTTGTAGGCCGCGTCGGCCAGGGCGTTGAGCGAGGCGGTGGTCTTGTCGGGGATGTCGCCCATCAGGGCCAGGGGCGGCCACTGCTGGGTCAGGTCGTTGTCGTCGGAGATGCCGCCGCCGAAATCGCCGTAGGGGACCTGGCGGTTGTCGATCCACCATTCGATGAAGTGGCGGACCCGCTTGAGGTCCTCGACCTGGAGGAAGGCCCATTTCGGAACCCCGGCCGGGGCGACCGGCAGGGTGACGGGAGCGCCCGGCTGCTCCGGATTGAGCTCGGCCCACATCTCGCGCCCGTGCCGGTTCTGGGGATCGACCCGCAACAGGTTCGACAGCTCCAGGTCCAGCCGCGCGTAGCGGGCCAGGCGCTTGGAGACGTCGTGCTCCTCGACCAGGAAGGCCAGGTTGTCGCGCGCCTGGACCAGGCGGTCGGCGACGTGCTCGGGCCTGGCGTCCTGGGCGGGCTTGAACTTCAACCGTACGGCCATGCCGTCCAGCTGCCGGGCGTCGAAGTCGCCGCCGGCCCCGGCGATGGTCAGCAGGAGGCTCCTGTCCGGCGGCAACAGGCGGTCGCGGGTGTCGAGGAACACCGTGCGCGCTTCGCCCGGCTTGACCGAGACGTTGACGTCGATCAGGTCGCGGCCCGGCCACAGCGGGTCCTTGACCTTGATGTTCAGCGGGAACAGCCCGCCGTGGGTGGCCTTGACGTTCAGGGCCGGGATGTCGATCGCCACGCCGTCGAGGCCGGCGTCCATGCCCTGCCAGCCGTACTGGAACTTGCCCACCGGGCCGCCGGCCCGGCCCAGGCGGAAGTCGGCGGGGATCAGCACGTGGACGATCGGCAGCTTCGGGCCCGGGGCCTCGGCTCGGGCCTTGACCGGGGCCGAGCCGGGCAGGGCGGCGACCAGGGTCCGCTCGCCGGCCGCGAACCGGCCTCTGACGAAGGTGGTCAGGTCGTCCAGCGTCGGATAGGCGGCGGGATCGGCGCCCGGCCGCACGACATAGCTCAGCGTGAACTCGTCCGGCTCGGCGCCGGCCGTGACGTCGTAGGCGGCCAGTTCCTGGATCGGGGTTTCCTGGACGACATTGTCGAACCGCAGCTTGCCGCCCTTCAGGGGCGCGAACTGGTTGACGGTGCGCAACGGGCCCTGGGCCCGCTTGGCCAGCGGGGTCTCCTTGCCGGCGGCGTCGATAGAGGTCAGCGAACCATAGGCCGCGCCCTGGAACTCCAGCCGGTTCCAGGGCTCGTCGGGCAGGGTGAAGGTGATGGCCTTGCCGCCCTCGACATAGACGTTCCAGTCGGGCAGCTCGAAATAGTCGTGGCGGCCAGGCAGCTTGGAGCGGTTGTAGATGCCGGGCCAGGTGGTCTCGGCGATGCCGTCCGAGCCCAGGTCCATGCGTTCCTTCAGGTCGTACTGGTCGGTGAACTCGACCTTGCGCACGCGGGTCGCGACGTCGGCCAGGTAGGGCGGCGGATCGGCCGGGCGGTCCCAGCCGTAGCGGTGGAGCCAGGCCTTGGCGTCGGCGGCGGTCGTCGGCGCGGCCGTCGGTTCCTGGCCGGCCGCCAGCCCCGCGACGTCCGCGTCGCCCAGCGCGTGGTCGTAGACGCGGATGTCGTCGACGTCGCCGCCGCGGATGAACTGGTAGGCGCTCTGCACCTGGTGGGGCGAGATCACCCGGCTGTGCGGACCGAACTGGTCCAGGCCCGCGTCGAGGGCGGCGGCCTGGGCCTTGGCGGCCACCGGCTTGCCGTCGACATAGAGGGCGACCCCCTTGGCCTCGTCCCAGGTGAAGGTCACCAGGATCCACTGGTCGGGCCGGGGCGCCGGGGCGTCGACGCTCACGCGGACGCGCGCCAGGTTGTTGTCGGTGACGAAGGCGTCGAAGCCCTTGCCGTTCCAGTCGATGCGCAGCCAGGCCATGTCCCAGCTGGTGTGGTCGGCGTAGCCGACGCGGAACAGTGGGAAGGGCGTCGGGCCGACCGGGTCGCGGGCCCGCCAGTAGAAGCTGAGCGTGCCGCGCTGGGCGTAGATGTTGCCCGGGGCCATCCAGCTGAGCACCTCGTCGCCCGAGGCCTCGATATAGGGGCCGTGGACGGGGTCGGTCTGGATCTTGATCTTGTCGGCGAAGTTGGGCGCGGCCTGGCCGGCGGCGAGGTCGGCGGTCAGCCCCTTGTCGCCGGTCAGGTGGAAGAGCAGGCCGCCGTCGCCCTGTTGTTCCGGGGCGGCGTGGCCCAGCCCCGGGGCGGCGATCAGCGCGGCCGACAGCAGCAGCGCGGCCCTGAGGGTCTGTCTGGTTACGCGGGCCATGGCGCCCTCCCTGAATTCGCTCGTATCGAGTCTGTTGTGGAAACCGGTGTCATTCAAAGTGATGTCGAGATCAAGTCGCGTCGGCCTGAGGGCGGCGCGCGAGGGTCTCGCGCGCCTTGTCCATGTCCAGCGCGCCGTCCCACTTGGCGATGGCCACGGTGGCGACGCTGTTGCCGATCAGGTTGGTGACGGCGCGGGCCTCGTTGAGGAAGCGGTCGACGCCCAGCAGCAGCACCAGGCCGCTGACCGGTACGGCGTGCAGGGTCGACAGGGTCGCCGCCAGGGTCACGAAGCCCGCGCCCGCCACGCCTGCTGAGCCCTTGGAGGTCAGCAGCAGCACCGCCAGGATCACCAGCTGGTCGACGAGGCTCAGGTGGGTGTTGGTCGCCTGGGCGACGAACACCGTCGCCAGGGTCAGGTAGATGCAGGTGCCGTCGGCGTTGAACGTGTAGCCGGTCGGCAGCACCAGCCCGACCACCGGCTTGGCGCAGCCCATGTCCTCCAGCTTCTGCATCAGCCGGGGCAGCACGGCCTCGGTCGAGCAGGTGCCCAGCACCACGAAGATCTCCTCGCGGATGAAGCCCAGGAACGCGAAGAACGGCAGGCCGGTCGAACGCATCACTCCGCCCAGCACCACCAGCACGAAGAACAGCGAGGTGACGTAGAGGGCGATCAGCAGGTGGGCCAGCGACCACAGGGCGCCAATCCCGTACTTGCCGATGGTGAAGGCGATGCCGGCGCCCGCGCCCAGCGGGGCCAGGCGCATGACCATGCCGACCACCTTGAAGATCGCCTCCAGGAACAGGTCGATCATCTCGACCAAGGGCTTGGCGCGCGGGCCCATCTGGCCGACCCCGACTCCGATCAGCACCGACAGCAGGATGACCTGCAGCATCGCCCCCTTGGCGAAGGCGTCGACCAGGGTGGTGGGGATGATGTCGAGCAGGAAGGGCACGACGCCCTGTTCCTTGGCCGCCGCCGTGAAGCCGGCCAGGGCTTGGCCGTCCAGGTTCGACGCGTCGATATTCATGCCGACGCCGGGCTTCAGCACGTTGACGACCACCAGCCCGACGACCAGGGCGATGGTCGACAGCACCTCGAAATAGACCAGCGCCTTGACGCCGATCCGGCCGACCGCCTTGAGGTCGCCCATCTTGGCGATGCCGACCACCACGGTGCCGAAGATGATCGGCGCCAGCAGCATCTTGATCAGCTTGATGAAGCCGTCGGCCAGGGGCTTCAGCGCGGTTCCGATCTGCGGGAACCACAGGCCCACCAGCGCCCCGACGACGATGGCGATCAGCACCTGGACGTAGATCTGGGACAGCAGTCGCTTGAGCGTCTGAATGGTCGTTACCCCCTAATGCGCCCGGCTTTGACCGCCGGGTCGTCGCGTGGTTCAGGCCGCGTGACTGGCGGCGGTGACGTCCTCGGTCAGGGTGCGCATCAGGGCGATGAGCTCCGACTTGGCCTCGAAACCGACGCCGGGCGCGTCGGGCAGGGCGACATGGCCGTCCTCGACCGCGATGCCGTCGGCGAAACCGCCGAACGGCTTGAAGACGTCGGGATAGGACTCGTTGCCACCCAGGTGCAGGCCGGCGGCGATGTTGAGCGACATCTGGTGCCCCCCGTGCGGCACGATCCGGCGCGACGACCAGCCGTTCTGCTCCAGGACCTCCAGCGTGCGCAGGTATTCGACAAGGCCGTATGACAGGGCGCAGTCGAATTGCAGGAAGTCGCGGTCGGGCCGCATGCCGCCATGGCGCAGCAGGTTGCGGGCGTCCTGGTGCGAGAACAGGTTCTCGCCGGTGGCCATCGGCAGGTCGTAGTGACGGGACAGCTCGGCCTGCAGGCCGTAGTCCAGCGGGTCGCCGGCCTCCTCGTACCAGAACAGGTTGTAGGGCTTGAGCGCTTGCGCGTAGGCGAGGGCGGTGTCGAGGTCGAAGCGGCCGTTGGCGTCGACCGCCAGGTTCTGGCCGTCGCCGACGATCTCGAGCACCGACTCGATGCGGCGCAGGTCGACGTCCAGCGGCGCGCCGCCGATCTTCATCTTGACCACCTGGTAGCCGCGGTCGCGATAGCCGCGCATCTCGGCCTGCAGCTGGGCGTCGTCCTTGCCCGGATAATAGTAGCCGCCGGCCGCGTAGACCCAGACCTTGTCGTCGGCCACGCCGCCGCGATAGCGGTCGGCCAGCAGGCGATAGAGCGGCTTTTCGGCGATCTTGGCCACCGCGTCCCAGACGGCCATGTCCAGGGTGCCCACCGCCACCGAGCGCTCGCCGTGGCCGCCGGGCTTCTCGTTGGCCATCAGGGTCTTCCAGATGGCGAAGGGGTCGAGATTGCCGGTTTCCGGGTCGATCAGGCTGTCGGGCGCGGCCTCGGCTAGGCGCGGCAGGAATCTTTCCCGCATCAAAGCGCTTTGGCCGTAGCGGCCGTTGGAATTGAAGCCGTAGCCGATCACCGGCTTGCCATCGCGCACCACATCGGTGATGACGGCGACGACCGAGCAAGTCATCTTCGAGAAGTCGATATAGGCATTGGCGATCGGCGAGGCGATTGAGACGGTCTTCTCGCGGATGTCGAGGATACGCACGGTGTTCTCCAGTTGGCGACTGGACCCTAGGCAAGCGTCAAATCGCGAGCCAATGCCGTTCCCGGCGATCGCTATGCGCAACAGGCATCATCCATGGAATTGATCTGGCTCGAAGATTTCGTCGCCCTGGCCGAGACCGGAAACTTCTCGCGGGCGGCTGAAAACCGCCACGTGACCCAACCCGCCTTCAGCCGGCGGGTGCGGGCGCTGGAGGACTGGGTGGGCGCGCCGCTGTTCGACCGAAGCACGCCGGGCGTCACCCTGACGGCGGCCGGCCAGCAGTTCCGCACCGGCGCCGACGAGCTGATCCGGCGCATCAACCAGCTGCGGCGCGAGAGCCGCGAGGCCGGTGGGATGGAGGCCGCGACCCTGCTGTTTGCCGCCACCCACGCCCTGTCCTTCACCTTCTTCCCGCAATGGATGCGCGAGCTGGAATCGCGGACGACGCTGGGTCCGATCCGGCTGATCTCCGACAGCATGCAGGCCTGCGAGGACCTGATGCTGCATGGCGAGGCGCAGTTCCTGCTGTGCCACCACCACGCCGCCGCGCCCAGCCGGTTCGGGGCGCAGTTCCGTTCGCAGGTGGTCGGCCAGGACGCCCTGGCGCCGTTCGTCGCGCCGGGTCCGGATGGCGGGCCGCGCTGGAGCCTGTCGGACGGGGCGGACGAGATCCCCTACCTGGCCTATAGCGACGAGTCGGGACTGGGGCGGATCATCGAGGCCCACCGCTTCACGGACCGGGCCCAAGGGCTGCGAGTGGTGTTCTCCGCGCGGCTGGCCGCCAGCCTGATGACCATGGCGCGCGACGGCCGGGGCGTGGCCTGGCTGCCGGTCAGCCTGGCCGAGAACGAGGTGGCGCAGGGGCGGCTGGTGCGCGCGGCCGGCGCCGACTGGGAAGCTCCCGTCGATATCCGCGTCTTCCGTCCCACCGCGCGCCAGAGCCTGGCGGCCGAGGCGTTCTGGAGCGAACTGGCGGTTCGCTGAAAAAAGAAGGGCGCCGACCGGGGCGAACCCGGGGTCGGCGCCCCTTGATGTTTGGGGGAGAAAGTTCGCGAGCGCCGCCCGGGGTAGGAAGGACGAAGCCGCCTGGCAGCTTAGGCCTGGCGCGAGCGCTGAGGCCAATGCCGATCCGGTTGGGACCGATGCCCGTTTGGCATGGGCGCCGCGCTTCCGACCCGCGGCGCTAGAGCCAGACCTGATTGCATCAGGCCGGGGCTCTAGATCTTTGTCTTGGCGCATTTTCTTCACGCGAACCGGAAACCACTTCGCTCGAAAATGCGCTAGCGCGCCACGGTCGCGCCGGCCTCCAGCCTGTACGGCGTTCCGTCCGTCGCCGTGATCGCCGCCTTCGACGTCGAGATCGCCGCGTTGCGGACCAGCAGGCCGTGCTTGGCCTCGATGCGGACGTCGCGCAGGGTCAGGCCGGCGATCGGTCGTTCGGGCAGGCCCACGACGATGCCCGCCAGGTCGGCGCCGGTGGCGGTCAGGCCGTCGACGACGATGTCCGCCATGTCCGGCGTCTTGTCGGCGGCGATCGGCTGGGCGGGATCGGTCGGGCCCGGCCAGATCTGGTTGCCCAGCAGGAAGCCGCCCGGCTGCAACAGCGCCGTCGCCGCCTTCAGGTCCAGCGGCCGGTATTCGTAGTAGCTGGTGAAGACCAGCGGGGTCTCGACGTTCTTCATGCGGTTGTTCTTGAACACAACGTCGCGGACCTTGCCGCCCTTGCCGCGCATGGTCTTGATCCGCAGGCCGTACATCGAGCCGTCGAAGCTGTTGTTCTCGACCCGCACGCGGGTGACGCCGCCGCTGGTTCCGCTGCCGATGCAGATGCCGCGCCCGGCCAGGATGGTGTTGCCCGAGATCAGGATGTCGGACGACACCGCGTCGGGATGGCGGGGATCGGGGCCGTTGGACTTGATGGCCACGATGTCGTCGCCGACGCTGATGACGTTGTTGGTGATCACCACGTGGCGGCTGTCGATCGGGTCGATGGCGTCGGTGTTGGGGGCGTGGGCCGGGGCGGTGATGCGCACGCGGTCGATGGTCACGTGATCAGTGTCGTTGAGCACCAGGTGGAACGACGGCGAGTTCTCGATCCGCACACCCTCGAAGCGGATGTTGGTGCTGTGCGACACCAGGATCAGGCGGGGACGATCGTCCTTCTGCTGCTGGCGGGCCTGGCCGTCGGTGGCGAAGTTGGGGTTGGCGCGCCAGATCGCCCGGATCCGCTCCCACCACACCGCGCCCTGGCCGTCGATCAGCCCCTCGCCGACCACGGCGACGTTGTCGGCGTCCTTGACGTTGATCAGCCCGGCCCTTTCGCCCTGGGGGAACAGGGCCGGGTCGGTGGCGGCCAGCACCTCGGCGCCCTTCTGGAGCTCCAGGCGGATGTTGGACTTCAGCCAGATCGGGCCGATCAGGTACTCGCCGCGGGTCACCCGCACCGTGCCGCCGCCGGCCTTGGCGCAGGCGTCGATGGCGGCCTGGAAGCCCTCGGTGTCGAACCAGATCCGCGTGCCGCCGGCCCCGTGGTCGCGGACGTCGCAGACGCGTTCGGGGAACCGGTTGACCGACTGGGCCTGGGCGCTCGCCGCGCCGCTCGCCAGCATCACGCCCGCCAGCAGGGCGAGCCGGCGGCGGGTGTTCGAGATCTTCATCGGTGCGTTTCCCCCAAGGCCATCGCCGCGACGACTGCGCGCCGCTGGCGGCCAGTCTAGGGGAGCGGTGCGGCGGACGCCCATGCCGATGCCGGCGCCGATCATGCCGAACGCGCATGGCGGCGTCTCCCGAAGGCGTGGGCGCCGGTCTTGCCGTCGGTAGAGGTCGTCGATCGACAGTTCGGTCACCGCGCCGTCACGGCATCGACGCCAGAGCGTGCTGGGGAGAACTCCAGCGTCGATGCCGGAGGCGCGCGCGGCCTCGTGAACGCGGGGAGACGGGGGAGGGGGCAGGCCTCCCTTGTCCACGACCGTTGCCGCCCACTCGGTCCGCGTTCGCCAACGCGAAGCGAAACAGTAATTAGAGATCATCCCGGTTCCGGGTTATGTCAATAGTATATGCGTCTAGATAAAAGTAGTCACTGTGAGTGATCTACGAAAATTGTACAGATACTTCAGATTGGGACATTTGTAGATACAACTATCTCAATTTTATGTTTTGGAAAGCTCCATAATGCGTCGTTGCTATTCAATCTTGGAGCATTGGCATGTGCGGTTCGTGCGCCGGGGCCTTGCGCTGGCGCCGGTGTGGGCGCTCTGGCTTGGCGTCGGGTGGGGCTTGCGGCGAACGCATCGGCGGCGTGGAGGGGGAGTTGCCCCGGGGCGCCGACCGCCAGGGTCATGGCGCTGATCGATGTCGCCGGCCTGTCGCGCTTGATCACAATGCTTTGAAGCGCCGCCGTGCCTCCATCGACGCCGTTTGGCCTGGGTATCCCAGAAGTTGTGCACCAACTTCCAGTGTTTATCTTCAGGCCTTAGAGCGTTTCGCGGTTGAACTAATCGCCGGGTGCGCGATCCAAATGATAATCATTCCTCACCACATGATGCGAACTAACTAAATATTCGATTTTAATATATGTAACATTGATTACGTACCAATATCTATTTACTTAACAATCCATTAAGACCTTAAATGTGGACCCGAAGGGGGTGTCCTCTTCTCAAAAACATCCCCAAACTTGGGGATGGTCAATAATAGCGAGGTATAGGTCCATGAATATTCTGCGTGACTTCATTCTCGAGGAAGAGGGCGCTGCGGCGGCCGAGTACGCGCTGATCCTGGCGATCATCGGCAGCGCCATCGCGGTGGCCGCCGTGCTGCTGGGCACGAACATCGGCCAGGCGATCACCGACGCGGCCAACTGCGTCGCCAACCCGACCGCCGCCAACTGCTGACTGAACTGTCGGCGACGCGGCCCGCACGCCGCGTCGCCGATCCAGGCGGCGGGCCCGAGAGGTCGCGTCGCCGAGCTGGGGAGGGGTGCGCATGCAAACGCGAACCGTCGTTTCGCTGGCCGTCGCGGTCGTGCTCGGCTTGGGAGCCGTTCTCGCCGCCCGGGTCTATCTGGGGTCGGCTCACAACGCCGAGCCCGCCGCCCGCGACGTGGGCTCAATTCCCGTGGTCGTGGCCTCCCAGCCGCTGGCCCGGGGCTTCAAGCTGCAACCGGCGGTGCTCAAGGTAGCCCGCTATCCTGCCGACGCCGTTCCTCCCGGGGCTTTCCGCACCGTCGCCGAGGCCGCCTCGGCCCAGGGCGGCGCGCGTATCGTGCTCAAGGACATCGGGTCCAACGAACCCGTCCTGCCCGACCGCGTCTCCGGACCCGGTGGGCGCGCCAACCTTTCCGGCTCCCTAGGCGAGGGCATGCGCGCGGTGTCGCTGCGCGCCAATGACGTCGCCGGCGTCGGCGGCTTCGTCCTGCCCGGCGACCGGGTGGACGTCCTGCTGACCCGCAGCGCGGACTCCAACGCGCCGGAGACCAGCCTGACCCAGGTGCTGGCCGAGAATGTCCGTGTCGTGGGCGTGGACCAGTCCGACAACCAGGCGGCCGACAAGCCGGTGGTGGTCAAGGCCATCACCGTCGAGGTGACGCCCGACCAGGCCCAGGTCATCACCCTGGCCCAGGCCGTCGGCGCGGTGTCGCTGTCGCTGCGGCAGATCTCCGACCAGGCGCCCCTTCTGCGCCAGGTCACCACCGTGGCCGACCTGGCGCGCGGCGGATCGCCGCGGGTCGCGGCGCCGGCCATGCCGGTCCGCGCTCGCGCCCCGGCTCCGGCTCCGCGCCGCGCCGCCGCTCCCCGCCTCGAGCCCCGCGCCACCGAAGTGCGGGTGACCCGTGGCGTGGTGACCACCGGCTATCAGGTGGCGCTGTGACCGCCGCCCCGCCTATCCCGCTCCATCCCTGCCTGCGCGGCCGGACGCCGCGCGCAACCGGACGCTTGACCATGACCCGAAAACTCCTGCTGGTCCGCCCCGCGGTCGCCTGCGGCCTCGCGCTCGCCGCCGCCAGCCTGGCGACCACGCTTCCCGCGACCGGCCTCGCCCAGCCCGCCGCCGCCGTTTCCGAGACCTCTGTCCGCAGGGTCGAGGTCGGGGTGCCGGTGGGCAAGGCCCAGGTGCTGGAACTGCCTGGCCCCTACACCGACCTGATGGTCGCCAACCCGGACACCGCCGACGTCCTGCCGCTGACCGCGCGTTCGGTCTATGTGGTGGGCAAGAAGCTGGGGACCACCACGCTCACCGTCTACGGCCCCGGCCGCTCGCTGCTGGCCGCCGCCAACGTGATCGTCACGGCCGACGTCGACACGCTGCGGCAGCGCCTGCACGACATCATGCCCGGCGAGGATGGCCTGGCGGTGGCCGCCAGCAACCAGTCGATCCTGCTGTCGGGTCCGGTCAGCAGCGGCGCCGCCGCCGGCCGCGCCGCCGCCCTGGCCGAGAGCTTCGCTCCCGGGCAGGTGGTCAACCTGATGACGGTGCAGGGCTCGCAGCAGGTGACCCTGTCGGTGCGCATCGTCGAGATGGAGCGGGCGACCGCCAAGGCCCTGCGGCTGAACGTCGCCACCGCCGACCCGACCTCGCCCAGCTACCACAAGTTCGTCATCGGCACCGGCGACACCGGGGTGATCGGCGGCGTGCTCGACAGCTTCGGCCTGCTGAAGTTCCCGCTGCGGGCCGGCGACGTCGACCTCGACGTCCTGTTCGACGCCCTGGAGACCAAGGGCGCGGTCAAGACCCTGGCCGAGCCGAACCTGACGGCCATGTCGGGCGATACGGCCAACTTCCTGGCCGGCGGCGAGTTTCCCGTGCCGGTCGCCCAGAACCAGAGCGGCGGCCTGACGACCATCACCGTCGAGTTCAAGCAGTTCGGCATCGCCCTGGCCTTCACGCCGACGGTGCTGCAGGACGGCATGATCAACCTGGTGGTCAATCCCGAGGTCTCGAGCATCGACCCCAACAGCTCGTTCGTCAGCAACGGCCTGCGCATCCCCGGCATCAAGGTGCGGCGCGCCAAGACCACGGTCGAGCTGAGGGACGGCGAGTCCTTCACGATCGCCGGCTTGATCCGCGACGACTACCAGAACCAGATCCGCCAGTTCCCGATGCTGGGCGACCTGCCCGTGCTGGGGACCCTGTTCCGCTCGACCAGCTACCAGCGCAACCAGACCGAGCTGGTGATCGTGGTCACGCCGCACCTGGTCCGGCCGACGCGCGGCAAGATGGCGACGCCCGCCGACGGCTTCGTGCCGCCTTCCGACACCGAACTGTTCCTGCTGGGCAGGACCCAGTCAGGCAAGGGCGCCCTGTCGCCCGAAGATCGCGTGCTCCTGACCGGAAACGCCAAGGGAGGGGTCGATGGACCTTATGGCTATGTGCTCCACTAGGATGATCGTCCGCCCCCTGACGGCCCTGGCCGCCCTGCTGGCCATGGCCGGTTGCGCCGACGCCAGCCGCGACCTCAGCCCGGATTTCGGCAACGCCGTGCGCGCCAACCTGGCCGCCCAGATCGCCGATCCCGAGGCCCGCTACGACCGGGTGCTGCAGCCGGGCGGCGACGGGGCCCGGGCGGCGCTGGCCGCCACCCGCTACGGCAAGAACCAGGTCATTCAGCCGGCTTCTGCCTCGACCTCCAGCGTCGAAATCAAGGGAGGGGCGAAAGGCGGATCGCCCGGTAACTGATCATGTCACTCGTCCAACGTTTTCTGCATGACCAGTCCGGCGCGGTGGCGGCCCTCACGGGGGTCGCCCTGATCGCCCTGGTGGGGATCGGCGGCCTGGCCTACGACATCAGCCGCGCCTACGCCCTGAGGGCCGAGCTGGAAAGCGCCGTCGACGCCGCGGCCCTGGCTGGGGCCAGCCAGCTGGACGGAAGCTCCGGCGCGATGGGGCGGGCGCAGTCCGCGGCCATGGGCAGCCTGGTCGGCAACCGCGAGGCCCTGGCCGACGCCTTCGAGACCAATGTCGCGGTCGTGCCCGCCGACATCGCCTTCCTCAGCGCCCGCGCGCCGGACGTCGTGGCCACCACCGATGCGGGCGCCCAGTTCATCCGCATCAACCTGACGCCGCGGTCGCTGGGCCTGGTGTTCGGGATGCTGACCGGGGCCACCGGCTTCAACGCCACCGCCCACGCGGTGGCCGGCTACGGCACGGCGATCTGCAAGGTGCCGCCGCTGCTGATCTGCAATCCGACGGAAGTCGGCGGCAACCTGACCTTCGACGGCGACGCCTATATCGGCCACAGCTTCCTGCTGACCCCGCCGCCCGGCGGCAACGGCGCATGGGGCCCCGGCAATTTCGGCTTCCTGTCGGTGGGGTCCGGCGCGGCCGACGTCAAGAACGCCATGGGCCGCAACCCGCCGCTGACCGAGTGCTTCGGCACGACGGCCCAGACGCAGCCTGGCAACATCGCCTCGGCCGACGACTGGTTCAACACCCGCTTCGATATCTACAAGTCGTCGGCGGGCGGCAACAAGAACGACATCTTCTTCGCCCCGGCCATGAACACCATGATCGGCGGCAAGACCGCCGCCGGCAACAGCGCCTGCACGCCGACCGTCTCGACGCCCGACAATTCCTGCGCGAACGCCACGGCGGTCGCCGGCGGCATGAGTTTCCCGCTCGACTGTGACCAGACCACCGCGAACGTGGTCGGCACGGGCGTCTGGAACGCCGCCAAGTACTTCGCCACCAACCATTCGGGGATCACGCCCAGCACCTACATCCCGCAGGTCCCGGCCGGCGCGACGGGTTCGGGCTGGGCCGCCTACGGACCCGCCCCGGCGGCCGGCGGCACGTCCCCGACCCGCTACCAGGTCTACAAGTGGGAGCTGGCCATGCTGAGCGGCGCGATCGCCACGCCGGCCGGCGCGTTCTCCGACGGCCAGACGGCCGTCAGCGGTTCGCACGACTACGCCGCGCCCCAGTGCAACAAGCTGGGCTCCCAGTCCACGCCCGACCGTCGCACGATCTCGGTCGTGGTCGCCAACTGCAAGGCCGACAACGTCCACGGCAGCTCGACCGTGCACATCATTTCCTATGTCGACCTGTTCCTGACGGCGCCGGCGGTCAACAACACGATCTACGGCGAGGTGATCGGCGCCACCACCGACGTCTCGTCGGTGGGCGCGGAGACCAAGCTCTATTCGGTGCGGCTCTATGATTAGCCGGATCGCCCCCCACCTGCGCCGGTTCCTGGCCGGGCGCGGCGGCTCGGCGGCGGTCGAGTTCGCCCTGGTCCTGCCGTTCCTGATGCTGCTGATGTTCGCCTTCATCGGCGTCGGGCGGTTGTTCTGGAACTACCACATCGCCGTCTCGGCGGTGCGTGACGCGGCTCGCTACGCCGCCCCCCTGCCGATGACCTGCGCGGGGCTGTCGGCGAGCGATCAACTGCATGTGCAGCACCTGGCGCGCACCGGCGACATCACCGCGACCGGCGGGCCCCTGATCGCCAACTGGACCAGCGACGCCAGCGTCGTCGTCACGGTCAGCTGCGTCAGCAACGCGGGCGGAACCTATCTGGGCCGCTACGAGGACATGGCCAATGTGCCGGTCGTCAAGGTGACGGCCTCGCCGCCCTATATCGACGCCTTCGGCGGCCTGACCGGCGTCAGCCTGACCACCTTCTCGGTCAGCGCCCAGCAAGCGTGGACCGAATGATGCGCCGCGCCAGCCTCTTCTCCCGCCTGGTCCGTGAACAGCGGGGAACCACCGCCGTCGAGTTCGGCCTGGTGTGCCTGGTGTTCGTCTCGATGTTGCTGGGCGTCGTCGACATGGGCCGCCTGGCCTGGCGCATCAACACGGCCAAGGCCGCCACCCGCGAGGGCGTGCGCCTGGCCGTCGTCAGCCCGATCATCGCGACCTACATGGCCAACTACGACGGCTCCGCCACTTTGGGCGGCGGCCAGGTGGTGCCCGACATGGCCTTCAGATGCACGGGGGCGGGCTCGACCTGCACCCAGATCGTCGGCAGCGGCGGCAGCCCAGGCTTCGACACCACGACGTTTAACGCGGTGCTGGCCAAGATGCAGGCCTACGACCCCGACATCGCCGCCGCCAACGTGGTCATCACCTATCGCCATGTCGGCCTGGGCAAGGTGGGCAACCCCTACGCGCCCGACATGGAGCCTCTGGTCACGGTCAGCCTGACCGGCGTGACCTTCCAGAGCGCGGCCCTCCAGATCTTCGGCGTTCAGCCGTTCACCTTGCCGGCGACGGCGTCGACACTTAGCGGGGAGAGCCTTTCATGAGCCTGCTCCATTTCGGACGGCCGAAGACAGAGGATCCCGTCGCCGCGCCCAGGCGGCCTTGCGCCTGGCGCGTGGGCCTGTGCGGGCCGGGCCTTGGCCCGGAACCGCCGGTGGCCATGCTGTCGGCCATGTTCCCGGCCGTCACCTTCCAGGTCCTCGACGGCGCCTGGCCGGAGCGCGCGGCCCAGACCTTCGATCTGCTGATCGTCGGCCTGGACGCCGCCGACGTGGCCGAACAGGAGCGGCTGGCCACGCGCGTCGCCGCCAGCGCCGGTCGGGTGGAGGTGCTGGTGCTGGTGCGGGCCGCCGACATCGAGACCACGCGCCGACTGATCCATCTGGGGGCGGCGGACGTGCTGCCCGCGCCGGTCACCGACACAGCCCTGGCCATCGCCCTGGAGCGGATCTTCTGCCGCCTCGACACCGGTCGCGCCCAGCGGCGGCGCGGCGAGGTCGTCACCTTGCTGAAGGCCGGGGGCGGGGTCGGGGCGACCTCGCTGGCGGCCCAGCTGGCGGTGATGCTGGCCGTCAACCCGGCCCTGGCCGGCGTCTGCCTGGCCGATCTCGACCTGCAGATGGGCGCGGCGGCCCTCTATCTCGACGTGCCGGACACGGTGACCGTGGCCCAGGTGCTGGCGGCCGGCGGCGCCGTGGAGGAGGTGCCCTTCGCCTCGTCCCTGCCGTCGCACCGCAGCGGCGCCTGCGTGCTGGCCGCACCGCACGACCTGATGCCGATCGAGACCCTGAACCCGGCCTTGATCGACGGCCTGCTGGCGGGGCTTCGCCGGGATTTCGAGATCACCCTGATCGACCTGCCGACGGTGTGGACCGCGTGGACCAACCGGCTGCTGCGCCAGTCGCAGCGCATCCTGCTGGTCACCCGCCTGTCGGTGCCGCACGTCTATCTGGCCCGCCGGCAGCTGCACATGCTGGCCGCCCAGGCCCTGGACGACATCCCCGTCACCCTGATCTGCAACCAGGTCGAATCCGAGAGCGCCAGCGGCATCTCGCTGAAGGCCGCCCAGCAGGCCATCGGTCGCCCGTTCGACCTGGTGATCCCCGAGGACCGCCGGCTGATGCACCAGGCCATCGACGAGGGCGTGGCGCTGAGCGCCCTGCGGCGCGGCAGCAAGATCGAGGCGGCGATCGCCCGCCTGGCCGAGGTCGTCGCGCCCGTCCACGCCGGGCCGGCCGCCGCCGTCATGGGAAGGTGAGGCTGTCATGTTCTGGAACGACGAGTCCCGACATATCGAAGCAACGGCGGTTCCGGCGGACTATCCGCTGACCACGCCGATCGACGACGCCCTGGGCCTGAAGGTGCGGCTGCACCAGCGGCTGATCGATCTGCTGAACCTCAGCCTGCTGGACAGGACCCCGCGCGAGACCCTGCGCATGGAGATCCGCGGCGCGGTGATCGGCCTGCTGGCCGAGGAAAAGCGCCTGCTGACCCCGGGCCAGACCGACCTCCTGATCGACGAGATCCTCGACGAACTTCTGGGACTGGGGCCGTTGGAGCCGCTGCTGAAGGACGACAGCATCACCGACATCCTGATCAACACCCACGAGGCCGTCTATGTGGAGCGGGCCGGGCGGTTGCAGCGCACCAACGTGCGCTTCCAGGACACCCGGCACCTGGTGCGGATCATCAACAAGATCGTCGCGGCGGTAGGCCGGCGGGTGGACGAGTCCGCGCCGATGGTCGACGCCCGCCTGGCCGATGGCTCGCGGGTCAACGCCATCATCCCGCCGCTGGCCGTGGACGGGCCGCTGGTCTCGATCCGCAAGTTCTCGCGCGTGCCCCTGGCCATGAGCCGCCTGGTGGAGCTGGGCAGCATCACCCAGGAGATGGCGATGGTGCTCGAGGCCATCGTCCAGGCGCGGCGCAACGTGCTGATCTCGGGCGGCACCGGCTCGGGCAAGACCACCCTGCTCAACGCCCTGTCGGCCTATATCGACGACCACGAGCGGATCATCACCATCGAGGACTCCGCCGAGCTGCAACTGCAGCAATCGCATGTGGGGCGGCTGGAGACCCGGCCCGCCAACATCGAGGGCCAGGGCGAAGTGCAGCAGCGCGAACTGGTCCGCAACGCCCTGCGCATGCGTCCCGACCGGATCATCGTCGGCGAAGTCCGCTCGGGCGAAGCCTTCGACATGCTGCAGGCGATGAACACCGGCCACGACGGCTCGATGACGACCGTCCACGCCAACACCGCGCGCGACGCCCTGTCGCGCGTCGAGCAGATGATCGGCATGGCGGGGCTCGACATCCCGGCCCGCTCGATCCGCGGCCAGATCGCCTCGGCCATCCACGTCGTCGTCCAGGCCGAGCGCATGGAGGACGGCGCCCGCCGCATCGTCTCGATTTCCGAGATCTCGGGCATGGAAGAGGACGTCATCTGCATGCAGGAAATCTTCCGCTTCCGGCGGATCGGTCGCGGGACCGACGGAAAGGTGGTCGGCCAGTACGAGGCCACCGGCGTGCGGCCCCGGCTCATGGAGGTGCTGCGCGCGCGCGGCATCGAGCTGCCGATCGACCTGTTCGCGCCCGGCCGGGTCTCGGCGTGACGCCATGGAAAGCTTTCTCCCCCCCATGGTTCTGGTTCTGGTCTTCACGGCCGTGGTGCTGGGCGGCCAGGCGCTGTTCGGCCTGTACATGGGCGCTCGCGAGCACGGCCAGCGGGTCAATCGCCGCCTGACCCTGATGGCCAGCGGCATGGCGCCCGACCAAGTCTACCAGACGCTCCTGCGCAAGACGCGGGCCAGCTGGATCGGCCGCACGCCCTACGGGGCGCTGCACGACCGCGCCACGCTCTATTGCCGCCAGGCCGGACTGACGGCCGGGCCGCTGCAGGTCGTCGGCTTCACCGCCGCCGTGGCCGGAGGGCTATGGCTGGTGGCCATGGTCTTCCTGCGGTCCTCGCCGATCAGCACCCCCTTTCCCCAGGTGATGATGGCGGCCGTGGGCGCGGCGGGCCTGTCGGGCGCCGTCGCCCTGATGTGGATCGTCGGCCGTCGCGCCAGCCGCCTGCGCAGGCTGGAGGAACAACTGCCCCTGGCGCTGGACGTCATGGTGCGGGCCCTGCGCGCCGGCCATCCGGTGATCTCGGCGGTCAACCTGGTGACCCAGGAAATGTCCGACCCGATCGGCACCGAGTTCGGCTTGGTCATGGACGAGACCACCTATGGCGGCGAGTTCAAGGACGCCCTGGCCAGCCTGGCGCGGCGCACCGGTTCGTCCGACGTCGCCTTCTTCGCCGTCAGCATCGCCATCCAGAACGAGACCGGCGGCAACCTGGCCGAGATCCTGGCGGGTCTGGCGACGGTGATCCGCGGCCGCGCCTCGCTCAACAAGCGCATCCAGGCGCTGTCCAGCGAGGGGCGCATGTCGGCCCTGATCCTCAGCTTGCTGCCGATCCTCTGCGTCTCGGCGGTCAGCATTTTCCATCCCGAGTTCTACACCAGCAAGTTCTCCGACCCGGCCTTCTGGCCCGTCGTCGGCGGCGTGGTGGTGCTCTACCTCATCGGCCAGTTGATGATCCGCCGGATCGTCAACTTCAAATACTGAGGTCGGACATGGACATGCTCCTCTTGATCGGAATCTTCCTGGGCGTGGTCGGCGTGACCTGGGTGGTGCTTCAGCGGATAGAGCGGGTGGCCGTCCTGCGGCGGCGGATGAAGGATCGTCCGACCGCGGATGGGACGCTGACCGGTCCGACCGGCGAAGGCTTGCTGAAGGACTCCGAGGTCAAGAATCCCGTCCTGGCCTGGGTGCAGTCGCGACTGCCCGGCGCCGCCGACAAGACCCCGCGGGGGCAGGCGCGCACCCTGATCGAGGCCGGCTTCACCCATCCGTCGGCCCCGTCCCTGTACGTGCTGATCCGCGTGATCACGGCCGCGGGCCTGCCCCTGCTGCTGGTCGTCTCGCAGAAGCTGACCTCGGCGCCGATCACCGGCGCGCAGCTGATCATCGGGGCCCTTCTCCTGTGCGGCGTCGGCCTGACGGCGCCGGCCATCTACGTGGACCTGCGGGCCACCGACCGTCGTGAGCGGTTGGAGAACCAGTTCCCCGACGCCCTGGACCTGATGATGGTGTGCGTCGAGGCGGGCCTGGGCGTCGACGCGGCCTTCGTGCGGGTCAGCCAGGAGATCGCCAATTCGCATTGCGACATCGCCTGCGAGTTCAATCGCGTCTCCCAGGAACTGCGCGCCGGGCGCAGCCGCTCCGACGCCCTGCGACGGATGGCCGAGCGGATCAACGTCGACTCCCTGCGGGCCTTCGCCGCGCTGATGATCCAGACCGAGAGCCTCGGGGCCAGCATCACCCAGACCCTGCGGTCCTATTCGAGCGAGCTGCGCGAACGGCGGTTCCTGCGCGGCGAGGAGAAGGCCATGCGCATCCCGGTGCTGCTGACCATGCCGCTCGTGGCCTGCATCCTGCCGGTCATCGTCACGGCCCTGCTGTTGCCGGCGGGCCTGGACGTCGCCCACAACCTGCTGCCCGCCCTGAAAGGACATCACTGACATGCGACGCTTCCTGCTGACGGCGTGCTGCTGCCTGGTGCTTCCGGCGCTGGGGGGGTGTTCGATCTGGGGACGGCTGACCGGACAGGGGCAGCTCGCCAGCCGGGCGCCGATGGATGTCCGCATCCGCGCCGTGCCCAACCCCGACCTGGCCCCGCCCGATCCCGCCGCGGTGGTCAACCGGCTCTACGCGCGGGCGGCCGACGCGATCCGGGCGCGCGACTACGCCCTGGCGCTGGACCTGCTGCAGGTGGCCGCCGCCCGTGCCCCGGGCGACGTCCGGGTGCTGAACGCCCAGGGCGTGGTCTATGACGAACTGGGCCGTTTCGACCTCAGCGGCCGGTACTATGCCCGCGCCCTCCAGGCCGATCCGAACTCGGCGATCGTCGCCCACAACATCGCCTATTCGGCGCGACTCCGGGGGCTGAAGGCAAGCTCGCCGACGCTCCAGGCGGCCACGCCGCCGCTCGCGCCGGCCGCCGGTCCGGCGCCCGTACCGGCCGGGGCGTCGAACCCCGCCGCGTCGCCCGACTCGGCGGCCGTGACATCTCCCACCCTTCCGAGGACCAAGGCATGAAGCGCGCTTTCCTGCTCGGCGCCGTCTGCGGCGTCGCGATCATCGTCGGGTCGCCCTGCTGGGCGGCGGGGGCATGGCCGTGGTCGAAGTCGGCGACGCCGACGCCGGCGGCCTCCGCCGGACAGGCCCCCGCCGCGCGGGACGCGGTCGTGGCCGCCGTCGAGGCGGCCCTGGCCGAAGGGCGGACGGTGGACGCGACCGGCCTGCTCAACAACGCCCTCATGGGCGGCGCCGAGGATCCCCGTTTCCTGGTGCTGATGGGCGAGACCCGCCTGGCTCGCGGCGACTACGACGCGGCCCTGGCCGCCTTTCGCCAGGTTCCGGCCGACGGGGCGTTCGCCGCCAGGACGCTCCAGGGTGAGGGGCTGGCCCTTTCCGCCCAAGGACAGGCGGCCGCGGCCGTCACCGCCCTGTCGGCGGCGACGACCCGGGATCCGAACCTCTGGCGGGCCTGGAACGGCCTGGGCCGCGAATACGACCGCCGCCACGACTGGGTCAACGCCGAGGCGGCCTACGCTCGGGCGCTGGACGCCTCGGGCCGCGACGCCTTGGCGCTGAACAACCGGGGCTATTCGCGCATGTTGCAGGGACGCCTGGGCGAGGCCTCGACCGATTTCGTGGCGGCGCTGGAGAAGCGGCCCGACCTGACCGCCGCGCGCGGCAATCTGAGGCTGGTCCTGGCCCTGCAGGGCGACTACGGCCGCGCCTCGGCGCGCGGGGCGGGCAAGGACGATTCCGCCGCCCTGCTCAACAACGCCGGCTTCGCGGCGCTGCTGCGCGGCGACTACGAGAAGGCGATGACATTGCTGGACGAGGCCGGCCAGGCGCGCGGCGCCTACTACCCGCTGGCCAGCGAGAACCGCAAGCTGGCGATCAGCCTCAAGGCCCAGGCCGGGCGCGGGGTCGGCGATGGAAATTGACTATGTCCGGCTGACCTGGTCGATCGCCTATGCCGGTCTCCTGCTGCTGGCGGCCGGCTACGACATCTGGGCGCGGCGGATTCCCAACTGGACGGTCGTCGGGCTGGTGGGCGTGTTCCTGGTCGGGCTGACGCAGGGCTGGCTGGCCCCCGGCTGGCTATCCTGCCTGGCCGCCTTCGCCTTGGCCCTGGTCGTCGGCTTTCCGATGTTCGTCGGCCGGGTGATGGGCGCCGGCGACGTCAAGCTGTTGGCCGCGGCGGCGCTGTTCGCCGGGATGGACAACCTGCTGCTGCTGTTGGTGGCCACCGCGCTGACGGGCGGGGTGCTGGCGGTCACGGCCCTGGCCGTTCGGCCCTACGAGGGGTTGCTGGTCGCCTCGGGGTGGCCCCGGCCTCGGGCGGGCCTGCCCTACGGCGTGGCGATCGCGGTAGGCGCGCTGTACGCCGGCTGGAACTCCGGTCTGCTGACGGTCACCCGTCACTTGGTGCATATCGAACTGCTCAAATGAAGATCGGCGAATTTTGCTGTTTTTACGTATATATATCTTACTAGGCGAAATTTCGTCTTATGGATGGAATTTATTGTCCCAGAGTCTCAATAATAGCATTTTTAGCTACCCAATTTGGGGTGCGATTTTAGCTCATGGTTAGCATCAAATGGTGAAAGGAGGCTTTGTTCTGTTCGCCTATGAAGTGTCTATTCTTTGTGGTTGAGTGAATACTCTGAAACAATTTTACGTTTCGTGCTCACCTTTCCCACAAACGCTTCGCGACGGTCAGGCAAGCAGGAGAAGACGTAGCGAGGGTGCGCGGATGGGGCTGAGAAAGATGATTGAAGTCGTGGATACGGCTGTCGAGCGCGGCGTCTTCGAGGCGCATGTCGCCAACGCCATCCTCAACCTGGTGAACTTCGGCGTCATCGTCACCGACAGCGAAGGTTGCGCCTATGCCGCCAACGATCTGGCCTGGGGCTACGTGACGCGAGGCGACGGCCTGGCCGAGAACGGCGGACTGTTGACCACCGAAAGCGATTTCGAGGCCGAAGCCCTGCATAGCCGTATCGCCGCGGCGGTTCGCCAGGGACACGCCGGAGCGATGCTGATTCACCGGTCGCGCAGCGCCAAGCCGCTGGTGCTGCTGATCGAGCCGTTCTCGACCGGCGAGGGCAGTTTTCGCTGCGCCCTGATCACCGTGCGCGAAGTCGGCCGGGCTTCGCCGCGCCTGGCCGAGCGGGCGCGGATGATGTTCAACTTTTCGCCGGCGGAGGCCGAGATCGTTTCCAGGGTCGTCCAGGGGCGCGAGCCGGTCGAGATCGCCGTCGAGCGCCATGTCAGCATCAACACCCTGCGCGTTCAGATGGCCTCGGCCATGATCAAGGTCGGCGTGCATCGCCAGGCCGAGCTGGTCTCGGTGATCTCGTCGGCCGACATCCTGGAGTAGCGCTGGGGCGCATACTGGCGATAGCGGATCGCAAGTTTCAGAAGTTCAGGCTCCGTGAAGCGGGGCTCGCGGGGCGACTGGCTCCGTTGCAATCGAAATGGCGCCTGACGGCCGACGCAGACTTGGCGAACCCCGCGCCGCGCGAGGTGTCGGGCCCGGGTCGGCGCCGAACATCGTTGACATTTTTCTGTTTAGAGAATTATTCTCAGGAGAGAGTTTTCGGAGATGGCCCCCGCATGCCGGCACACCAAGTTCATGGCGCGCGCGCGGGGTTGCGTCGGTCGGCGCGCGGCGAAGGCGGGCGACCGGCCGGCACCCTGATTGGCGTGCTCGGCGGGATGGGACCGGCCGCGACCTTGGACTTCCTGGGCAAGCTGCAGGCGAACACCCCGGCTGACGTCGACCAGGACCATTGGCCGGTCCTGACCTTCTCGGCGTCGCAGGTTCCGGACCGCACCGCCGCGATCCTCGGTCATGGCGAGAGCCCGCTGCCCGCCATGCGCGAAGGGTTGGCGATGTTGGCCCGGGCGGGGGCGAGCTGCGCGGCGATCCCCTGCAACACCGCCCACCACTGGTTCGACGAGCTCCAGGCCTCCACCGACCTGACCCTGGTCCACATCGTCGACGCCGTCGCCAGCGAGCTGAAGGCGCGACGGCTGCCCGGGAGCGTCGGGCTGCTGGCCACCACCGGCACGGTGCAGGCGCGAATCTACCAGCGGCGGCTGGACGCCCATGGGATCGCCACGCGCACGGCTCGCGACCAGGCCGCGGTGATGCGGGCCATCGAGGACATCAAGGCCGGCCGGCTCGACCGCGCGCTGCCGGCGGTGATCGGCCAGGTGCGCGAACTTTTGGACGCGGGCTGCGATGCGGTCGTCCTCGGCTGCACCGAACTGCCGCTGTTGGCGCCCGACTTCCCGCCCGCCCTGCGCGCGGTGAGCATCGATACGACCGACGCCCTGGCCCGCGCCTGCCTGCGGACCATCGACGCCATCGCCCGCGGCCAGGCCGCCTGACCCCAGTCGACCTCCCGCCGGCTTCCTTCGCCCATGGATCTGTTGCGTATGCCTATGACCGCCCCCAGAAAGATCGCGCTGCTGACGACCGGCGGCACGATCGCCATGACCAATCAGGGGCGGGGCGCGGACGTATCGATATCCGGTCAGGCGCTCGGCGCCCGCATCGGGGGCGCCATCGACGTCGAGGTGACCGAGGTCTTCGCCAAGCCGAGCCCGAACATGAGCCTGGCCGACATGGCGCTGCTGGCGCAGACGGCCCTGGCCAAGTCCCGCGACGTGGACGGGGTGATCATCGCGCACGGGACGGACACGCTGGAGGAGACCGCCTGCTGCCTGGATCTGCTGCTGCGCACCGATACGCCGATCGTCCTGACGGGCGCCATGCGAACCTTCGGCGCCGAGGGGGCGGACGGCGCGGCCAACCTGCGGGCCGCATGCCGCGTCGCGGCCAGCCCCAGCGCCCGGGGCCTGGGCGTGCTCGCCGTGCTGGCCGACGAGATCCACGCGGCGATGCTGGTGCGCAAGGCCCATACCAGCAGCCTCAACGCCTTCACCTCGCAACCCTTCGGTCCGCTGGGCTCGGTGGTCGAGGATCGCGTCCACCTGCTGCTGCGGCCCGCGCGGCGGTCGCCGGAGTTGCGATGGGGCGGGGCGGGAAGCCATGTCCCGATCGTCCATGTCTATTCAGGCTTCGAGGCCGGCGCTCTGGCCCGCTACGCTTCCGACGAGGTCGACGCCCTGGTGCTCAGCCTGCCGGGCGGGGGACATGTCCCGGCCGACCTCGTCGAGGCGCTGGAGGCGGTGGCCACGAGCAAGCCCGTGGTCTTCGCCGCGCGAACGCAAGGCGGCGAGACCCTGAACCGGACCTACGGATACGTCGGCGGAGAGATGGACCTCATCGCGCGCGGCCTGATCCCGGCGGGGACGCTCGACGCCTTGAAGGCGCGCATCGCCATCGCCTTGCTCGTTTCGAGCGGGGCCGACCGCCGCGCCGTCGCCGCCTTCTTCGATCACTTCCGCGGCGTTTGAGCTAGGGCGTTTCGAGCGCCGGCTCGGACGGCGCCGCGGAGGACCGCCGCAGGCGGCCGCGGGCGACAAGCAGGCAGAGGGCGCCCAGGGACAGGGACACGCCGACGATGCCGGCCAGCATCCTGGCCAGGCCGCCCGCGCCCATGGCGTCCGAGCCGGCTCCGATGGCCACCGCGCCGATCGCGACGACGACGGACTCGACAAGCTTGAAGGCCGCCGCCGTCCGCCCCCAGTAGCGGTTGGGGGCCAGGGCCTGGGTCAGCACGGGCGCGAGGCTGTAGGCGAGCAGGCCCGAGCCCGCCGCGGCCGTGGCGGCGAACACCGCCGAGAACGGGGCGGGCGAGGTGGTCAGAAGCGCGAACGGGGCGCCGGCCAGCATGGTCAGGGCGGCCCAGGCGAGCAGCGAGCCATGGCGGTGCTTCACCAGCCCGGGCGCGACCGCCGCCGCCAGGCCGACGACCAGGCTGACGGCGGCGATGCTGAGCCCCAGCACCCGTCCCGCCTCGCCGCCGGACCAGCCATGCTCGCGGACCAGGACGGTGGGCAGCCAGGCCAGGGTCATCTGAAACGCCACGCTCGCCAGGGCCAGCCCGGGAACCAGCCAGGCCAGGGTGATCAGGCGCTGGCGCGGCAGGCCGTCCTGAACGTCGCCCTGGGGGCTGCGGTCCTGGCGGGCGGGCTCGCCGAGCGCGGCGAAGGCCAGGGCGACCAGCGGGCCGGGCGCGGCCACCAGCAGGAAGGCGATGCGCCAGGACTCCGTCACCGGGCCGAGATGGAAGCCGGTCGACTCGACGGCGCTGATCAGCGTGCCGCTGGCGGCGATCGACAGGCTCGAGCCGACCAGCACCACCACCATGTAGACGGCGAAGGCATAGGGCTTGCGTCGGGGCGAGAACACATCGCCCAGGTACGACAGCACGCCCGGGATGAGGCAGGCCTCGCCGACGGCGACGCCGACCCGGCAAGCGAACAGCGTGGGGAAATCGACCGCCAGGCCGCACAGGGCGGTCGCCAGGGTCCAGAGCAGCACGCCGCCGACCAGGATGTTGCGGCGGCTGTGACGATCCACCATCGCGCCGAGCGGCAGGGCGGCGGCCGCGTAGAAGAGGGCGAAGGCCGGGCCCTGCAACAATCCGATCTGGGTGTCCGTCAGCTGAAGGTCGGCGCGGATCGGATCGACCAGCAGCGACAGGATCTGGCGATCCACGAAGGCCAGCAGCACGCCGCCGACCAGGACGGCCAGGGCGGTCCAGGCCTTGGCCGGGGTGGGGTAGCCTGGGGAGGCGTCTTTGGGCATGCGAACTCCGCGATCGGACCTTGCTCCGCGGTATCACGCTTGAACTTCTCCGATAAGAGAAATACACCGTTTCAGAGAAATTGTTCGACCAAGAGTTCCGACATGCGCATCCTGACCGCGGCCCTGATGACCGAGACGAACACCTTCTCGCCGATGCCCACCGGGTGGGCGGCGTTCGAGGAGTTCGGGATCCAGCGTGGTCGCGAGGGACTGACGCCCGGCGTGGTCACCGCGCCGATGCTGCTGTGGGAGGAACTGGCCCGGGCCGAGGGCCACGAGGTCGTCCACAGCGTCGCCACCTTCGCCCAGCCCGCCGGGCCGACGGTCCGCGCCGTCTACGAGGCGCTGCGTGACGAGATTCTGCGCGACGCGGCCGAGCAGGGGCCTTTCGACGCCGTTCTGCTGTTGCTCCACGGAGCCATGGTCGCCGACGGCTATGACGATTGCGAAGGCGATCTGATCGGCCGGCTGCGCGATATCGTGGGCCCATCGGTGGCGATCGGCGCGGAACTGGATCTGCATTGCCACGTCAGCCCGGCGATGGCGCGGGGCGCCGACCTGCTGATCGCCTTCAAGGAGTATCCCCATACCGACGGGCTCGATCGGGCGCGCGAGCTCTATCGCCTGGTCGTCGACACCGCCGCGGGCGAGGTGCGGCCGGTCCTTGGCCTGCACGACTGCGGCATGGTGGGGCTGTACTTCACCCAGACGCCGAGCATGCGGGCCTTTGTCGACGGCATGAGCGGGCTGGAGCGCCAGCCGAACGTGCTGTCGGTTTCGCTGGCCCATGGCTTTCCGTGGGGCGACGTGCCCGACAACAGCGCCAAGGTTCTGGTCTACACCGACGGCGATGCGCCGGCCGCGGCGGCCCATGCGCGGCGGCTGGGCGCCGATTTCTGGGCGCTGCGCGATCGCGTCGCCTTCAGGGGGCTTGGGATCGACGAGGCGCTCGATCGCGTCGCTTCGGCGCCGCCCGGCCTGGTGGTCCTAGCCGACACCGCCGACAACACGGGCGGGGGCGCGCCGGGGGATTCCACCTATGTGCTCGCCCGGTTGCTGGAGCGCGGCATGGGCGGCGCGTGCCTCGGTCCGCTCTGGGATCCCGTCGCGGTCGGGTTTTGCCACGAGGCGGGCGTCGGGGGTGAACTGGATCTGCGGGTCGGCGGCAAGGCCTGCTCGGCGTCGGGCCAGCCCCTCGATCTGCGGATCAAGGTTCGCGGCCTGAGCCAGGACCTGCGCACCCCGTCCTACTCGGCGGAGATCGTCAGCCTGGGGGCGGCGGCCTGGATCGAGATCGTGGGCGCCGACATCCACGTGGTCCTGTGCGCGCGGCGGATGCAGGGGTTCAGCCCGATGGTGTTCACCGAACTGGGCCTCGATATCGGCGCCCTGCGGATCGCGGTGGTCAAGTCCTACAACCACTTCTACGCAGCCTTCGCGCCCATCTCGGCCGAGATCCTTCACATCGCCGGGCCGGGGGCGATCATGGGCGACATGGCCGCCATTCCATTTCAGAAGCGAAGCGCCGACTACTGGCCTCGGGTCCGGGAGCCGGCGTCGATCTAGCGCCGATCGCATTCTCTCCGATCAGAAACGGCGTGGTCGAACTTTGACGCCGCGACCGGCGGGGGCTATCCACGAGAGAATTCTACGCTTCGGCGCCGCCCGGAGCATCCGAGGGATAGTCATGGAAGTCGGTCGCAAGCGAAGCGGTCCCCTGGGGCCCCGCATCAAGGCGCTTCGCAAGTCGCGCAAATGGAGCCTGGCGGTCCTGAGCGAGAAGTCCGACATTCCGCTGTCGACCCTCTCCAAGGTCGAGCACGGCGCGTTGACGCTCAACTATGACCGGATCCAGCAGATCGCCGAGGCGTTCGAGGTCAGCTTCTCGGAGTTCCTGTCTCCCGAAACCCCGGAAGAGGCGCTGAGGAACCAGCCGTCGGCCCGGATCAGCTGGGCGCCCAAGGGATCGGGCCTCCTGGTCGAGACCCAGAACTACAATTACAAATATCTGTGCAATGACCTGCGGGCCAAGGCGATGGTGCCGATCCATTGCCAGTGCAAGGCGCGGTCGCTGGAGGAATTCGGCGATCTTCTGCGGCACGACGCCGAGGAGTTCATCCTGGTCGTCCAGGGGGTCGTCGAGGTCCATACCGAGTTCTATGAGCCGCGCAGGCTGAATGTCGGCGACGGCGTCTATATCGACAGCCGAATGGGCCACGCCTACCTCAATGTCGGCGACGGCGACGCCTGGATCGTCTCGGTCAACCTGAACGCCTGAGCCGGCCGCGCCGCGTCTCTCCGCCTGATCCGGTCAGCCGCCATTCGCCAGGGTGGAAGGCGTTCCATCCGCACGCTGACCTTGCAAGCGCGCCTATGTTGAAAAATTTTCTTGCAAGAGAATTTTCCATCGCCTACCCATCCTCCAGGCGGGACAAACCCGCGATCAAAAAACAGGGGGATCGGCCGTGGCGTACGGAATTCATCAACGTGGACTGCGTTCGCCGCCGCCAGCGTGTCGGCGCTCCTGGCCGCCGCGCCCGCCGCTCTGGCCCAGAACGCGACCGGGGCGGCGGCCAGCGTCGACGAGATCGTCGTCACCGCCCAGCGCCGCGAGCAGCGCCTGCAGGATGTGCCGATCGCCATCGGGGTGGTGACGCCCGCCATCGTCGAGAAGGCCGCGATGAAGGACCTTCAGGATCTGGGGACCTATGTGCCCGGCCTGACGACCGGCTCGGGTCCGGGCATGCGGTTCGGCGCGTTCAAGGTCCGCGGGATCGGCTCGGGCGGGACGACACTGGAGGGTTCGACCGCGGTCCCGGTGTTCATCGACGACATCTATATGGGCCGGCCCGGCCTCAACAATCTGGCCCTGCTGGACATCGAACGGGTCGAAGTGGCCAAGGGACCGCAGGGGACGCTCTTTGGCCGCAACACCATCGGCGGCGCGATCGCCGTGGTCAGCCGCAAGCCGGTCGGCGAGTTCGAGGCCTATGCCGAAGGGCAGCTGGGCCCGGTCGAGAAGCAGATCACCGGGGTGGTCAACCTGCCGATCTCCGATCGGGTGATGACCCGCGTCGCGGCGCAATATGACGACTCCGACGCCCGCTACTGGAACAGCTACAAGCGCACCCATGTCGGCGCGGAGAAGACCGTGGCGGTTCGCGGACAGGTGAAGGTCCTGGCCAGCGACGACCTGACCTTCCTGCTCAGCGCCGACCTCGGCAACCTGCGCGGCGACAGCCTGCAGCAGAAGAACAGCTTGCCCCTGAAGGGCAACACCACGCCGGGCTTCCACGATCCGATCTCCCAGAACGCCGACACCCTGCGCAAGGTCGCGACGCGTGGGGTGAGCCTGCGCGCCGACTGGGCGCTGGAGGCGGCCACCCTCAGCTCGATCACCGGCTATCGCTACGACCAGTGGTTCGTCACCGCCGACACCGACCGCACCAGCCTCAGCCTGCTGCGCGAGCAGAACCCGCAGGGCTTCCAGCAGTATTCCCAGGAGTTCCGCGCGGTCTCCAACGGCGGCGGGCCGCTGAGCTGGCTGGCGGGCGCGAGCTACTATCGCGAGCGGGCCAAGGAAGACATGACGATCACGGCCGAGGCCGGCCTGCTCAACCTGTTCGGCATCAGCGCGCCGCCCACGCTCAGCGCCTCGCAGACCCGTAGCCAGCGCCAGGTCACCGAGAGCGCCGCGGTCTTCGGCGAGGCGAACTACGCGCTGACCGAACGCCTGAAGGTCACGGCGGGGCTGCGTTACACCTACGACTCGGTCGACCAGCAGGTGAACACCAACGCGCTCACCAGCCCGTTCACCGCGATCCTCGGCAAGGGCGTCTATCAGCCGACCGTCGGGACCGTCTATCGCGGCAAGACCTTCAGCAAGCTGACCCCGCGCGTGGCCATCGACTACCGTTTCACGCCGGACGTGCTGGCCTATTTCAGCGTGACCAACGGCTACAAGTCGGGCGGGTTCGACGCCGGCCGGCCGGCCGATCCGGCCTATGCGCCCGAAGAGGTCTGGAGCTACGAGGGCGGCCTCAAGTCGGAATGGTTCGACCGAAAGCTGCGGGTGAACCTCGCCGCCTACGCCTACGACTACAAGAACCTGCTGACCCGCTCGACGATCAACAACGCGCTGGTGCTGCTGTCGGGCAAGGTGAAGAGCCGGGGGATCGAGAGCGACATCACCTTCAAGCCGGTCCGGGGCCTGACCTTGACCAGCGCCCTTTCCTACCAGAAGCCGGAATACGGCGACTACATCGTCGCCGGCGTGAACTATCGCGGCAACCGGCTGGCCGGCGCCAACGCGTTCACCTCCTTCCATTCCATCGACTACGAGTTCGACGTGAAGGACCATGCGGTCGCGCTGCGGGCCGAGCACCAGTGGATCGACAAGGCCTACAGCCAGCCATCCAACGCGCCGCAGTTCTACACGGGCGACGCCTCGCTGGTGAACCTGCGCGCGGCGGTCACCGACCCAAGCGGCAAGTACGAGGTCGCGGTGTTCGGGAAGAACGTCTTCAACCAGCGCTACTATCTGGTGAACGGCCAGCTCTCGGCGGGCCTGGTGCACAACTTCGTCCAGTCCCCCGGCGGCTACTGGGGCTTCCAGTTCAAGGCGCGCTACTAGAGCATTTTCGAGCGAAGTGGATGCCGGTTCGCGTGAAGAAAATGCGTTGAAATGGAGAACTGGAGCACCTGGCCTGATGCAATCAGGCCGGGTGCTCCAGCCTCCCCGCGGTCCGCGCGCCGGGACCGCGCCAGGGGCGGGTCGAACCCCGTCCCTGGCGCGTGACGTCTCACTTCAGAACCTGATCGGGAGGCGACATGTTCGCTGCGACGCGCCGGCTGCTGACCGGCCTGCTGATCTCCGGGCTCGGCTTCGGCGCCGCCGCGGCCGGCGCTCGGGACGACCAGCAGGTCGCACGCATCGAAGCGGGCCTGCGGCCGAAGGTGCAGGTGGTCGGGCGCGACTATCCGCCGGCGCGCCTCATCGACCAGATGAAGGCGCTCTCCGTGCCGGCGGTCAGCATCGCCTTCGTCGATCAGGGCCGCATCGCCTGGACGCGCACCTGGGGTGTGGCGGACCTTTCGAGCGGCAGGCGCGCCGACGTCCATACGCTCTTCCAGGCCGCCTCGATGAGCAAGCCGGTCGCCGCCACCGCGGCGCTGGCCATGGTCGATGACGGCGTACTGACCTTGGACAGGCCGGTGAACGCCCGCCTCAAGGGCTGGAAGATACCCGAGAACGCCTTGACCATGGCCGCGCCCGTGACGCTCCGCCAGTTGCTTGGCCACACGGCCGGGCTGACGGTCGGCGGCTTTCCCGGTTACGGGCCCGGCGAGGCGATCCCGACGGTTTCGCAGATCCTCGATGGCGCGGCTCCGGCCAGGACCGTTCCGGTCGTCGTCGATCAGCCGCCGGGGCTTGCTTACCGCTACTCCGGCGGCGGCTATACGGTGCTCCAGCAACTGATGAGCGATGCTTCCGGCGAGGACTTCGCCGTGCTGATGGACCGCAGAATCCTCGGCCGGCTGGGCATGAAGGCGAGCGGCTATCGGCAACCGCTCCCGTCGAGGCTCGGCGATGCGGCGGCCAGCGGATACCGCGGCGAAGGCCAGATGACCCCCGGGCGATTCCATACCTATCCGGAATTGGCCGCCGCCGGCCTCTGGACCACGCCTTCGGATCTGGCCCTGTGGCTCATCGCCCTGGAGGGCGCCTATCGCGGGGAGCCGGGCGCGGTGCTGCGCCCGGAGACCGCCCGGGCCATGCTCACCCCGGGGCTCGGCGGTTGGGGCCTGGGTGTGGGCGTCGCGGGCGAGGGGAGGGACCTGCGCTTCTTCCACGGCGGTTCCAACGACGGGTTCCGTGGCATGCTGATCGGGTTTCCGGAGCGTCGTCAGGGGGTGGTGGTGATGACCAACGCCGACAAGGGCGGAGTCCTGGTCGGCGAGCTGGTGCAGGCGATCGCCGAGGCCTACGGCTGGCCGGGCTTCGAGCCGACGCGGGTCTCGCCGGTCGAGCTGCCGGCGGCGGTGATGGCCGGCTACGAGGGCGTCTATGCCTCCAGCTATGACGAGATCAGGCTGACGCGGTCGTCCCGGGGCGACACGCTGCGGGTGCTGTCGTTTGTCGGCGAGATCGCCGAACTCGTGCCGCAGGGGCCGGACCGTTTCGTGGAGAACCAGGGCGGAACGCCGGTCGTGTTCGAACGTGGCGCGGACGGCGCGGTGGCCAGCGTCATGGTGCGTGGCGTGGCGCGTCGGCGGCTATCGGAAAAATGAATCCCCGACACCCTGGTCCAGGGACCTTGTCATGCAGCGTCGCCGCGCCCAAGCCACGTCGATCCGGGCGATGGCGCGCGCCTGGCGGGTGTCTTCGAGGTCTCGTGGCCGCCGATGACCATGCCGTGAGGGCGTTTCAATCGACGTCTCAAGACATGATCGCTTCGGCCATCAACACCTGGGTTTGGGCCTGGAGCGGGGGCGCGGCGTAGGACAGGTGCTGGGTCATGGTCACCAGCAGCAGATCGTTGGCCGGATCGACCCAGAAGAACGTACCGGCCGCGCCGTCCCATTGGTACGTGCCCTGGCCGACCGGAACGCCCGCGGCTTGCGGATCGGTGAAGACCACGCCGTTGAACCCGAAGCCGAAGCCCGGCCGGATGCGCTGGTGACCGGCCACGAAGCCCTTCTCCATCAGGGCGTCGGGGAGATGGTTGGACATCATCAGCGTCGCGGCTTGCGGGGAAATGATCCGCCGGCCGTCCAGTTCGCCCTTGCCGAGCAGCATCTGGGCGAAGCGGGCATAGTCGCCGATCGTCGAGACCAGGCCGCCGCCACCCATCGCCAGCCTGGGCGGGGCGTCGCAGTCCGGCCGCAGCGGATTGGCGATGGCGGTCAGGGGCGCGTCGCCGGCCTTCAGATAGAGGGCGGCCAGCCGGTCGGCCTTCTCGGGCGGCGTATGGAAGGCGGTGTCGGTCATGCCCAGGGGCGCGAAGATCCGATCCTGCATGAACTGCGGCAGGGACTGGCCGGTCAGGCGCTCGATCAGGGCGCCCTGGACGTCCATGCCGATGCTGTAGCGCCAGGAGGTTCCGGGCTGGTAGGCCAGGGGCAACGGCCCCAGCCGCGCCATCATCTGCGCAAGATCACCCGCCTGCCACACCTGGGCGGCGCGATAGGCCTTGTCGATCGGATCGTTCGGGTCGGAGAGGGCAGTGCCATAGCTGAGACCCGCCGTGTGGGTCAGCAGTTTCAGCAGGGTCGGCGGATGGGCGGCCGGCTCCAGGCGCGTCGATCCGTCCGCCTCCAGTCCGGCCAACACCCGCGCCCCGGCGAACTCGGGCAGGTGCTTGTCGATCGGGTCCTCCGGACGCCACAGGCCCTCGTCCCACAGGATCATCATCGCCACCGCCGTCACCGGCTTGGTCATCGAGAAGATGCGGTAGAGGCCGTCGATCCGGCTGGCCTGGCCGGCTTCGATGTTCTGCAGGCCCATGGCGTGGACGTGGCACACTCGGCCGTGGCGCGCGACGAGCGTGACCGCTCCGGCGATCGTACCCGCGTCGATCTGGGCCTGGACCGCGGCGTCGACCTTGGCCAGACCGTCGGCGGACAGCCCGACCTCCTCGGGCGCGGCCGTGACGACCGGCGCCATCAGATCAGCCCCGCGCGGGCGATCGCGCCCAGGTGACGGGCGCTGGGCTTGGGCGTGCGGGCGAAGGTCTCGTAGTCGACGTGCACCAGGCCGAACCGCTCCTCATAGCCCCGCGTCCATTCGAAGTTGTCCAGCAGCGACCAGCAGATGAAGCTCTTCACGTCGATGCCGTCGTCCAGGCACTGGCGGACCTGCGCCAGGGCGCCGTCGAGATAGGCGATCCGCCGCGCGTCGTCGTGCGTGGCGACGCCGCTCTCGGTGACGTAGATGGGCCGACCGATGCGCTCGTGGGCCAGGCGGATCGTGCCGCCGAGCGCCTGAGGATAGAACTCATAGCCGGCCCCGGTCATCTCCGTGTCCCTGGGCGGCGGCAGCTGTCCTTGCGGACCGACCAGCACCCGGGTGTAGGTCTGGACGCCGACGAAGTCGGCGGCGCGCGCGACCTCCAGCCAGGGGCCGTACAGCATGTCGATCAAGGTCTCGGCCTGGTGGCCTTCGCCGACGCCCTGCACGTCCTGCATGGTCAGGGTCAGCCCGACCGGGAAGTCGCCAGGCCCGGCCTTCATGGCCTGGACGGCCTTGGCGTGGGCGTCCAGCAGCACGGGCTCGCAGGCCTCGACCGGCGCGAACAACAGGGACGAGAAACGCTCCGAGCCGCAGGCCTTGGCGCAGGCGGCGATCATCGCCTCGATGCCCTTCTGCCTGTCGCCGCCACGCCGCAACAGGCCGATCAGGCGCTGGATGTTGGCCTCGTTGAAGGTCGACGCATAGCTGATCAGGTCGCCGAGATGCTCGGTGGCCCGGCCGGCGAAACGCGCGAAGAGGTCCGCCCCGTCGGCGACCTCGAAGCCGCCGCGCGCGGCGAACCAGCTTGGGACCGTGAAGTGGTTATAGGTGACCATCGGCTTGAGGCCGCGCGCATGGCAGGCCTCCAGGACGCGGCGATAGTGGTCGAGGGCGGCGATCGAGAACTGGCCGGGCTCCGGTTCGATCCGGGCCCACTCGATGCCGATCCGGTGGCAGTTGAACCCCAGGTCGGCGGCGATGGCGATGTCCTCGCCATAGCGGTGATAGCTGTCGCAGGCGTCGAAGGACGGTTCGGCGAAGATGGTCGGCGTGACGTTCTCACACAGCCAGACGTCGGAATTGACGTTGGCGCCCTCGCTCTGATGCGCGGAGATCGCGGTTCCCCAGAGAAAGCCTTCGGGAACGGGGCGAGGATACGAGGACGTCAACGGGCAGGCTCCTAAAGCTTGTCTTCGATGTCGGGATAGAAGCGGCGCATCATGTCGCTCAGGACGCGCAGCGAGCGCTGCACGCCGTCGGCGTTGTTCATGAACACCGCCTCGAGGGCGAGGCCGCGAACGGCGGCGACGTAGAGCTCGTGAATGGCCTCGGCTTCGGGCGCGGGCTCCAGGCCCGCGGCGCGGACGCGTTCGGCGCTCCATTCGTGGGCGCGTTCGTCGATGCGCTTTTGCTGGGCGCGCAGCTTTTCGGCGAGATCCGGCTCGGACCGCGAGGCCAGCATGATCTCCATCACCGCGATGCCGGAGGGGCGGCTGATGACGCTCCACATGGTCTGCGGCAGGGCCACGAGCCACCGCGCCGGCTCCATCTCCAGGATGGTGGCGTTGTAGGCGGCCGAGTCGCTTTCGAAGACCGATTGGACGACCGCCAGCATCAGGTCGGTCTTGGCGGGGAACTGGTGGGTCATGGCCCCCCGACTGACCCCGGCCTCGTCGGCGACGCTGGAGACGGTCGTGGCGCTGTAGCCCGTCCGATAGAGGCAGGTGATGGCCGCCTGGATGAGCTTGGCGCGGGTGTCGGCGCTGCGTTCGGCCTGGGGGCGGCGAAGGCGGGGGGATTGAGCGGGAGTGTCCATGGCCTCCACCCTAACTTGACCCGTGCTTGAGGCCAGCGTCGGCGCGGTCATGCCAGGTGCTCCAGCCAGAAGTCGGCGATCTCAGCCCAGGCGGCGACGCCTTCGGGCGTTTGGGCCAGGGTCGGCTGGAAGACATGCGGCATGCCTTCGTAGATCTCGAGACGCGAGCTTTGGCCCGCCGCGCGCAGGGCGCGGTGCAGCCGGACGCTGTCGCTGAGCAGGATCTCGCGGGTGCCGACCTGCAGCAGCGTCGGCGGATAGCCGGGCTTGAAATCACCCCGGATGGGCGAAACGAGAGGCTCGTGCCAATCGGCCGGATCGGCATAGGCCCGGAGCGCCGGGGCAAGGACGTCGGCGTCCAGATAGTCGTACGGCGCGAGCGTGCGGTTGGTGTCGCCGCCGCCGGCCAGGTCGGTCACCGGCGAGATCAGGACCAGGGCCGAAGGCGTCGCCGCGCCCGCATCGCGCAGCGCCAGGGTGGCGGCCGCGGCGATGCAGCCGCCGGCGGAGTCGCCGAACAGGCCAAAAGCCGGCGTGTCCCGAGCGACGGCCTCGCAGACGGCGACCACCTCGCCGATCACCTGTCGCCATTGGGCGCGGGGCGCCAGGGTGTAGTCGACCGAATGGACGACCCGTCCGCTGGTCTCGGCGGCCAGGGCGGCGGTCAGCAGATTGGCGTGCGCCGAGCCACCGGCGAAGCCGCCGCCATGGACATAGATCAGGGGCGCGGCGCCCTCGCGAGCCGATCGCGGGCGGACGCTCAGCACCGGCGCGTCGCCGGCGGTCCAGGGTTCCAGCTCGGGCGCGAGGGCGGCGAGGGGGGCGGCCGTCATCTGGGCGGCGAAGGCCTCGCCCCGCGCCTTGGCCGCGTCGAAGTCCTCCAGCGTCCGCGGCGGCTCGCGCGGCGGCAGGCTGGCGATCACCCCGCCGATGACGGCCAGGATCGCGGCGGCTTCCGCCGACACCGAGGCGGGAATGAACAGTCGAGGATCGGGGGCTTGCTGGTTCATGATCGAAGGGCCGCGACGCGGGGTCGCGGCCCGGCTCTCCTAGAACTTGGCGTCGAGTGAGACGCCGATCGTGCGGCGCGACTCGGGGCCGCTGATTTGCGAGAACGACAGCGGGTCGCGCTGCTGGCGGGCCGTCGGCGTGGCGAAACGCACGACGGGTCTGTAGGTGTCCAGCAGATTGCGCGCGAAGATCGAGATCCCCAGGCGCTGGTCCTGGGTGCGCACCCCGATGCGGCCGCCGACGATGGTCGCCGCGGCGTTGCTGTTCTGCGGGCTGTAGGCGGCGTCGAAATTGATGCGCGAGGTGTAGGTGACGTCGGCCTGGACGAACCCTTCCAGCTCGCCGCTGAAATCGTGGCTGTATTCGCCAAACCCGGTCAGCTTCCACTTGGGCGCGCCGACCAGGCGGTTGCCGCCGGCGTCGTCGACGGAGACCGTCGGCGACAGGGTCATGCAGCCCTGGGCGGCCGTCTGGCCCTGGGCGCAGGAGACGCGGTAGCCGGCGCCGTACCTGGCGTCGTTATAGACCACGCCGGCGTTGAGGATCAGCTTCCGGGTCGGGCGGCCGATCAGATTGGCCGAGACCCCCTTGGTGACCAGCTTGGACGCGTTGCCGAAGATGAACGCACTGGCGGTCGGGTCGAAGAACTGGGCCTGGAAGTTGGTGATCTTGTTGTGGAAGCCGGCCAGGCTGGCGGTCAGGCGACCGTCCAGAAGATTGGTCTTGAGGCCGATTTCGCTGGCGTGGGGGATTTCGGGGCGGACGATCACCGGGGCCAGGCCGACGCCGGTCTGGTCGTTCACCGACGGGCCCTTGTAGCCCTTGGTGTAGGTTCCATAGAGCATGACGTCGCTGCTCAGGTCGTACTGGGCGCCCAGGCGGTAGGAGAAGTAGTCGTCCTTCACGTCGCCGCGGATGGTGGCGATGCTGAGGATCGGCGCCACCGCGCCGGCAGCCAGCTTGCCGGTGGTCAAGGCGCTGACGTCCTCACGGCCATAGCGCGCGCCGACCAGCAGTCGGAACGAAGGCTGGACGTGGATCGTGGCGTTGCCGAAGGCCGCGTAGCTCTTGGTCGAGGACGTGGTGGTCTGAACCTGGCCGACAAAGAACGGTACGCCGAGGTCGGCCAGGATCTGGCCGCGCTGGGTGTTGGTCCCGTCCAGGTCGCTGTTGAAATAGTAGAGCCCCAGGACGTAGTCGACGCGGCCGCCCATCGGGGAGGTGAGGCGCAGTTCCTGGCTGAAGTTTTTGATGTTGGTCGGCGACTCGTTGACGTTCAGGCGGTTGACCGGAACGCTGTCGACGTCCGAGGCGCGGAACGAGGACTTGAACTCGCGATAGGCGCTGATCGAGGTCAGGGTCAGGTCGCCGAGCCTGGCGTCGGCCTGGCCGGAGAAGCCATAGGTCCTGCTCGTCTGGTCCTGGCCGCCGTCGATGCAGCCGTCCTGGTTCTTGGGCCCGACGGTGACGCCGCAGGCGGCCAGGCGCTGGCTCAGCAGGCTGCCGGGCGTCGACATGTAGACGCTCCAGGGAACGCCGCCCTTCTTGTCGAACTGGGTGTAGTCGGCGATCAGGTTGACGCTGACTGTCCGCGACGGCTCCCAGAGCAGGCGGCCGCGCAGGCTTTGCCCCTGGTTCTCGTACCAGCTGCCGTCATGGAGATTTTGCTGGGTCCTGGGGGCCTGGCTCACGGAGCCGGCGACGCGCAGGGCCGCGTTGCCGGCCAGGGGAATGTTGACGACGCCCCGGCCGACAACGTTGCGCCGCTCGCCGACGTCGGCGTGGGCGATGGCGGCAAAGCCGGTCGGATCGGGCGCGACGGTGGTGATGTTGACCACACCGGCCGAGGTGTTGCGGCCAAAGAGCGTGCCTTGGGGCCCCTCCAGCACCTCGACCCGGGCCACGTCGAACAACTGCGGCGGGTTGGTGGAGGTGTTGGCCAGGGCCACGCCGTCGACCACGATCCCGACCGAACCTTCGGCCGAGCGGGCGAAGGAGATCGAGCCCACGCCCCGGATGCTCAGCGCGCCGAACGGGCCGGCCGAGTTGAGCGAGGGCACCGAACGGGTGAGGTCGGTGACTTCGTTGATGTTCTGCTTGGTCAACTGGTCGCCGGAGACGACCGAGACCGAGATCGGCACGTCCTGCAGTCGCTCTTCGCGCTTGTTGGCGGTGACGACGATCTCGTCGACCTGGGCGACGGGCGCCGGTGGGGTGACCTGCGCCAGGGCCGGGGCGGCCAGGGTGGCGAGGCTCGCGCCGCTTGCCAGCGTGATCAGGAACGCTTTTCCACTCATGGTTTTTCCCTCCCAATTTGAAGCGGTCTTTTGCCGCCATGGCCGGAAGGCATAGCTCACCAATTACAGAACGTACATCCTTTTTGTTGTTATTCGCGCCGACGCTGCTAACCTCGGGTCGTAACAACAAGCCCAATGGGAGGGGCGAATGCGCCGCGGCGAGCCTGAAACACGGCCCAGTGATCCCCCGTCCGATCCAGGGAAACGCGTCACGGACAGGCCACCCCTGACCCTGGGCCTGAAGCTGGCCTATGCGGCCGGAGCCCTGCTGGACGGCGTGGCGACCCAGGCGGTCAACATCTTCCTGTTCTTCTACATGACGGCGGTCTGTGGAGCCCCGCCCGCCCTGGCCGGAGCGGCCGTGGCGGTGGGGCTGGTGGTCGATGCGGTCGTCGATCCGCTGATCGGCTCGATGTCGGATGGCCTTCGCTCGAAGTGGGGGCGCCGGGCGCCGTTCATGATCTGGGGCGCGCCGCTCACCGCGCTCTTCGTGGTCCTGATCTTCTCCCTGCCGACGGCGCTGGGCGGACTGGCCCTGGTGGCGTGGATCACCGTGCTGTCGATCGGCCTTCGCGTGTCGATCTCGCTGTTCCTGCTGCCCTACAACGCCGTCGGCGCCGAGTTGAGCGAAGACTATGCCGAGCGCTCCTCGATCGCGGCCTGGCGCTGGGGGGCGGCGATGATCGGGGCCTTGGTGGCGATCCTGTTGGGCTTTGGCGTCTTCTTCGGCGGCCCCGAGGGCCTGACCAGGCGGGCGGCCTACACGCCCTTCGCGCTCAGCATCGGCGCGATCGCCCTGCTGGGGGCGGCGCTGGCCATTCGCGCATTGTTCCTGACGCGGGACCGCCAGCACGTCGCGCCGGTCGAGACGGGCGCCGCGCACCTTCGTTTCCTGCGGGCTCTGGGCGAGATCTTCGGCAACCAGTCGTTCCGTGTCCTGTTCGTGGGCGGCATCCTCCTGTTCAGCGCCCTCAGCGTTCACAGCACGCTTGGCCTTCACGCCAACACCTATTTCTGGCGCCTGGCGCCCAAGCAGACCCAGGTCGTCACCCTGGCGCTTTTCGTCGGCCTGTTGCTGGGCGCGCCCCTGGCCGGTCCGCTGCTCAAGTGGCTCGAAAAGCGGATGGTCCTGCTGGTCGGCATTGTCGGCCTGGGCGCGGCGTTCGCGGGGCCGGCGACCTTGCGTCTGCTGGGACTGCTGCCGTTCGAGGGCGATCAGCTGGTCGTGGTGCTCGCCAGCGCCGTCTTCGCGGGCGGCGCCCTGATGGCCGCCGCGGGGATCGCCTTCGCCTCGATGATGGCCGACGCCGCCGACGAGCACGAATACCTCTTCGGAGCCCGCCGCGAAGGCCTCTACTTCGCCGGCTGGGCGTTCGCCAGCAAGGCCGCCGCGGGTCTTGGGGCGTTTGTCGCGGGCCTGGGGCTGCAACTGATCGGCTTCAAGAGCGCCACGGCCGGAACCGCGATCCAGGCCCTGCCTCCAGGAACGCTCGCCTGGATCGGGATCCTCTATGGGCCGGGGGCCGGCCTTCTGGCCCTCGCCGCGGCGGTGAACTGCCTGTTCTACCGCCTGGACTTGGTCAGCCACGCCAGGATCCTCAGAGCTCTTCGGGAACGACGCAGCGTTCCCGACCGGCTCGCGGCGGAGATGGCGTCATGAGCACCGGGATCGGAGTCGTCGGGTGCGGCATGGCGGCCCAAGCGGAGGTTTGAAGACATGACCACGATCGATCGTTCCGGCGCCGCCGCCGACTGGACCCTGGGTCCGTTCACCACGCCCCGTCGTATCCTGGAGGCCAGGGCCGACGTCACCTTCACCTGCCCGGTCTCGCGGGCCCCGGTCGCCTGGGCCGCCAAGGATGTCTTCAACGCCGGGGCGGTGGCGCACGAGGGGCGCGTCTGCCTGCTGGTGCGGGCCGAGGACAAGGTCGGCCGCTACGCCGGCGTCTCGCGCATCGGCCTGGCGACCAGCGCCGACGGCGTGAACTTCGCGCTGGAACCCGAACCTGTGCTGGCGCCGGGGGAGGACCGCTGGCAGGCCTGGGAATGGCCGGGCGGGCTGGAGGATCCTCGCGTCGTCATGTCTCCCGACGGCCTGTTCGTCTGCACCTACACCGCGTTCGACGGCAAGGTCGGGGTCCTGTTCGTGGCCACCTCGACCGATCTTCGCACCTGGACCAAACACGGCCCGGCCTTCGCCGGATCCCCCTATGCGCGGCTGGCCACCAAGGCGGGCGCGATCGTCACGACCCTGGCGGACGGGCGGCTGGTCGCGGCCAGGATCGATGGGCGCTACTGGATGTACTGGGGCGAGGGGACGCTTCATGCGGCGACCTCCGAGGACCTCATCGTCTGGACGCCGGTCGAAGCCGACAGCGCGCCGGACAAGTATCTGACCTGGGATCCCGACCAGGTGGGGCCGATGGGCCATTGGGCGCTGGACAGGGTTTCGGGCCCGCGCGGTCTTCGCACCCTGGCCGGACCCCGAAGGCGCCGCTTCGACTCCCTGCTCGTGGAGCCGGGCCCTCCGCCGATCCTCACCGAGCAGGGGATCGTGCTGATCTACAACGGCGCCAATCACGTCGTCGACGGCGACCCTGGCGTCGCGCCCTTCGCCTATCAGCCCTGCCAGATGCTGTTTGACGCGAAAGATCCCACCGCGCTGGTCGCCCGCGGTACGGAGCCGTTCCTGCGCATCACCCAAGGCGAGGCGCAGGGGCAGGTGGGCAACGTGTTCTTCGCTCAGGGGTTGGTGGCGTTCCAGGGTCAGTGGCGGCTCTATCTTGGCCTGGCGGACTCGCGCTTGGGCGTGACGACGGCGCCCTTGGACTGACGGTCCCCTTGGCGTTGCCCCGACCGGAGAGGGGCGTTCGCAAGGCGCGATCTGCAACGGGCCGAGCGGATGGCTGCGTCAGTTGGAGCGGGTCTTGTCGGCCATGGAGGTCTCCTGCCGCGGGGGCGATCTAGCGGCCGGTCTGGGCCAGGACGGCTTCGGGAAGCCTCGCGCCCTGGATCGGGATCTTCGCGGCGGCCTCTTCGATCGCCACCAGGTCGTCGGCCGTCAGCTCGACGCTGGCCGCGCCCAGGTTCTCGGCGAGGCGGGAGGGCTTGGTGGTGCCGGGGATCGGCACGATCCACGGCTTCTGGGCCAGCAGCCAGGCCAGGGCGACCTGGGCGGGCGTGGCCTGCTTGCGCTGGGCGATGGCCTTGAGCAGGTCGACCAGCGCCATGTTGGCGGCGCGGGCTTCAGCGGCGAAGCGCGGCGAGATCGACCGGAAATCGGTCGGGTCGAGCTTGGTGGTCTCGTCGATCTTGCCGGTCAGGAAGCCCGCGCCCAGCGGGCTGAACGGCACGAAGCCGACGCCCAGTTCCTCGCAGGCCGCCAGGACGCCGTTGTGCTCCACATCGCGTGTCCACAACGAATACTCGTTCTGTAGCGCCGCGACCGGCTGCACGGCATGGGCCCGTCGCAGCGATTCCAGGCTGGGTTCCGAAAGCCCGAAGCACCCCACCTTGCCCGCCGCGATCAGGTCCTTCACCGCGCCGGCGACATCCTCCATCGGCACGGCGGGATCGACCCGGTGCTGGTAGAGCAGGTCGATGCGGTCGGTGCGCAGGCGCTTGAGCTGGGCCTCGGCGACGGCTTTGATGTGGTCGGGCCGGCTGTTGAGGCCCCCGGTCCGGGCGCCCGTCTCCAGATCGATGTCGAAGCCGAACTTGGTGGCGATGACCACCTGGTCGCGGAATGGCGCCACGGCCTCGCCCAGCAGCGTCTCGTTGGCGAAGGGCCCATAGGCCTCGGCCGTGTCGAACAGAGTCACGCCGCCGTCGAAGGCCGCGCGAATGACCCCTACCGCCTCCTCGTGGGGCGTTGCCGGACCGTAGGCGGCGCTCAGGCCCATGCAGCCGTAGCCGAGGGCGGAGACTTCCGGGCCGGCCTGGCCGAGTTTGCGCTTCTGCATGTCCATGCTCCTGACGTTCGCGAACGCGGAGCCCCGGCGCCTTCGCATGATCGGCAAGATAGGCCTGGCCCGTTCCAGCGATTAGACCCCATAATCGCGATGCCGCTTTTAGTGGGGCTAACAAATGGCTCAGGGCTTCGACGAACTTGCCGCCTTCGCCGCCGTGGCCAGGGAGCGCAGCTTCACGCGCGCCGGCGCCAAGCTCGGCGTATCGCCCTCGGCGCTGAGCCAGACAATCAAGGGTCTGGAGGGGCGACTGGGCGTTCGCCTGCTGACGCGCACCACCCGCAGTGTCGCCCCGACCGAGGCGGGCGAACGCCTGTTGCAGACCGTGGCGCCGCGCTTCGAGGAAATCGAGCAGGCGCTCGTCGCGCTCGCCGAGATGCGCGAGCGGCCGGCCGGCACGATCCGCATCACGGCCGGCGAGCATGCCGCCCGCTCGGTCCTGCAGCCGGGCCTGGCCAGACTGTTGCCGGACTATCCCGACATCCGGGTGGAGATCACCGTCGACTACGGCCTGGTCGACATCGTGTCCGAGGGCTTCGACGCGGGCGTGCGCCTGGGCGAGCAGGTGGCCAAGGACATGATCGCGCTACGTATCGGTCCCGACATGCGCATGGCCGTGGTCGGCTCGCCAGCCTATTTCGCAAAGCGCGAGAAGCCGCTGAACCCGCAGGATCTCACCGACCACAACTGCATCAACATGCGGCTGCCGACCTACGGCGGCCTGTTTCCGTGGGAGTTCGAGAAGGATGGCCGCGAGGTGAAGGTGCGGGTCGATGGCCAACTCGTCTTCAACACCATCCGGCAGCGGCTGGACTCGGCCCTTCAAGGCCTGGGCCTGGCCTATATGCCCGAGGACGTCGCTACGCCCTGCATCGCGTCCGGCGAGCGGGTGCTGGAAGACTGGTGCCCGCCGTTTTCCGGTTACCATCTCTACTACCCGAGCCGGCGGCACGCCTCGCCCGCATTCTCGATGCTGATCGACGCGCTGCGGTTCAAGGAGCGCTGATCGCGGCGCCGTGGCCATTTGTTAGGCCAGCTAAAGAGACCAAGTCCTTTCCAGCCGCTAATCGAGGATTTGGCGCCGCGATAGTCTTCCTTCGATACCGAAGGGAAATCCATCATGGGCCTGATCGCCAGCTTGTCGTCCCGCGCCAGCGCCATGGCGCTCTGCTTGATCCTTGGCGGCCTGGCCTTTGCCGGCCCGACATCGGCGCAGACCCTTAAGTCCATCCAGACCCCGGCCAAGCCTCTCGTCCTGAAGGCCAGGGGAAGCTTCTTCGTCGGTGGGCGATCGGTCGAGCAGAAGGCGGGGGAGATCCTGCTGGGACCCGACGACAGCGTCACCGTCGACCAGATGTACGTCGAGTACATGGTCCCGACCGGCAAGACCAAGGCGCCGGTGGTGATGATCCATGGCGCGGGCCTCAGCGGCAAGAGCTACGACACGACGCCCGACGGTCGTATGGGCTGGTACGAATATTTCGTCCGCAAGGGCCATCCGACCTACGTCGTGGATCAGGTCGGCCGGGCGCGCTCGGGGTTCAATCAGGCGGCCATCAACAACAGGTTGTCCGGCGCCAGCAGCGCGCCGTCCACGCCTGTCGCTCCGACCGGTCCTGGAGCGCCGGCCCCTATGGGCCCCGGGGCCTTTCGCTTCGGCGACCGCGTCGGGGTCTGGACCAATTTCCGCTTCGGGCCAAGGTTCGGCGAAGCGTTTCCCGGGGCCCAGTTTCCCGTCGAGGCTGTCAGCGAGCTTTCCAAGCAGGCCATTCCCGACCTGACCTCGCAGACGCCGTCGCCCAATCCCACGCTCAAGGCCCTGTCCGACCTGGCGATCGACCTGGATGGCGCGGTCCTGATCAGCCACTCGCAGTCGGGGCCCTTTCCCATGGATGCGTCGCTGATCGATCCGCGGGGCGTCGCCGGGATTGTCGCCGTCGAACCTGGAGCGTGCCGGGCCAGCTACACCGATGAGCAGATCGCCAAGTTGGCGAAGATCCCGACCTTGGTCGTGTTCGGCGACAACCTGTCGGCTCAGACAGGCTTGAGCAGCCTTACCTGGCAGAACCGTCTGGACGGCTGCCGCGCCTACGCCGCGCGTATCAAGGCGGCCGGCGGGCAGGCGGACATCGTCGCGACCGCCGAGCGGGGCATTCGGGGCAACAGTCACATGCTGATGCAAGACAAGAACAACATTCAGATCGCGGACATCATCCTTCAATGGATGGATGACCGGGCGGCGCGGTCTCGATAGCGCTGTTGCCCTGGCGTCGGCCACGGCATGGTGAGCGTCGCGTTTTGGGGCTGGCCCAAGGTCAGCTTGTGGCGCGACCGGCAGGACGCCGCGGGCGTCCTGCCGTTGCATGGCGTCTAGTGCTCCATGGCCTGGCGTCCGGCGCGCACCGCCGCCGCCAGGTCGTCGAGCAGGCGCACCGAGGTCTCCCAGTCGACACAGGCGTCGGTGACCGACTGGCCATAGGTCAGGGGCTGGCCCGGCACGATGTCCTGGCGACCGGCGACGAGGTTGCTCTCGATCATCACGCCCATGACCGGCGAGCGCCCGGTCGCCACCTGGGCGCAGAGATCGGCCACGACGGCGGGCTGGTTCTCGTGGTTCTTGCCGCTGTTGGCGTGGCTGGCGTCGACCATGATCCGCGGCGGCAGGCCGGCCGAGGTCAGGGCCTGAGCCACCGCCGCGACGCTGGCGGCGTCGTAGTTGGGCGTCTTGCCCCCGCGCAGCACGACATGGGAGTCGGCGTTGCCGGTGGTGGTGGCGATGGCGGCGCGGCCCTCCTTGGTCACGGCCAGGAAATGATGCGGCTGGGCGGCGGCCAGCACCGCGTCGATCGCGACCTTGACGTCGCCGTTGGTGCCGTTCTTGAAGCCGACCGGGCATGACAGGCCCGACGCCATTTCGCGGTGGATCTGGCTTTCGGTGGTGCGCGCCCCGATCGCGCCCCAGGCCACCAGGTCGGCGATGTATTGCGGGGTGGTGACGTCGAGGAATTCGCAGGCGGTCGGCAGGCCCTGGGCGCTGACGTCCAGCAACACGCGCCGCGCCAGCCTCAGGCCTTCATTGATCCGGAAGCCGCCGTCCAGGTCCGGGTCGTTGATCAGCCCCTTCCAGCCGACCGTGGTGCGCGGCTTCTCGAAATAGACCCGCATCACGATTTCCAACTCACCCGCATGGCGCTCGCGCTCGACGGCCAGTCGACGGGCATACTCAAGGGCGGCCTTGGGGTCGTGGATGGAGCACGGTCCGATGACCACCACCAGGCGGTCGTCGCGGCCATTCAGGATTTCGTGCACGGCGTGGCGGGCGTCGCCGACGATTTCGGCGATCGACGAGGTGGCCGGCGCCTCGCCGATCACCTGGGCGGGAGGGCTGAGGGTCTGCAGGCGCGAGATGCGCAGGTCGTCGGTGGGGACGGGGATCGAGACGAGATGGGCGGCGGTCGAGGATGGCATGGCGTAACTCCGGGAAATCTTGAGGTCCGGCGGCCATGAAAAAAGCCGCCCGGGGAACCCCTGGCGGCTGGTGAAGACATTCGACGGCGCTGAATTCAGGCCGAACGATCCCCTCCCGGCGCCAGAGGCGTCGGATAGCTAAAATACCAAAACAGCTGTTGGCTGGCGGCGAGGATCATGGACGCCACCCTAGAGCCAAGTTTGCCGTCTGTCACGCCCAGGCCGTTCGGATGACAGAATCGGGCGGCGCCACCCAGATCCTTGGGGCGAGCAGGGCGGAGAAGAGGGCTATTTGATCCCTGTGGCTTGGCGTTCGTGGGCTCGATCGAGCGGGGCTCGTGAACGTCCGCCTTTCGGCCGCGGGCCAACGCCAGCTATTGGCGCAGCCTCGAACTTGTCGCGCTTGGTTCGGCTGCAGTCTCCTATTCCCGAAACTGCGCGACGATGTCTTCGACACTCTCTACAAGCTGCTCGCTGGCCAGCGCGCCCAGTGCTTGACAGGTGGCGCTCGCGCCGAAGATCACCAAGGCGAGCCTGTGCGCGACGACGGGCATGCCGCCGGACGCCTCCGGTGCGATCAGCAGAGCAAGCTGGTGTTGCAGTCGTTCGATCTCAGTGTGGATCGCCCCATGCACGGGCGTCTCAGGCTGGGAATACTCTACCGCCAGGTTGAGGGCGAAGAGGCCCCGGCTTGGCGCAGTGGCGAATTGGGCGGCGAAGTGGTCGCCGATCGCGCGGATGCGCTGGCGGGGTTCGCTGGGCGTAGCCTCGAGGGCTTCGACCAGCGCGAGCCTGGCTTGGCGTCCGTCTTCGCGGAGGCACGCGATGACCAGCGCCTCCTTGCTGGGAAAATGCCGATAGAGCGTGGGTTTGGTGAGGTTGGCCGCCGCGACGACGTCACCGATCGAGGTCGCGTGCGCGCCGAAGCGGCGGAAGAGATCGATCGCCGCCTCGATCAGGCCGGCGTGGGTGCTGTCCCAGCGCGCCGCCGCCCGGGTCGGGCGGCGCGGCCGTGGAGGACCTGACGGCAAGGATTGGGTCATCGGATCATCGCTCGTGAAGAGGATCGCGGCGGCTGGGGGAAGGGGGCAGCCGCCGCGATCGGGCTCCCGGCGGGGTAAGTCGCGCCGGGAGCGGCGGCCCTAGGCGAGAGACACGTCCAGGACCGGAGCCATCGAAGGATCGGTGCGCGATCCCTCGCGGATCTTGAACCACAGCGCATAGAGCGCCGGCAGGAACACCAGGGTCAGCACGGTCCCGCCGATCGTCCCGCCGATCAGGGTGTAGGCCAGCGACGACCAGAACACCGAGAAGGTCAGTGGCACGAAGGCCAGCACCGCCGCCAGGGCGGTGAGGATCACCGGCCTGGCGCGCTGAACCGTCGCCTCGACGACCGCATGGTAGGGGTCCAGGCCGTCCTTCTCGTTGGTGTGGATCTGGCCGATCAGGATCAGGCCGTTGCGCATGATGATCCCCGCCAGGCCGATCAGGCCCAGGATGGCGTTGAAGCCGAACGGCTGGTGGAAGATCAGCAGGGTGGGGACCACCCCGACAAGGGCCAGTGGCGCGGTCAGCAGCACCATCCACATCGCCGACAGCGAACGGACCTGGAAGATGATCACGATCATCATCAGGATGAACATCAGCGGGAAGACCGCCGCCAGGGCCGCATTGGCCTTGGCCGCTTCCTCGATGTCGGCGCCGGCCTCGATCCGGTAGCCGGCCGGCAGCTTGGCCTTGACCGGTTCCAGCGCCTTGATCACCTCGGTCGAGGCGGCCGGGGGCTGGAACTCCGCGCCGACGTCGGCGCGCACGGTGATGGTGGGCAGGCGGTCGCGGCGGCGCAGGATCGGATCCTCCATGCGGATCTCGGCCTTGCCGATCTGGTCGAGCGGCACGCGCTGGCCTTCCGAGCCCAGCAGGGTGAAGGCGCCCAGCTTGGCCGGATCCAGGCGGTCGGCGCCGCTGGTGCGGGCGATCACCTCGACGGTGCGGATGTCCTCGCGGACCTGGGTGACGGGCGCGCCGGTCAGCAGGAACTGTAGCTGCTCGGACGCGTCGCGGCTGGACAGGCCCATGGCGCGCAGGCGGTTCTGGTCGAGCACGAAGTGGACGCTCGGGACCCGCTCGCCCCAGTCGGTATTGACCTGCCGCAGGGCATGGTTGGCCTGCATGACGCCGCGAACCTGTTCGGCGATCTCGCGCACCTTGGCCGGGTCGGGCCCCATGACGCGGAAGGCCACGGGCCAGGGCGAAGGCGGGCCGAACACGATCTGGGTGGCGCGGATGCGCGCGCCGGCCACCGAGCCTTGCTGGGCGAACTGGCGAACCCGGGTCTCGAGGGCGTCGCGCGCCTTCTCGTCCGAGGTCAGCACCACGATCTTGGCGAAGGACGGATCGGGCAGCTCGGGCGACATGGCCAGGAAGAAGCGCGGCGCGCCCTGGCCGATATAGCTGGTGACGATCTTGGCCTCCGGCTGCTTGCTCAGCCACGCCTCGACCTGGGCCGTCGCCTGGCTGGTGGTCTCGATGCTGGAGCCCTCGGGCGTCTGCACCTCGATCAGCACTTCGGGGCGGTCGGAGATCGGGAAGAACTGCTGCTTGACCAGGCCCATCATCACGAACGACACGACCAGCGCCGCCGCGACGCCCAGCACCACCTTCAGCCGGTTGGTGACCGTCCAGCCGATCAGGCCCCGGAACTGGCGATAGCGCGGGGTGTCGTAGATGGCCGCGTGACCGCCCTCGACGGGCTTGATCTTCGGCAGCAGCACCACGCCCAGATAGGGCGTGAAGATCACCGCCACGAACCACGAGGTGATCAGGGCGAAGGCCACGACCCAGAAGATGTTGCCGGCGTACTCGCCCGCGCTGGACTTGGCGAAGCCCACCGGCATCAGGCCGATGATCGTCACCAGGGTGCCGGCCAGCATCGGCGCGGCCGTGTGGCCCCAGGCATAGGTCGAGGCGAAGATGCGGTCGCGGCCTTCCTCCATCTTCACCACGATGGTCTCGATGATGATGATGGCGTCGTCGACCAGCAGGCCCAGCGACAGGATCAGCGCGCCCAGGGTGATGCGGTCGAAGTCGCGGCCGGTGGCCAGCATGATCACGAACACCGCCGCCAGGGTCAGCGGCACGGCCAGGGCCACGACCACCCCGACGCGGAAGCCGAGGCTGACCAGACTGACGGCGATCACCACCACCAGCGCCACGAAGAACTTCAGCATGAACTCGTCATAGGCTTCGGTGATGTTCACCGCCTGGTCGGTGACCTTGGTGAAGGAGAGGCCCAGCGGAAGTTCGCCGGTGATGGCCTTGGCTTCCTTCTCGAGGTCCTTGCCCAGCCGCAGGCCATTGTAGCGCTCCTTCATCACGACCCCGAGCTCCAGGGCCGGCTCGCCGCCGTTACGGATGAAGAAGGTCGCGGGGTCCTCGTAGCCGCGCTTCACCTCGGCCAGGTCGGACAGCTTGAGGGTCTTGCCGCCGACCACGATCGGCGTGTCCTTGATCGTCTGGAGGTCGTCCAGCGCGCCGTCCAGGCGCATCTGGATCTGCGGTCCATTGGTCTCGATCGAGCCGGCCGGAGTGACGAGGTTGCGCTCGTTCAGGGCCGCGAAGATCTCGCGCGGGCTGACGCCCAGGTTCGACAGGCGCGCCTGCGAGAAGTCGACGAAGATGCGCTCGGGCCTCTCGCCGATGATGTTGACCTTCTTGACGCCCGGAACGTGCAGCAGGCGCTGGCGCAGAGTCTCGGCCTGGCGCACCAGCTGGCGGTGCGGCTCGCCCTTGGCCTTCAGGGCGTAGAGCGCGAAGGTGACGTCGCCGTATTCGTCGTTGATGAACGGGCCCAGCACGCCACGCGGCAGGTTGGCGGTCTCGTCGCCCAGCTTCTTGCGGGCCTGGTAGAACTGTTCCTGCACCTCCTTGGGGGGGATCGGATCCTTAAGGGTCAGTGTGGTGAAGGCCAGGCCCGGACGGGTGAAGGTCTCGGCGCGGTCGTACCACTTCAGTTCCTGCAGCCGCTTCTCCAGCGGCTCGGCCACCTGGTCCTGCATCTCCTGGGCGGTGGCGCCTGGCCAGGCGGTGACCACGGTCATCACCTTGATGGTGAAGCTGGGGTCCTCGGCGCGGCCCAGCCTGAAGAAGGCGAACGTCCCGGCCAGCACGACGGCGATGATCAGGAACAGCGTAACGGCGCGTTCGCGCACCGCCAGGGCGGAGAGGTTGAAGTTCATTGCGCCGCTCCGCCTTGCAGGGTGACGCGCTCGCCCTGGTGCAGCATGTGCGAGCCCAGAGCCACGAAGCGTTCGCCGGCGGCCAGGCCCGCTGTGACCGTGGCGGTCTCCTCGCCGACGGCGGCGAGCTGGACAGCGCGCCAAGTAACCGTCGAGGTCTTGGCGTCGACGATCCAGACCCCCGGACCCTTGCCCGAGTCATAGAGGGCGCCCAGGGGGACGGCGCGGCCGCCGGTCTTGGCGGCGCCGGGCAGAGAAATGGTCACCGTCGCGCCCAGCGGCGCGGCGGCCAGGGCTCCGTCCAGGACATAGCGGGCCTCGAAGGTGCGGGTCCGAGGATCGGCGGCGTCGGAGAGCTGGCGCAGTCGGGCGGGGGCGGGGGCGGCGTCGCCGAACACCGAGGCGGTCGCGGACGAGCCGACGGCGGGGCGCAGGGTCTCGGGCAGGGCGATCGTCGCCTCGCGCGGGCCAGCATGGGCCAGGCGAACCACGGTCTGGCCGGCGGCGACCACCTGTCCAGGCTCGCCCAGGGTCTCGACCACCACGCCATCGGCGTCGGCGACCAGCACGGCGTAGCCGGCGGCGTTGCGCGACACCCGGGCCTGGGCCTCGGCCGCTTGCAGTTGGGCGCGGGCGGCGAGGGCGGCGGCCTTGATCTGGTCGTAGGTCGAGCCCGACACCGCGCCGGCCCCGACCAGGTCGCGATAGCGCGCCTCGTCGGCCTCGGCCTGGACGGCCCGGGCTTTGGCGGCGGCCACGGTCTGCTCCTGGGCGGCCTGGGCCAGGGCGTAGTCGGCGGCGTCGATGCGCATCAGGGGCTGGCCCCGGCGCACCGTCTGGCCGGTGTCGACCAGGCGCTCGACGATCTTGCCGGGGACGCGGAAGCCCAACTGGCTCTCGATGCGGGCGGAGACGACACCGGTGAACTGGCGCTCGCCGTCGATCGCGGCGGGCGCGGTGGCGACCCGCACGACCGGCGGCTGGGTTCGGGGATCGGCGGCGGCGTCATGGCCGTCGCACGCGGCGAGCGGTGCGGTCAGGCCGCCGACGAGGGCGGCGAGGAGCAAGCGATGCGACATGGCGAAGGGTCCTGCCTTGAGCGGAGACCTCCACATCGTGTCCAGTGACTAATTTGTCAATTAGTCACTATCGAATTTTAGCAACGACTACGGTGCGAGGCTACGCAGGATCAGGTTGATGACCTGGGTCTGGGTCTCGGGCAGGCCGTCCAGATTGAACTCCAGCAGCAGTGGATGCATGAACGGCTGCATGGCCAGCATGATCGCCGAGCAGGTCTCGTCGATCGGGGTCTTGCGCTCGAACTCGCCGACCTCGCGGCCCTGCAGGATGATGTCGCGCAGCGTCGCCTCCATCCGCTCCAGATAACCGAGCGCCGACGGCCACTTCTCGGTCGCCGAGTTGGCGGCCAGGTCGTAGAGCAGCTTTTCCTGAAACAGAAGTTCGGTGCTCTTCGCGGTTATGGTGCTGAAAAGTTTGCGCAACTTCTCGGTCGGGGTCCGCGCCTCGGCCACGCTGGCCAGGGCGGCGGTCATGACCTTGTCCAGGCACTGGGCGCAGATCGCCTCGCCGATCGCCTGCTTGGAATCGAAGAACTTGTAGATGTAGGCCTTCGAGAAGCCGATCGCCTTGGCGAGATCCGCCACGGTCGTCTTGCCGTAGCCGAAGCGCGCGAAGTGGGCGTCGGCCGCGTCGATGATCTGCTGGCGAATGGCGTGGTCGGCCGGCCCGCGGCGGCCGGCGGGGGCGTCTGGGGGCGTGGTGTCGGTGATCATGCTCAATTAGGTAGCATCGAGGGTCCTGATTGACAACGAGTGACTGAATTAGCATATGGTCACTGTGTTCGGGAATGGGCTTCATGAGGAGATCGCGATGCGATCGGTATCGAGCTTGGCTCTGCTGGCCCTGGCCGGCGTCACGATCAGCGGCTGCGCCGTGGGCCCCAACTATGTCGCCCCGGCGTCGCCGGTCTCCGGCGCCTTCATCGGCGCGGGCGCGGTCGCCCAGCGCGCGGCGGCCCCAGCATCCATCGATCAGGCGGCCTGGTGGAAGGGCTTCAACGATCCCGTCCTCGACGCCCTGGTCGATCGCGGCCTGGCCCAGAACCTCGACTTGGCCCAGGCCGCGGCTCGGGTGACGCAGGCGCGGGCGGGACTGACGGCGGCCACCGCCGCCCTGCTGCCGTCGGGCGGCGTGCAGGCCAGTGCGACCAGCGCCCATGCCTCGACCCAGACGCCCGCCGGCCGCCTGGCGGCTAGCGCGCCGGGCTTCGACCGCGACGGATCACTCTACGAGGCCGATGCGACCGCCGGTTGGGAGATCGACGTGTTCGGCGGCCTGCGGCGCGACCGCGAGGCGGCCGCCGCGGACTATCAGGCGGCCAGGGTCGGCGTCGCCGCCGCACGCCTGTCCGTCGCGGCCCAGACGGCCGACACCTATCTGGTGATCCGCGGCCTGCAAGCACGGCTGGCCATCGCCCAGGGCCAGGTCGACACCCAGGCCCGGTTGGTCGAGACCGTCCGTCTGCAACAGAGCCGCCAGGTCGCCTCGGAGCTTCAACTGCATCAGGTTGAAGGCGCTCTAGCCCAGACCCGCGCTCAGATCCCCGTCCTGCAGGAAGGCATGGAGGCGGCGATGAACGCCCTCGACGTTCTGTTGGGCGCCCAGCCCGGCGCCACGCGCGCGCAGCTGGCCGCCGCCACGCCGGTGCCGCGCGCCCCGGCCATCGCCGAGGCGGTCGGTCCGGCCGACCTGATCCGCCGCCGCCCCGACCTGGCGGTCGCTGAATGGCGACTGAAGGCGTCGAACGCCGCGATCGGCGCGGCGGTCTCGGAATACTATCCCAAGTTCTCGCTGACCGGCCTGGTCGGCACGGCCTCGACCGCGAGCGGTTCGCTGTTCACAAGCCCGGCCAACCAGGCCCAGGGCGTTCTGGGGCTTCGCTGGCGTCTGTTCGACTTCGGTCGGGTCAATGCCGAGATCAAGGCCGCCAAGGGCCGCAACGCCGAGGTCCTAGCCGCCTATCAGCAGTCGGTGCTACGGGCCACGGCCGATGTCGAGGACTCGTTCTCCAGCCTGGTGAAGCGAGAGGACGAGGCGCGGATTCTGGTCGGCGGCGAGCAGTCGTTGTCCAAGGCCCGCACGGCGTCCGAGTTGGCTTACAAGGCCGGAGCGGTCAGCCTGATCGAGGTGCTGGACGCCGACGCCCGCTTGCTGGCGGCCCGCGACGCCCGCGCCCAGGCCGACACCGAGGCGGCCCGCGCGGCGGTGCGGTCGTTCCGGGCCCTGGGCGGAGGCTGGAGTCAGACCACGGGGAGCTGATCGCACCAGACCGGAAAGCAGACCGGCAGACGTGCGATCGCTCCGTGACAAGAGTTGAAGCGGTTACGATTTAGCTGACGCCAAGGTCCGCATTCCGGAGCGATCATTGAGGCCGCTTCTGGCGCAGCATCGACCCTGGAAAGAAGACCGCAGCACGGCGAGCTGGGGTGCTGCGACAGGTGAGAGAAGATGTCAGGCGTCGTTGGGTGGCGCTCGCGCTCGACGACCGGGCGGCGGGCGTAATTGAGGGCGGCCTTGTGGGCGCGGTTCTTCCTGGTCGCCCGCTGCCGCGGCCGCGGGCTTGGGGCTCTGCCCCCGGCGCGCTTCGGACCGGCTTCCGCCCAGCTTCGGTCGTGGTGGGAAGGTCAGGGTGCTCGGGGCCGAACGTCCTGCAGCCGGGTCCCCACGAAGCCGGCGCCTCCGCTTGCACCCCCGGGGTCTCGCCGACGGGCAAGGGTTCGTGTCGAACCCATGTCCCAACGGCGAACACCATGGCCAGCGCCTCTGAAGTCCCTGAGCCCCGCATCGATGTGGCCTGTCTGGCCGCCTGCTTCCGGGAACTGACCGAGGAAACCGCGCAGATCCCCAGACCCTTGCGCGACTACATCAACTACGAGGCCATGGCCCGTGACGCCCAACTGAACGGAGAGGTCTTCGCGATCGAGACCGCGCACGACGAAGTCCATGTCTTTTGGACGCGCTGACGAGTGCGGGAATGGTTAGTCTACGGCATATCGCTTGGCTTGATGGCGGCGGCGATCAAGCCCTGGACCATCCGACAGGGCGTAGGCGTTCGAGTTGGTCATGCCGCAACGATCGCGCCCAAGGCTGGCCGCTCTACGCGGCGAGATGCCGCCGGAAGAAATCGGTCAGCTTGGCGAACGGGATGAGGTCCACGCGGTCGTACAGATCGACGTGGCCCGCGCCCGGAACCCAGATCAGTTCCTTCGGCTCGGCGGCGCGCCGGTAGGCCTCCTGGCTGAACTCCCTGGAGTGGGCCTGGTCGCCACTGATGAACAGCATCGGACGCGGCGAGATCGTCTCGATGTCGTTGAACGGATAGAAGTTCATGAACTTGACGACGCTGGTCAGCGTCGGGTGGGTCGTGGTCTCGCGCGAGCCACCGATCGGCGTGAACTCGCCGCGCGGCGTACGGTAGAAATCGTAGAACTCGCGCTGGATAGGATCGGTGTCGGTCGTCAGCTGGTGGGTCGTGCCGCCAGTATATTCGGTCTTTCCGCCTTCGAACTCGATGTAGCGCTGCTGGGCGGCGACCGCGATGATCGCCTTGCGCCGCGCGACCGACAGCGAATGGTTCAGCGCATCGCGGCTGGCCGCGCCCATGTCGTACATGCTGACCGTCGCGATGGCCTTCATCCGGGGATCGATCTTCGCCGCGCTGATCACGAAGCTGCCGCTGCCGCAGACCCCGATCGCGCCGATGCGCTCGCGATCGACAAACGGACGCGTGCCCAGGAAGTCGACGGCGGCGCTGAAGGCCTCCGCATAGGCGTCTGACGAGACCGCGTTGCGCGGCAGACCCTCGCTCTCGCCCCAGAACGGCAGGTCGATGGCCATCGCGGCGAAGCCCTGTTCGGCCATCTTGGTGGCGTAGAGGTTCGCGCTCTGCTCCTTCACCGCCCCCATCGGGTGTCCGACCACGATCGCGGCGATCTTGGCGCTCCGATCGAGGTCCTTGGGCAAGAAGAGATTGCCCGCGACCGTCGTCTGGTACTGGGTCTTGAAGGTGACCTTGCGCACGGTCACGCGGTCGCTCCTGTAGAAATTGTCGGTGTGGTTGGGCATGGACTGGGCTTTCCCAATAGGGGACAGGGAAGCCGCGCCGAGGGTGGCGAGGCTGGCTCCGGTGAGTTGCAGCAGGGTGCGGCGATCGAATTTCGCTTCGTCAGGTCGCATGGGCGTTTCCTTGAATCTCGGGTGACTTGGCCACGCTGAAGGCCCCGGCGATGGCGGCGGCGACCAGCAAGGCGGCGCTGGCCACGAACGTGGCGCGGTAGCCGCCGGCGTCGAACAGCAGACCGCCGCCGGCCGCGCCCAAGGTGATGGCCAGCTGGATCACCGCCACCATCAATCCGCCGCCGGCGTCGGTGTCTTCGGGCAACGTGCGGGCCAGCCAGGTCCACCAGGCGACCGGCAGGGCCGTGCCGACCAGACCCCAGGCCATCAGCAGGATCGCGATGGCGGGGGCCGAGGCGCCGGCGACAAGGAGGGCCAGGGCCGTGGCCGCCATCAGCAGCGGGGCGGCGATCAGGACCCGGCGGAGGCTTTTGCCGATCGCACGGCCGATCAGGGCCGTGCCGGCCAGACCGGCGGCGCCCATCAACAACAGGACCAGCGACAAGGCCGATGCGTTCAAATGCGCAACCTGCTCGAGGAACGGCCGCAGGTAGGTGAAGAGCGCGAACTGACCGGCGAACAGCAGGGCCAGGCCAAGCAAGCCGGCCTTGGCGCGCGGCTGTTTCAGCACGCCGAGCAGGCTGGCGGACGCGCCAGGCTTGGCGCGCATCGTCGGCACGGACAGCCACTGCCAGGCGAAGGTCGCCAAGGCCAGCGGCACGACCAGGAAGAAGGCTCCGCGCCAGCCGATGAATTGGCCAAGATAGCCGCCCAGCGGCGCCGCGATCATGGTCGCCAGGGCGTTGCCGCCGTTCAGCACCGCCAAGGCGCGCGGGACATCTTTGCCGGGAACCAGCCGCATGACGGTCGCCGCCGACAGCGACCAGAAGCCGCCGATGACCACGCCGATCAGCGCGCGACCGGTCATGAACAGCAGGGCATTGGGCGCCAGCGCCACCAGCAAGCCGGATGCGCCCATCAACGCGGTCAAACCCAGTAGCAAGGCGCGACGGTCGATACCGGCGACCCGACCGATGGCCAGGCTGGTGATCACCGCGAACAGGCCGGAGATCGAGATCGCTTGCCCGGCCATGCCCTCGCTGAGGCGCAGGTCGGCGGCGATGGGCGTCAGCAGGCTGACCGGCATGAATTCCGACGCGATCAGGGTCGCGACACAAAGCGTCAGGGCCAAGACCGCGCTCCAGCCGCCACGGGCTTCGGCGTCGTCGTCGGGCAGCGGGGCTGCGGTGGCGTGCGTTGTCATGGTGCGGAAAATAGGTCTTCCGCCCGAAGGGTCGATCCGCCGCGGCCTAATCGCGGCGTTGAGGCCAGCTCATCGTAAGCCCCTAGAGACCCAGCGGACGCTGTTCGCGGATGTGCTCGATCAACAGCCGCAGTCCGGTGGGCAACTGTCGCCGGCCTGGATAGTAGATGTGAAAGCCCGGCCCCATCGGCGACCAGTCGTCGAGCACCGTGCGCAGGTCGCCGCGCAAGACCGCGTCGCGCACGCAAGGCTCTGGCACATAGGCGAGGCCCGCGCCCTGCGTCGCCAAGTTCAGCGCGAAAGCCGTGCTGTCGATCATGATCGATCCGGGCGCAACGACGGCGATCTCTTCCTCGCCATGTTCGAACTCCCAACTGTAGACGCTGTCGTCGCCGAGCCGGAACCGCAGGCATCTATGGGCGGCCAGATCGCGCGGATGCCGCGGCTCGCCGTGGCGTCTCAGATAGGCGGGCGAGGCGACCACGACCCAACGGATATTGCCGGACAAGCGCTGGGCGATCATATCCTGGGGCGCCGTGCCGCCGTAGCGGATCCCGGCGTCGGCGGCGGTGGCGACAATGTCGACGAGCTTCTCCGTAATCACCACCTCGATCTCGATGTCCGGGTAGCGTTCGGTGAAGGCGGGCAGCACCGGGGACAGCAGCAGCGTGGCGGCGTGTTCCATGACATTGAGGCGGATGCGGCCGGCGGGGTCGTCGCGATAGCGATTGAGCCCCTCGGCCGCCGCGTCGATGGCGTCGAACGGCGCCAGGATGGCGGCCTGCAGCTCTTCGCCGGCGGCTGTCAGGGTGACGCTGCGGTTGGTGCGGTTCAGCAGTCGCACGCCGAGCCGCGCCTCAAGCCCCTTCAGGGAATGGCTCAGCGCCGAGGCGCTCACCCCAAGCTCCAGCCCCGCCCGGCGGAAATTGCGGTGCTTGGCCAGGGCCAGGAAGTAGCTGAAATCGGCGAGGTCGCCGCGGCTCAAGGTCATGGACCAAGCCTGCGCTCACGAGGCTGAAGTTGGCAACTCCATTGAATCAGGCTCATCGCACGCCTCAACCGCAAACAAGGGCGATAGTCTGCCGTGCTCGTGTCGAAGTCCGCTTCCTGTCCGACTGCGGCTGTCGGCGCTCCTTTGTCGGACTCTTATGAGACCTGCCGCGCGTCAGTCGTGCGATACGGATAGTCCCGCGAGAAGCGGCGCATACGCGGCGAGCCTGCGGGATATGAACTCGGTGAAGAGCCGCACGCGTTTCGTGTTGCGCGTCTCGCCCTGCGTGAGGAGCCAGAGCGTGCCGTGCATGTGCAGTTCGGCGCCCGGAACTCTCACCAGCAACGGGTCGGCGTCTCCGACGAAGCAATTCAGCGTCGCGATGCCGAGGCCCTGCCTTACCGCGACGATCTGCGCCTGACCGTCGGTGGTCCTGAACGGAACGCCCGTGGCGCGAACCTCGCCCTCGCTGGCCCAGTCCGGGACGCCATGCTCGCTTATGACGACCCAGCGGATGGGATCCGGCGCGCCCGCACGCCACGCGGCCAGTCGATCGCGGGACATGTAGGCGCCGCCGAACAGGTCCGGGCCCTTCAGGCCGTGGAGATTGAGCGGCAGGGTCTTGCGATCGTAGACGACGCGGATCGCGACGTCGGCCTCTCGGTTGGTCAGGTTCGCCAGCGCGCCGGACGACAGGATTTCCATCTCGATGTCCGGATGCAGACGCGCGAAATCGGCGAGGTCGGGCATGAGCAGATGTGTCGCCAGGGTCGGCGCCAGCGTCACCCGCAGAAGCCCGCGCACGCTCTGGTCTCGCCCGAAGACGCGCGTCTCCAGCTGGTGCGACGACGCTTCCATCTGGCTCGCGAACTCGAGGACCTCCTCGCCCGCAGCCGTCAGGCGGTAGCCCGAAGGCAGCTTTTCGAACATCTGCGCCCCGAGGCGTTCTTCGAGCTGAGCGATGCGTCGCAGCACGGTCGCGTGGTTCACCCCAAGGCGCCCGGCGGCGGCCCGCACCGAGCCTCCGCGCGCGACGGCAAGAAAATAGCGAACGTCATCCCAGTCGATCATGGTGCGATCCGGCACCGCGGGGTGCGCTTTTCCAAAGCCCGTATCTAACACATCGAGCCGCCGTACGGGCGGCCCTCATGGCCCATGCCGACAAGCACAGCCCGATTCCGACGAGCGGACAACGATCGTCGCGGCAGGCGTCAGCTGTCCGGCCGGATCGATTTCGCACCACCGATGTGCGCGTCTCCGCACTGAACGCCCGACTCCGGCGGACCCATCTTGCAGGTCTCGGGGGCCTCCCCCGAACAACCAAAGACGAAGCCTGAAAGAAGAAGTCATGGGAAAGTTAGACGGTAAGGTCGCAGTCATCACGGGCGGATCGAGCGGCATGGCGCTGGCGAGCGCCAAGCGGTTCGTCGAGGAAGGCGCCTATGTCTTCATCACGGGCCGGAGGCAGGAGACGCTGGACGAGGCCATCAAGCTGATCGGCCGGAACGTGACCGGCGTGCGCGGCGACGCGTCCAATCTCGACGACCTCGACCGCCTGTTCGACACGGTCAAGCGGGAGAAGGGCAGGATCGACGTCTTGTACGCCAGCGCGGGCATGGGCGAAGCCGTCCCCCTGGGTGAGATCACCGAGCAGCACTTCGACGTGGCCTTCGGCCTGAATACGCGCGGCACGCTGTTCACGGTTCAGAAGGCGTTGCCGCTGTTCAGCGATGGCGGATCGATCTTCATGACCGGGTCGGTCGCTTCGGTGAAAGGCTTTCCGGGCTACGGCGTGTATGCGGCGAGCAAGGCGGCTTTGCGCTCCTTCGCCCGCACTTGGCTCAACGAACTGAAGGGCCGGAGTATCCGGGTGAACGTGCTGAGCCCGGGGCCGATCGCCACGCCGATGCAGGACCAGGTCCTCACCGAGGAAGCCAAGCGGATGTTCGAATCCCTGATCCCCCGGGGAAAGATGGGGCGTCCCGAGGAGATCGCGGCGGTCGCGCTGTTTCTCGCTTCGGATGATTCCAGCTTCGTGAATGGGGTGGAGCTGTCGGTCGACGGCGGCTTCTCGGCCATCTGAAATCGCGCCAGATCGCGGGAAGCAGCCTGTCCATGGCGGAACGACGTCCGCGCCGAACGGTCAGTCCGGCCGCGCGGACGTCGTTCACGACCAGGCGTTCACGCGAAGATCGCCACGCGGCGAAACGGATCCCCAGCGCGGTCGAGGGCCGGGGAAGCAATCAACACGCATCGGAGAAGCACTATGACCTACGCGATTGTAGGATTCGGTAAGATAGGCCAGGCCCTCGCCCACGCCTTCGCCCGCAAGAACATCAACGTGACCGTCGCGAGCCGCCGGCCGCCCGAGACGTTGACGCCGCGGGCTCGGGCGATCGGACCCACGGTCGTCGCCAAGTCGTTGCGGGATGCGCTCGAGGCCGACACAATCATCTTGGCGGTCCCGTTCGGGGAACATCGCGAGGTTGCGAAGGCCCTGCCGAGCTGGAAGGGCAAGACGGTCATCGACGCGATGAACCTGTTTCCGGTCCCTGAGGAGCTGGAGAGTCTTCCGTCCTCCGCCGTCGTCGCGAAGTCATTCACCGGCGCCAAGGTCGTGAAAGGGTTCAATCACCTGATCGCGGCCACCCTGGCGACCGATCCGGTCGTCGAGGGCGGTCACCGGGTCGTCTTTCTGTCGAGCGACGACGAGGACGCGACCGCTTCCGTGGCGGCCTTGGCCAAACAACTCGGTTTCGCACCCGTCAAGCTGGGAAAGCTCAACGAGGGCGGCGCGCTGGTGCACGCCCGCGGCCGCGCTTGGGGTCAGCTCATTTTCCAGGACCTGTTCAAGAAGGAGCCGTAACGGATCGCTGACGGATCGGTCATGCACCATTGGTAGTCGGAATCTTCAGCGAGTGGTTGCCAGCCGGGACTCGGTGTCTTGGCAGGCCGAGCTCAGCACGGGGCAATGATGCGTACAAAAGTGGAACACTCCTTCGGGACTATTCCGGGACTTTTGTCCCGGAATAGTCCCGAAGGGCCTTTTTTGTTCCCATTTTCGAGGTATTCGGCGGCGTTGGGAATCTGGTAAAATTCCCATATATATCAATATGTTGTGGTGGTGCCGGTTACAGGAATCGAACCCGTGACCTTCGGTTTACAAAACCGCTGCTCTACCAGCTGAGCTAAACCGGCCAATCCGCTGCGCCGAGCGGGGCTTCTCCTTAACCGCAAGGACGGGCGGCGGGCAAGGGCGCGTCCAAGTCCTCCCCCCGAGGAGAAGGATTTCCTATCGTCATTGCCGCTTGGCCAAACCAAGTTAAGGTGCTCTCAAACAACTGTTCGGGAGCGGGGGATGCGGGTACGGCTGACGATGGCGGCGGCGATGGCCGTCCTGACCCTGGCGGGCGGTCCCGCCTGGAGCGCCTCCGAGGCCGCGCCGGTCGCGATCCTGGCGCCCGCCGAACCGCAGGCCGCCGGCTTCTCGCCCGAACGCCTCAAGCGCCTGGACGCCTACATGCAGGGCCTGGTCGACCAGGGCCACCTGCCGGGCGCCACCACCCTGATCGCCCGCCACGGCAAGGTCGTCAGCTTCGAGACCTTCGGCAGGAAGGCGATCGACGGCGCGCCGATGACCAAGGACACGGTCTTCCGCATCTATTCCCAGACCAAGCCGGTGACCGGCGTGGCGATGATGATCCTGTTCGAGGAGGGCAAGTGGCGCCTCGACGATCCGGTCACCAAGTTCGTGCCCGAGTTCGCCGACCTGCGGGTCTACAAGGGCCAGAACCCCGACGGGACCTTCGTCACCGAACCCGCCTCGCGGCCGCCGACCATGCGCGAGATCATGAGCCACACCGGCGGCTTCGCCTATGGTCTGCGCACCGACCAGCCGGTCGAGAAGGCCTATCGCGACAGCGGCCTGCTGAGCTCCAAGACCCCGCGGGCCTTCATCGACACCCTGTCCAAGCTGCCCCTGGCCAGCCAGCCGGGCACGGAATGGCGCTACAGCGCCTCGGTCGACGTGCAGGGCTACATCGTCGAGAAGCTGTCGGGCCAGAGCCTGGCGGACTTCATGCAGAGCCGGATCTTCGGCCCGCTGAAGATGACCGACACCGGCTTCTGGCTGCCGCCCGAGAAGACCGACCGCCTGGCCGCGCTCTACGCGATCGATCCCAAGGCCAAGAAGCTGGTCGTGGCCGACAACTTCATGGTGCTGGACGTCAGCAAGCCGCCGCCGGTGGCCTCGGGCGGCGGCGGGCTGGTCTCGACCACCGCCGACTACGCCCGCTTCGCCCAGATGCTGCTGAACGGCGGCGAACTGGACGGCGCGCGGATCCTGGCTCCGGGCACGATCGCGCTGATGGCCGGCAATCACCTGTCCGACCCCGTCATGGGCGCGCCGGGGGCGATGTTCTCGCCGGCCCGCGGCCTGGGCTTCGGCCTCGACGTCGCGGTGGTCACCGACCCGGTCCGGGCGGGAACGTTGCAGGGCGAGGGGACCTATAGCTGGGGCGGGGCGGCCGGCACCTGGTTCTGGATCGACCCCAAGAACGACCTGTTCATGCTGGGAATGATCCACATCCTGGGCAAGGAAGCCGACCCGGCCCTGGCCCGCATCGACCTGGACGCCGCCACCCTGGTCTACCAGGCCCTGGTCGATCCAACCAAGTAAACCGCCCGTTTGGGCCAACGAAAACAGAAGCTTAGGGAGCGTCCCATGAAGGCCGCCGTCTATTATGAAACCGGTTCGCCGGACGTGTTCCGCTACGAGGACGTCGCCGATCCGGAATGCCACGCCGGCGGCGTGGTGATCCGCGTCGAGGCGGTCAGCATCGAGGGCGGCGACACCCTCAACCGCGGGGGCGGCCAGATGGCCGGCAGCCCGCACATCGTCGGCTACCAGGCGGCCGGCGAGATCGTCGAGGTCGGGGCCGAGGTCACCCACCTCAAGGTCGGCCAGAAGGTCGTCACCGTGAACGCCTTCGGCTCGCACGCCGAGCTGCGCAGCGTGCCCGCCCGCAATGCCTGGCCGATCCCCGACGGCTTCGACATCCGGCAAGCCTCGGCCATCCCGGTGCCGTTCGGCACGGCGCACGAGTGCCTGTTCGGGACCGGCCATCTGAAAGCCGGCGAGACCGTGCTGGTCCAGGCCGGGGCCGGGGCCGTCGGCATCGCCGCCATCCAGCTGGCCAAGCGGGCCGGGGCGACGGTGCTGGCCACCGCCTCCAGCGACGAGCGGCTGGAGAAGCTGAAGGCCTTCGGCCTCGACCACGGCATTAACTATGGCCGCGACGACGTGGTGGCGCAGGTCATGAAGCTGACGGGCGGCAAGGGCGTCGACCTGGTGGTCGACCCGGTCGGCGGCCAGACCCTGCAGGGCAGCATCCTGGCCCTGGGTTATCGCGGCCGCATCTCGCTGGTCGGCATGGCCGGGCGCGAGCCGACCAAGGTGGACGTGTCGTCGCTGATGGGCGGCAACCGCTCGCTGTCGGGCGTGTTCCTGGGGGCCGAGATCATGACCGATCGCGTCCACGACATGATCCAGCAACTGATCGACGAGGCGGCGCGCGGCGAACTGAAGGTGGTGATCGACCGGACCTTCCCGCTGTCGGAAGCCGCCGCCGCCCACGCCTATATCGAGAGCCGCCAGGCCGTCGGCCGGGTGCTGCTGATCCCATGAGTAACCGCGTCCTGGCCCATACGGGCGCCAAGTACCCCATCGTCCAGGCCCCGATGGGCTGGATCGCCCGCTATCCCCTGGCCAGCGCCGTGTCGCGGGCCGGGGGCCTGGGCGTCATCGAAACCTCGTCCGGCGAGACCGAGAACTGCAAGGCCGAGATCCGCAAGATGGCCGACAGCGGCCTGCCGTTCGGGGTCAACCTGCCGATCCTGTTCCTCAAGGACGACGCCATGCTTCGCTTCGTCTGCGAGAGCGGCGTGAAGTTCGTCACCACCTCGGCCGGCAGTCCGGCCAAGTTCATCGGGCCGCTGAAGGACGCCGGGATCGTCGTCTACCACGCCGTGCCGACCGTCGACGCGGCGGTCAAGTGCGCCGAGGCCGGGATCGACGGTCTGGTGGTCGAGGGGGCCGAGGGCGGGGGCTTCAAGAACCCCGAGGAGGTCTCGACGCTGGTCCTGCTGCAGGCGATCCGGGCCCGGGTCGACGTGCCGCTGATCGCCGCCGGCGGCATCTGCGACGGTCGCGGCATGGCCGCCGCCTTCGCCCTGGGGGCCGAGGCGGTGCAGATGGGCACCCGCTTCGTCAGCGCCGCCGAGAGCCCGGTGCACGACAACTACAAGGCCGCCATCACCGGCTCCAAGGAAACCGGCACCTGGATCCTCAACAAGAAGGCCAGCCCCTGCATCCGCGCCCTGAAGTCCGAGCGCACGCGGGAAATCCATGAGGCCGGCCTGATGCCGCCCGACGCCCTCAAGGGCATCCTCGGCGTCTATTTCGGCGGCGACATGGAGGCGGCTCCGGCCCTGGCGGGCCAGACCGTCGGCCTGATCGACGCGGTCAAGCCCGCCGCCCAGATCATCGACGAGACCGTCGCCGAGTTCTTCGCCATCACCCAACGGCTCGGCGCGCTCAGCGCTGCCAGACACTTTTGAACGTCACTCCTGAAAGACGAGACCATGATGCAGAACCTGTTTTCCCTGAAGGGCCGCGTGGCCCTGGTCACCGGCGGCTCGCGCGGCATCGGCAAGATGATCGCCGAGGGCTTTCTCGCCTACGGCGCCCGCCGGGTCTATGTGTCGGCCCGCAAGGCCGCCGCCTGCGACGCCGCCGCCGAGGAGCTGTCGGCGCTTGGCGAGTGCGTCTCGCTGCCGGCCGACGTCTCGACCCTGGAGGGCATCAACGGCCTGGTGGCGCGGATCGCCGAGCGCGAGGACAAGCTGGACATCCTGGTCAACAACGCCGGCGCCGCCTGGGGCGCGCCCTTCGACGAGTTCCCCGAGAGCGGCTGGGACAAGGTCGTCGACCTCAACATGAAGACCCCGTTCTTCCTGACCCAGGCGCTGATCGGTCACCTGCGCGCCGCCGGCAAGGACCACGTCGCCAAGGTCATCAACATCGCCTCGATCGACGGCCAGTCGGTGGCCGGCGAAGAGACCTACCCCTACGGCGCCAGCAAGGCCGGGCTGCTGCACATGACCAAGCGCATGGCCCTGCGCCTGGCGGGCGACAACATCGCCGTCAGCTGCATCGCCCCCGGCGCCTTCGCCTCGGACATGAACAAGGTGGCCCGCGACCACGCCGAGGCGGTGTCGCAGCGCATTCCGGCCGGCCGCATCGGCACGACCGAGGACATGGCCGGAACGGCGATCTTCCTGGCCTCGCGGGCCGGCGACTATGTGACGGGTTCGGCCGTGACGGTGGACGGCGGGGTCAGCTTCGCGCGGTGATCTCCCTTCCTTCTCCCCTTGCGGGAGAAGGTGGCTGCCGAAGGCGGTCGGATGAGGGGTTGAAAGTCGGTTCAGCCGCCAGCGGCGGACAGGGCGGCGCGACCCCTCATCCGTCGGCTGCGCCGACACCTTCTCCCGCAAGGGGAGAAGGAATTCAGGGCTTGCCCGGTGACGGGAAGCCCGCCAGTTCGGCCGGCTGGGCGTCGCTGAGTTCGACGCCGTCGCCCGGGCTGGCGCAGCCGACCGGCTTGGGCGGGCGGGCGCCGCGTTCGCGGGCCGACATCAGGGCCCAGCCGCCCGGCTTGAGGATTTCCAGCGGCGAGAAGCGGGCCTTGTAGGCCATCTTCTCGCTGCCCGGCACCCAGTAGCCCAGATAGACATAGGGCAGGTTGTTGATCTGGGCCTGGAGGATGTGATCCAGGATGATGAACGAGCCCAGGCTGCGCTTGACCAGGGTGGGGTCATAGAAGCTGTAGACCAGCGACAGGCCGTCGGCGAGGACGTCGACCAGCACGCAGGCGATCAGGTCGCCGGGGCCGCGGTCCTGCGAGCGCAGGCGGTACTCGATCAGATGGGTGCGGACCGCCGTGTCCTCGACCATGGCCACGTAGTCGGGCCAGGTCATCTCGGCCATGCCGCCGTCGGCGTGGCGGGTCAGCAGGTAGCGGCGCAGCAGTTCGAACTGCTCCAGCGTGGCCTCGGCCTCGACGAGGTGGCGCTCCAGGTCGGTGTTGCGGACCAGGGCCCGGCGCTCGGAACGCGAAAACACGTAGTCGCCGGCCGGGGCGCGGGCCGACTGGCAGGCGCGGCAGGTCTCGCAGGCCGGGCGGTAGGCGATGTTCTGCGAGCGGCGGAAGCCGACCTGGGTCAGGCTGTCATTGACCGTGGGGCCGTCGGACAGCGGCAGGTGGGCGAAGACCTTCCGCTCCTCGCGGCCGGGCAGGTAGGGGCAAGGCGTGGGCGCCGTCAGGAAGAACCGCAGCTGTCGCGTCGGAAAATGCTGCGTCACGGAAAGCGCCTGTTCCCTCTAGTGGTCCGGCCGGCGGATCCCGGCCGATAGCCGATTAGGGGGCATCCGCGCCGCTTGTGCAAGCCATGGGAGCGAAGGCAGCGGCATCGCGTCACAGGCCCCGGTCAAAGGCCGCCATCAGAGGCCGTCGGGCAGCACCGGTTTTTCGCGCAGCAGCACGATCGAGATGCGCCGGTTGCCGGCCAGGGTGGGGTCGTCCGCGTACAGCGGCTCGGAATTGGCCTTGCCCGACACCTGGTAGATGCGGTCCTCGTCGACGCCGGCCCCGCGCAGGATCTGGCGCGAGGCGTCGGCGCGCCCGGCCGACAGGGCCCAGTCCGAGTCGGCCCGCTTGCCGGCGGCGCTGGCGCTGGTGTGGCCCGAGATGGTGATGCGGTTGGGCAGCTGGTTGATGATCTTGGAGATGGCGCGCAGCAGGATGCGGGCCCGGTCGTTCGGCTCGCGCGAGTTCTCCTTGAACATCGAGCGGCCGTCCTGGTCGATCAGCTGGATGCGCAGGCCCTCGGGGGTCTGGTCGATCATGATCTGCTTGGACAGCTCGGCCAGCTCCGGCATTTCCTGCAGCGACTGGCGCAGCGACTGGGCGGCCGAGGCGAAGCTGTCCTGCTCCTTCTTGGCCAACGCGTCGCGCAGGGCCTGCTCGCTGGCCGAGTCGAGACTGGCGGTGGTCGAGCTCTGGCCGTCCTTGCTGGTTTCGGTCGGGGCTTCGGGGGCCATCTGCTGGATGACCGACATCTTGCCGTCGGCCTTGGCGCCGTCATCGCCCAACGCCGTGCCGCCGAGAATGCCGCCCGAGCCGCTGGTGCTGGTGGAGATCGAGGCCGGGGCGAAATAGTCGGCGATGCCCTGTTTCTGCTCGGGGCTGGTGACGTTCAGCAGCCACATCAGCAGGAAGAAGGCCATCATCGCGGTCACGAAGTCGGCATAGGCCACCTTCCAGGCGCCGCCGTGGTGACCCCCGCCGACGACCTTCTTGACCTTCTTGATGACGATCGGCTGTTCGCCGCTGACGGCCATTGTGCTTAAGCCTGCTTAACCCTGTTCTCCGGAACCTGGGGCCTGGACGTTAAAATGCCGTTGCGATCGCGGCCGCGAACGGCGATGTCGCGGGGAAGGGCGCAGGCCACGTAAGGAGTTCGACCATGAAGACGGCGTTTATCGGCCTGGGCGTGATGGGCTTTCCGATGGCGGGCCACCTGAAGGCCGCCGGCCACGACGTCACGGTCTTCAACCGCAGTCCGGAAAAGGCCGCGCGCTGGGTCGAAAAGCACGGCGGCGCCGCCAGGCCGACCATCGCCGAGGCGGTGGCGGGCGCGGAACTGGTGGTGCTGTGCGTCGGCAATGACGACGATGTCCGCGACGTCGTGGCGCAGGCGCTGCCGGCCATGGCGGAGGGCGGGGTCGTCGTCGACCACACCACCACCTCGGCCACCGTGGCCCGCGAGATGGACGCCGCCGCCCACGCCACCGGCCGGTGGTTCGTCGACGCCCCGGTGTCGGGCGGCCAGGCCGGGGCCGAGAACGGCCAGCTGACGATCATGGCTGGCGGCGACGAAGCGGCCTACGCCCGGGTCGAGCCGGTGCTGGACGCCTACGCCAAGGCCATCCGCCACATGGGACCGTCGGGCGCGGGCCAGCTGACCAAGATGTGCAACCAGATCGCCATCGCCGGGGTCGTGCAGGGCGTCGCCGAGGCCCTGCACTTCGCCAAGCGCGCCGGCCTGCCGACCGACGACGTGCTGGCGGCGATCTCCAAGGGCGCGGCCCAGTCCTGGCAGATGGAGAACCGCTGGAAGACCATGTCGGAGGGCCGGTTCGATTTCGGCTTCGCGGTCGACTGGATGCGCAAGGACCTCGGCATCGCCCTGGACGAGGCGGCCGCCAACGGCGCCCGGCTGGAGGCCACGGCGCTGATCGACGGCTTCTACCAGGAGGTCCAGGCGATGGGCGGCCAGCGGTGGGACACCTCCAGCCTGGTGGCGCGGCTAGAGAAGTAGGGCGAGAGGCAGCCATGACGTCCTACCCCACGGTCGGCCGGATCCATCGCCTGTCGCCGGCCCTCGACGCCGTGGTCGCGCCCGACGCCGCGATCCAGCAACTGGCCGAGGGCTTCATCTGGGCCGAAGGGCCGGTGTGGGTCCGCGACGGCGGCTACCTGCTGTTCTCCGACGTGCCCGGCAACGTCATGTATCGCTGGAGCGAGGCGGACGGGGTCAGCGAGTTCATGAACCCGTCGGGCTACGCCGGCCCGCCCACCGACGCCTTCGCCGAGCCGGGCTCGAACGGCATGGCGCTGGACGCGGCCGGCGACCTGCTGGTCTGCGACCACGGCAACCGGGCCCTGGCCAGGGTCGACCTGGCGACCCGCGCCAAGACGATCCTGCTCGACCGCTATCAGGGCCGGCGCTTCAACAGCCCCAACGACCTGGCGGTGGCGAGATCGGGCGCGATCTATTTCACCGACCCGACCTACGGCCTGAAGGGACGCAACGCCTCGCCGCTGCGCGAGCTGAGCTTCAACGGCGTCTATCGGCGCCTGCCGGACGGCGCGGTCGAACGGCTGGACGACGGCCTGAGCTTTCCCAACGGGATCGCCCTGTCGCCGGACGAGCGCCGGCTCTACGTGTCGATCTCCGACCCCGAGGGGCCCAGGCTGATGGTCTATGACCTGGACGCCGACGGCCGGCCTGCCGCCAAGGCGGTGTTCTTCGACGCCACGCCCCTGCGCGCGGCCGGCGGCCTGGGCCTGCCCGACGGCATGTGCCTGGACAGCGAAGGCCGGCTCTACGCCACCGGTCCGGGCGGGGTGTTGGTGATCACGCCGGAGGGCGAGATGATCGGCGTCATCGAGACCGGCACGGCGATCGCCAACTGCGCCTTCGGCGAGGACGGGAGCACGCTGTTCCTGGCCTCGAACCACACCCTGGCGCGGGTGCGGCTGAAGACGACGGGGCTGATCCGATAGGCGCTGGCCTAGGCCGGGCGCGCCAGGGCGCTGACCGCCAGGCACAGGGCGACGACGGCGCCCAGGTCGAGCGGCGTGCGCCAGACGCTGGCCCGGGTCCAGGTGATGGCGCGGGCCCAGGTCGCGGCGTCGAGGTCGCCGGCCTTCTCGAAGGCCGTGGCCCGGGGAATGAAATAGGCGAAGGACCAGACCCGCATCGCCAGGTGGCAGCCCAGGGCGATCAGCAGCCAATCCCGCGCCGCCGCGTGCCGCCACGCCGCCCACAGGGCGCAGATCAGGGCGACCTCGAAGGCGAAATGGGCGGGCATCCAGAAGCGCTTGCGGTCGATGCCGCCGCGGCTGGGCTGGATCAGGGCGGGGTTGCCGGGCCAGACGCGGTCGATCAGGACGGTCTCGTAGAAGCCGCCGCCCAGGCTGGCGGCGGCGAGGATCAGGGCGGCGAAGGCGGCGAATGGTGCGATGACGGCGGGCATTGGCCACGTCCCCTCAAGATGTTAGTTTAGTGAATAACTATCTTAGTGAGTAAGATAATATGACGAAGGCGTCAACGCCGCCGCAGGACGCGTCGCGGGAAACCTTGCTGGCGCGGCTGAACACGGCGGTGCGGGAGGCCAGCGCCCAGGGCGTGCTGATCAGCCAGGCCGTGGCCGACATCATGGGCGTCAGCACGACAGACCTCGAATGCCTGGACTTGATCCTGCTGCACGGACCGCGCACGGCGGGCGACCTGACGCGGGCCACCGGGTTGACCAGCGGCGCGGTCACCGGCCTGATCGACCGCCTGGAGCGGGCCGGCTATGTGGCGCGCGAAAGCGATCCCAACGATCGCCGCAGGGTGGTCGTGCGGGCGATTCCGGAAAACATGGCCTGGCTGATGGCCCTCTACGACCCTCTGCAGGCGGCTAGCGAGCAGCTCTATGCGGGCTATTCCGACGCCGAGCTGGCGCTGATCGTCGGGTTCATGGACAGGAACGTCGAGATGGCCCAGGTCTTCATCGCGGGGCTGAAGGCGCGGGAGGGATAGGCGCTCGAGCGGTCCGCGTCCTTCCGGGCCCGCTACTCCACCCCATCAAGATACGCCTTCACCCGGCCGAACAGGTCCTCGAACATCGGCGTCGTCAGCCGCCCGGTGTTCGTGTTGAGCCGCGAGCAGTGATAGCTGTTGAACACCCGGTACGGCCCGGCCTGGAACTCCGAGCCGTGGCCGGGAATCCCCGCCGAGGCCTTCAGGCCCAGGGCCTTGAGCAGGTTGCGGCGCGAGACGTCGCCCAGGGTGACGATGGCCTTCAGCTTGGGGAACATCTCCAGCCGCGCGGTCAGGAACGGGCGGCAGTTGTTCTCTTCGCTGGTCTCGGGCTTGTTGCCGGGCGGGGCGCAGCGCACGGCGTTGGTCACCGCGCTGCCGATCAGCTTCAGGCTGTCGTCGGGCCGGGCCTCGAACCGGCCGGTGGCGAAGCCGTACTTGATCAGGGTGTCGTAGAGCAGGGTCCCGGCATAGTCGCCGGTGAACGGCCGGCCGGTGCGGTTGGCGCCCTTGCGGCCGGGGGCCAGGCCGACGACCAGCAGCCGGGCGTCCCTGTCGCCGAACGACGGGGCGGGGCCGTTGAACCAGTCGGGATAGAGGTCCTGGTTCTCGCGGCGATAGGCCACCAGCCGCGGGCACAGCGGACAGTCGCGGGGCGGCTCGGCGCGCGAGGGCACGACCTCGCCGACGATGTTGGAGTGCTGGGCCATCCTAGTCCTCGTCGTCCCGGTCGTGGTCTGGCATGTCGCGTTCCGGCGATCGCGCCGGCTCGGTGACGAAGCGGGGCAGGGGATTGCCGCGCTGCGGGCGGCCGATGATGTTCCCCAGGTCGGCCAGGTCGACGAAGTTGTCGGCCTGGCGGCGCAGGTCGTCGCTGGTCATCGGCGGCTGGCTCTTCATCGTGGAGACCACGGTGACGCGGCGGCCCTTGCGCTGCACGGCCTCGACCAGGGCGCGGAAGTCGCCGTCGCCGGAGAACAGCACCAGGTGATCGACCGTGGCGGCCATCTCCAGCATGTCGACGGCGATCTCGACGTCCATGTCGCCGCGCCAGCGCTTGCGGCCCTGGCTGTCGGTGAATTCGCGGGCCGGCTTGGTCACCAGGGTGAAGCCGTTGTAGTCCAGCCAGTCGACCAGCGGCCGGATCGGGGAATACTCCTCGTTCTCGGCGATGGCGGTGTAGTAATAGGCCCGCACCAGCACGCCGCGCTTGCGGAACTCGTCCAGCAGCTTGCGGTAGTCGATGTCGAGGTTCAGGGCCTTGGCGGCGGAGAAGAAGTTGGCCCCGTCGATGAACAGCGCGAGGCGCTCGGTCGGGTAGAAGGTCACTGGGTCAGAATTCCTTGAAAAATCAGTTCGATCAAAAATGGCTGGATGACGTGACGGTGGTGGCGCTGGGCTGCAGCCTGGCGGGAGCTTATCCGAGTCGCGAGGCTCTGTTGGGCGCCGCGGTCGAGGCCCTGGCGTTCGAGGGGCTGAAGGTGGCGGCGTGCTCCTCGTGGTGGACCTCGGCCGCCTGGCCGGATCCGACCGCGCCAGCCTATCTCAACGGCGTCGCCCTGGTCGAGACGGCGCTGCCGGCGGACGCGGTGCTGGTGGCGCTGCACCGCATCGAGGCCCGGTTCGACCGCCGGCGCGGCCAGCCCAACGCGCCCCGCACCCTCGACCTCGACCTCGTCGCCCACGGCCGCACGGTCACGGAGGCGGGTTTGGTCGTGCCCCATCCCCGGGCCCACGAGCGATTGTTCGTGATGGGGCCGCTGGCGGAGATCGCGCCGGGCTGGCGGCATCCGGTCAGCGGACGGACGGCTGGCGACCTGGCGGCGGAAGCGACGGTCGGGACGGACGCCGCGCCGGGGTTGGGGACACACACTCACCGCTAGCACGACGGCAGGATCGCACGACGCTCAAGGGTGAGTGTGTGTCCCCGGTCGTTCCCCAACATTGCCAAACTTTAATTCGCGGCCCGCCGGCCCCGGCCCAATAGTCCGCCCCAAACTTCGCGTTGAGCGTCGTCGCGCCGCCCGGCGCGCGCGCCTTGGGGAATTTCTCTCATGTCCTTCACACGTTCGCTGCTCGCCTGCGCCGCCGTCTGCGCCCTGCTTTCCGCCGCTCCTCTGGCCTTGGCCGGAGACAGGAGCGGCGTCGACCAGACCAGCTTCGACAAGACCGTCGCCCCGGGCGCCGACTTCTGGACCTACGCCAACGGCGAATGGGTCAAGGCTCATCCGATCCCGGCCGACCGCAACAGCTACGGCAAGAGCGCCGTGATGGTCGAGGAGGCCGCCAAGCGGACGGTCGACCTGATCCAGACCGCCGCGAAAGCCGGCGGCGCGGGCGACGGCCAGAAGGTCGGCGACTACTACGCCAGCTACATGGACGAGGCGGGCATCGAGGCCAAGGGGATCGCGCCGCTGAAGGCCGGCCTGGCCCGCATCGCCGCGATCAAGGACAAGAGGGCCCTGGCCGGCGTGCTGGGCGGCAACCTGCGGGCCGACGTCGACGCCCTCAATTCCACCGACTTCTACACCGACAACGTCCTGGGCCTGTGGGCCTCGCCGGCCTTCGACGACACGACCAAGTACGCGCCGTTCCTGCTGCAGGGCGGGCTGGGCATGCCGGACCGCCAGTATTACGTGGGCGACAGCGCCTCGATGCAGGAGGCCCGGACCAAGTACCAGGCCCACATCGCCAGGATCCTGACCCTGGGCGGGTTCGCCGACGCCGAGGCCAAGGCCGCGCGGATCATGGCCCTGGAGACCAGGCTCGCCCAGGCCTCGGGCAGCCGCGCCGACAGCGCCGACGTCCAGAAGGCCAACAACAGCTGGACCCCGGCCGACTTCGTCGCCAAAGCTCCAGGGCTGGACTGGAAGGCCTTCTTCGCCGCCGCCGGCCTGTCCGACCAGCCGCGCTTCATCGTCTGGCACCCGACCATGGTCACGGGGCTGGGCCAGGTCGCCGCCGACGAGAGCCTCGACACCTGGAAGGACTACCTGACCTTCCACCTGCTGGACCACTACAGCAACCTGCTGCCCAAGGCCTTCGTCGACGAGCGGTTCGCCTTCTACGGCACGGCCCTGCAAGGCACGCCGCAACTGGCCGCCCGCTGGAAGCGCGGGGTCAATTCGACCAACGCCGTGCTCGGCGACGCGGTCGGCAAGCTCTATGTCGACAAGTACTTCACGGCCCAGTCGAAGGCCGAGGTCGCGGCCATGGTCGACACCATGAAGGTCGCCTTCGAAAAGCGCATCGACAGCCTGGACTGGATGGCGCCCGAGACCAAGGCCGAGGCCCATCGCAAGGTCGATGTGCTGAAGGTCGGCGTCGGCTATCCCGACAAGTGGCGCGACTATTCGGGGCTGAAGGTCGTGCGCGGCGACGCCCTGGGCAATTTCCAGCGCTCGGAGGTCTTTGACTACCAGACTACCCTGGCCAAGCTGGGCAAGGCGGTCGACCGCGGCGAGTGGGTGATGACGCCCCAGACCGTCAACGCCGTGAACCTGCCGATGCTGAACGGCCTGAACTTCCCGGCCGCCATTCTCCAGGCCCCCAATTTCGACGCCAGCTATGACGCCGCCGCCAATTACGGGGCGACCGGCGCCACCATCGGCCACGAGATCAGCCACAGCTTCGACGACCAGGGCGCGCAGTTCGACTCGCAGGGCCGCCTGCGCAACTGGTGGACCCCGTCCGACTTCGAGCACTTCCAGAAGGCGGGCACGGCCCTGGCGTTGCAGTTCGACGGCTACAAGCCGTTCCCCGACCTGGCCGTGAACGGCAAGCAGACCCTCAGCGAGAACATCGCCGACGTCGCCGGCCTGGCGGCGGCGCTGGACGCCTACCACGCCTCGCTGGGCGGCAAGCCGGCCCCGGTGATCGACGGCCTGACCGGCGACCAGCGGTTCTTCCTGGCCTACGCCCAGAGCTGGCTGAGCTATGCGCGCCCGGCGGCCCTGCGCCAGGCCCTGGTCACCGACGGCCACGCCCCGGCCCAGTACCGGGCCCTGACCGTGCGCAACCTCGACGCCTGGTACGCCGCCTTCCAGATCAAGCCGGGCGATCCGCTGTACCTGGCGCCCGAGCAGCGCGTGAAGGTCTGGTAGTCCGCGCCGCCTGGCCTGTCGTCCCGGGCCTCGCGCCCGGAACTCCTTTCCGCTCCTCGCATCGGGATCGTTGATGGCTGCAATCGAGGTCGATCCGGCGCGGGTCCATGAATTCGTGGACGCCGACGCCTTCCATGACTGGCTCGCGCGGCATCACGACCAGGCAAGCGAGGTCTGGATCAAGATGCACAAGGTCGGTTCGGGCCTGCCTTCGATCACCTGGGCTCAGGCAGTGCAGGTGGTGCTGTGCTGGGGATGGATCGATGGCGTCAAGAAGAGCTTCGACGACAAGAGCTACCTGCAGCGCTTCACGCCGCGCGGCAAGAAGAGCCTCTGGAGCCAGATCAATGTCGACAACGTCGCCCGGCTGATCGCCGAGGGCCGGATGACCGAGCACGGCCTGCGCGAGGTCGAGGCGGCCAAGGCCGATGGGCGCTGGGACCGCGCCTACGGCAGCGGCAAGGACATGAAGGTCCCCGACGACCTCCAGGCGGCGATCGACGCCAGCCCGAAGGCCAAGGCGATGCTGGCGCGGCTGTCGGCGCAGAACCGCTTCGCCCTGGCCTTCCGCACCCACAACATGAAGACGCAGGCCGGGCGCCGGAAGAAGATCGAGACCTTCGTCGCCATGCTGGAGCGCGGCGAGACGATCTATCCGCAGGGCAAGCGGTAGGGGCGGTCAGCGAACTTCGCCAGGGTCTCGAATGGGTGGTTTGTGGACCTTTGAAGTGTCCGCGATCAGGGACGTGCGCCCGCGAAGTCCCTCTCTCTTTGAGAGAGGGAGGGGCCCGCCGCCGCAGGCGGTGGGAGGGTGAGAGGTTTCACCGCTTCCGGAAAATCTCGATTCCTTTCGTTGATCGGCCCAAGCCGCCCGGCC
>NZ_AKKF01000238.1 GCF_000281955.1 Caulobacter sp. AP07 | reverse complement strand
CGCGGGCGGCGGCGCGGCGGGCGCGGCCTTGGGCTTGTGGTTGAAGATCTTGCCCATGATGTTGCTGAAGATACCCACGTCGCGCTCCTCCTGTTCCGGCGCGGAATTTGGCCGGCGAGGGGCTAACGTCAGGCCTAGCTTCAGGGTTGCATGACGGTTTTGCAGCACGTGGCGATTTTACAGTACCGAACAATTGGTCAGCTGGCTGAACCGCTCCAGGGCCACCGTGCCGACCACCGAGGTGCCGAAGCGGTCAAGCTCCGGCGACCACACCGCGATGGTCGCCTTGCCGGGAACCACGGCGACGATGCCGCCGCCGACCCCGCTCTTGGCCGGCAGGCCGACGCGGTAGGCGAAGCTGCCGACCGAGTCGTAGATGCCGCAGGTCAGCAGCAGGGCGTTGAGCCGCCGGGTCAGGCGCTCGGGGAAGATCGTCTCCTGCACCAGGGGCGAGAAGCCGCCGGCCGCCAGGGGCAGCATGGCGCGGGCCAGCTGGCGGCAGCTCATGGTCAGGGCGCACTGGCGGCAATAGGCGGCGACCACGGCCTCGGGGTCGTGGCTGATCGTGCCCTTGCCGCGCATCAGGTGGGCGATGGCGCGGTTCTGGTGGGCGGTGGCCAGTTCGGAGGCCGCCACCGTCTCGTCGATCTCGACCTGTTCGTCGGCCAGGAAACTCGCGAAACCGCGCACCAGGGCGGCGGGGTCGCGGACCGAGTCGAGCAACAGGTCCGAGATCGCCATGGCCCCGGCGTTGATGAACGGGTTGCGCGGCACGCCCTCCTCGGCCTCGAGCTGGGAGAGGTGGTTGAACGGCGTGCCCGACGGCTCCTTGCCGACCCGGGTCCAGACCTCGTCGCCGAAGCGGTTCAGGGCCAGCCCGAGCGAGAACACCTTGGTGATGCTCTGGACCGAGAAGCCCTCGTCGGCGTCGCCGATCACCGCCTCCTGGCCGCTGACGGTGCGCACGGCCATGCCGAACTTGGACCTTGGCACGCGGGCCAGCTGCGGGATGTAGTCGGCGGGCTGGCCCTTGCCGAAGTGCGGCTTCACCAGCACGGCCACCTCGGCCAGGACGTCGGCGATCGAGACCTCGTCCATGGCTAGATCCGGACCGCCACCAAGACCGCGCCGCAGGCGATCAACGCCACGCCCAGCCAGTTCAGCGGCGACAGCTTCTCACCCAGGAACACGGCGGCGATGATCGCCACGAACACCACCGACAGCTTGTCGACCGGCGCGACCTTGGCCGCCTCGCCCAGTTTCAGGGCCCGGAAGTAGCACAGCCACGAGGCCCCGGTGGCCAGGCCCGACAGCACCAGGAACAGCCACGAGCGCGGGGCGATCGAGCCCGGCGCGCGCCATTCGCCGGCCACGGTGAGGATCAGGCCCGCGAAGCCGAGGATCACCACGGTGCGGATGAAGGTGGCCAGGTTGGAGCCGACGCCGTCGATCCCGACCTTGGCCAGGATCGCGGTCAGGGCCGCGAACACCGCCGAGGCGAGCGCCCAGAAGGGCCAGCTCGTCAGGGCGGCGCGGCCCATCAGGCGAAGGCCGCGAAATAGCGCTGGATCAGCGCCTTGTAGATCTCGCTCAGGTCTCGGACCTCCTGCACCGGCACGCGCTCGTCGATCGCGTGCATGGTGGCCCCGACCAGGCCGAACTCGACCACCGGGCAGATCGAACGGATGAACCGCGCGTCGCTGGTGCCGCCGGTGGTCGACAGCTCCGGAACCCGGCCGGTGGCGTCGCCGACCGCGGCGACGATCACGTCGGTGAAGGCCCCCGGCTCGGTCAGGAACGCCTCGCCGCTGACCTTGCACAGGGCCTCGACCCGGCCGGAGAAGCCCTCGGCGGCCTCGCGGCACTCGTGCTCGATCCAGGCCGCCAGGTCCTTGCCCTTGTGGGCGGGATTGAAGCGGATGTTGATGCGGGCCTTGGCGCTGGCCGGGATGACGTTGGTGGCGGTGTTGCCGACGTCGACCGTGGTGACCTCCAGGTTCGACGGCTGGAAGCCGGTATAGCCGTCGTCGAGCACCCGCGACTGCAGGCGGTCGAGGATGTCGACCAGCACCGGGATCGGGTTGGCGGCGCGCTGCGGATAGGCCACGTGGCCCTGCTTGCCGTCGACGGCGATCCAGGCGTTGATGCTGCCGCGCCGGCCGATCTTGACCATGTCGCCCAGCAGGCTGGCCGAGGTGGGTTCGCCGACGATGCAGTGGTCGATGACCTCGCCCTCGGCGGCCAGGGCCTGGACGACCTTGACGGTGCCATCCTCGGCCACGCCCTCCTCATCGCCGGTGATCAGGAAGCTGAGCGAACCGGGCAGGTCTCGCGGAAGGTAGGAGACCGCGGCGACGAAGGCGGCGATGGCGCTTTTCATGTCGACCGCGCCGCGGCCATAGAGCACGCCGTCCTGGATCTCGGCCTCGAAGGGGCCTTGCGTCCAGGCGGCGCTGTCGCCGACCGGCACCACGTCGGTATGGCCCGCGAAGCACAGGTTGGGCCGCGCCGTCCCGCGCCGGGCGTAGAGGTTCTCGATCTCGCCGAACTTCATCCGCCGGCAGGAAAAGCCCAGGGCCTCCAGCTGGCGTTGCAGGACGTCCATGGCCCCCTCGTCGGCCGGCGTCACGGACGGGCGGCGGATCAGGGCCTGGGCCAGGGCCACGGGGTCAAGGGCGACGGGGTCGAGGGCAAGGTCGGTCATCGTCCTTGGCTTTAGGCTGGCGCGTCCGATGACGCAAACCTCATCCGTCCCGGGCCCGGCGATCGGCGACCGGGAAGACGATCGCGCAAAAGCTGTGCTATGGACGAGCTTCAACTTCGGGGGAAGAAGACATGCTGGCCTGGATCATCGCCGTCGTCGAGCCGGTCGTCGCCTGGCTGGCCAACCACTGGCCCGCCTTCGCCAGACTGCTGAACGGGTTGGTGATCGACGGCATCGTCAAGCAGACCCGCACCCGGCCCCATCCCTGGAGCACCAGGACCGACTACATCAGCTGGGCCGCCCTGACCGACAAGACCTACAGCGCCCGCCACCTGCCGGCGGCGACCTTCGAATCCTTTCCCAGCCTGGAACGGGCGACGGCCCTGTTCACGCGGCCGACCGGCGAGCAGGTGCTGTGCCCCAAGTCGACCATGCTGTTCCCGGCCTTCGCCCAGTACCTGACCGACGGCTTCATCCGCACCAAGGTCTCCAACGACGACGCCCTGACCGACCGCCGGCGCAACACCTCCAACCACGAGATCGACCTGTGCGCGCTCTATGGCCGGACCGAGTTCCAGACCCTGGCCCTGCGCCTGCGGTCGCCGAACTCGGCCGAGCGCGGCCGCCTGAAGTCGCAGCGCATCCAGGGCGAGGAATACCCGCCGGCCCTCTATGACGACAACGGCGTGCTGCTGGACGCGTTCGCGGCGCTCGATCCGCCGCTGGGGATCAGCAAGGTCCCCGCCGAGCTGCGGCCCACCCTGTTCGCGGTCGGCGGCGACCGCGCCAACGCCACGGTCGGGGTGTCGATGATCAACACCCTGCTGCTGCGCGAGCACAACCGCCTGGCCGGGCTGATCGCCGCGGCCAACACCGACTGGGACGACGACCGGGTGTTCGAGGTCGCGCGCAACGTCATGATCGTGCTGTTCATCAAGCTGGTGGTCGAGGAATACATCAACCACATCTCGCCCTCGCGGATCAGCCTGCTGGCCGATCCCAGCGGTTGCTGGCGCAAGCCGTGGAACAAGCCCAACTGGATCACCGCCGAATTCAGCCTGCTCTATCGCTGGCACTCCCTGGTGCCCGACCGGCTGAACTGGAACGGCGTGGAGACCTCGACCGGAAACCTGCGGTTCGCCAATCCGCTGTTCACCTCGGTTGGCCTGGCCCAGGCCTTCGCCTGGATGAGCGCCCAGCCCGCCGCCCGGCTGGGCATGGGCAACACCGCCGACTTCCTGCAGAGCGTCGAGGCCGACGCCATCGCCCAGGCGCGCACCAACCAGGTCGCGCCCTACAACGCCTATCGCCGGACCCTGGGCATGCCGGCGGTCAAGACCTTTGGCGACATCACCCAGGACCAGGACATCGCCAAGCGGCTGGAAGAGACCTATCCGGGCGGGGTCGACACGGTGGAGTTCTATGTCGGCATGTTCGCCGAGGCGGTGGTCGACAACTCGCCGCTGCCGCCGCTGATCCTGCGGATGGTGGCGGTGGACGCCTTTTCCCAGGCGATGACCAACCCGCTGCTGTCCGAACACATCTGGGGCGACGACACCAACCGCCGGGCGGCGTTCACCGACCTGGGGCTGGAGGCGATCGCCTCGACGCGGACGATGCGCGACCTGCTGGTCAGGAACGGCGCCGACCCCGGCGCGTCGTTCGTCGGCATGACCCGGCAGGACTGGGTGCGCAAGGGACGCATCCAGCGGGCGGCCTGACGCCGCCCGCCGGCGCGGATCAGTCGCGCAGCAGGTCGTTGATCGAGGTCTTGGACCGGGTCTTGGCGTCCACCGTCTTGACGATGACGGCGCAGGACAGGCTGGGGCCGCCCTTGGGGTCGGGCAGGCTGCCGGGGACGACGACGCTGTAGGGCGGCACCTTGCCGATGTGGACCGCTCCCGTGGCGCGGTCGACGATCTTGGTCGACATCGAGATGAACACGCCCATCGACAGGACCGAGCCCTCGCCGATCACCACGCCCTCGACCACCTCGGAGCGGGCCCCGATGAAGCAGTCGTCCTCGATGATCGTCGGGTTGGCCTGCAGGGGCTCCAGCACGCCGCCGATGCCGACGCCGCCCGACAGGTGGACGCGCTTGCCGATCTGGGCGCAGGAACCGACCGTCACCCAGGTGTCGACCATGGTGCTGTCGTCGACATAGGCGCCGATGTTCACGAAGGACGGCATCAGGATGACGTTCTTGCCCACATAGGCGCCGCGGCGGACGATCGAGCCGGGCACGGCGCGGAAGCCGGCGGCCTCGAACTGCGGGGCGTCCCAGCCGTCGAACTTGTTGGGCACCTTGTCCCACCACGGCCCGACCGCGCCGCCGATGGCGCCGGCGTGCATCAGCCGGTTGGGGTTGAGGCGGAACGACAGCAGCACGGCCTTCTTCAGCCACTGGTGGGTGGTCCACTCGCCGTCGATCTTCTCGGAGACGCGGGCCTCGCCGGCGTCGATCAGCAGCAGGGTCTCCTCGACCGCGGTGCGCACCGGGCCGGTGGTGGCGGTGGAGACGCCGTCGCGGGCCTCCCAGGCGGCTTCGACTTCGGTCCGCAGGTCAGCGAGGGGCAGGGAGGTCATGTCAGGCTTCCTTCAGGCGCGCCGAGGTCAGGAACCCGGCGAGGTCGTGCGTGCGGTGGTGGACGAAGTCGGCGGTCGAGGCGGCCGCGTGGGCCCCGACCAGGATGGTGGTCATGCCCAGCAGGGCGGCGGGGGCGAGGTTCTTCTCGCTGTCCTCGAAGAACGCGGTGGCCCTCGGCGCCAAGCCGTGGCGGGCGATCACCTTCTCGAAGGTGGCCATGGCCGGCTTGGGCAGATAGTCGGCCGTTTCGATGGCGAAGACGTCCTCGAACAGATGGTCCAGGCCCAGGTGGCCCAGCACCCGCGCGGCGTGGCCCAGCGAGCCGTTGGTGAAGATCAGCCGCCGGCCGGGCAGGGCGTCGATGGCGTCGCGCAACGCCGGATCGGGCGTCAGGCGGTCCATCGACACGTTGTGCACTTCGTCCAGGAAGGCCTTGGGCGCGATGCCGTGGTGCGCCATCAGCCCAGCCAGGGTGGTGCCGTGCTCCTGGTAGTAGCGCTTCTGGATCGCCTGGGCTTCCTCGCGGGGCAGGCCGGTGGCCCGCTCCATGAAGTCGGTCATCCTGCCCTCGATCAGGGCCATGTACTCGGACTCGGCCGGGTAGAGGGTGTTGTCGAGGTCGAACAGCCAGGTCTCGACGTGGGTCAGGTCGGCGGCGCTCATTTGGAGATGAGCGTGCCCGCGCCGTGCTCGCTGAACAGTTCGACCAGCATGGCGTGGGGACGGCGGCCGTCCAGAATGACCACGGCCTCGACGCCGGATTCCACGGCGTGGATGGCGTTTTCCAGCTTGGGGATCATGCCGCCGCTGGCGACGCCGCTCTCGATCAGGCCGCGGGCCTCGGCGACGGTCATCTGGCGGATGAGGTTGCCCTCGCCGTCCAGCACGCCGGCGATGTCGGTCAACATCAGCATGCGCTTGGCCTTCAACGCCCCGGCCAGCGCCCCGGCCACGGTGTCGGCGTTGATGTTGAAGGTCTGGCCGGCCTGCGACACGCCGATCGGGGCGATCACCGGGATGTAGTCGGTCTCGGAGGTCAGCAGGGCCTGGATGATGTGCGGATCGACCTTGGTCGGCTCGCCCACGAAGCCCAGGTCGACGACCTGCTCGATGTTGCTGTCGGGGTCACGCTTGGTGCGGGTCACCTTCTCGGCGGTGATCAGCCGGGCGTCCTTGCCCGACAGCCCCACGCCGCGCACGTCGGCCTCGGCGCCGGCCAGCGTGATCCAGTTGGCGATTTCCTTGTTGATGGCGCCCGACAGCACCATCTCGGCCACTTCCATGGTGGCCTCGTCGGTGACGCGCAGCCCGTCCACGAAGGTCGACTTGACGCCGGCCTTGTCGAGCATGCGGCTGATCTGCGGGCCGCCGCCGTGCACCACCACGGGGTGGACGCCCAGCAGCTTGAGCAGCACGGCGTCGGCCGCGAACAACTTGGCCACCTGCTCCTGGCCCATGGCGTGACCGCCGTATTTGATCACCACCGTCTCGCGGTCGTAGATCTGGATATAGGGCAGGGCTTCGGCCAGGGTCTTGGCGGTGGCCCAGCCCGCTTCCTCGGCGACGTCGGTCAAGGCGGCGGTCCTGTAAGGCGAAAGGCGCGCCTCGATAGCGGACCCCGTCCCCCCTGTCACGCGTCCGCTGACATCGGGGGCGTGCGACCCCGACCCAGGTCGTCATCCCGGACAAGCGCGTGGTGCGACGATCCGGGACCGACGCGTGATCTCAGCGCCACAATCGTGCCAGATCCCTACCGCCCCTCGCGCGGAAGCGGCGCCGCCGCCCTAGACGGCGCGCGGCATGGCGGGCACGCCCCAACGCGTGGCGTAGGCCGGCGCCAGCTCCAGCCCGATGGGGGGCTGGCCGGGCGCCCGACCGTCGCGCAGGCAGGCCGAGAGATAGGACAGGGCGGTCCTCACGCCATGCGAGGAATAGGGCTTGCCGATTACCCCGCAGGCTCCGGCGAAATCGTCGGGCAGGCGCTTGAGGTTGGCGGTCATGAACAGCGCCACGCCGCCGCAGTCGTCATGAATCCTGCGCGCCACCTCGACGCCGGTCGGACCGTCGCGCAGGTGGACATCGACCAGGGCGAGGTCGGGGTGCAGGTCGTTGGCCATGGCCATGGCCTCGTCCGAACTCATGGCGTGGCCGACCGTATGGTAACCGACCTCGTCGAGCAGGAATTCCAGCTCGGCGGCCAGCAGGACCTCGTCTTCCACGATCAACACGTCGAGCGGGCGCCCGTTCATCACCAGATCCGACCTTCCTCAGTGGTGACCGCCGTCAACCGGCATGTGCACCACGACACGGGTTCCGGGTTCGGCGGGCGTGGTCTCCGATCGGGCCTTCAATTGCTGGCAGAGCAACTGGACGATGGTCAGACCGAACCCGCCCGAAGACGCGGAATTCTCCAATCCAACGCCGTTGTCGGCAATTTCGATCCGGAGATCGTCGTCGGTGCGGGTGATACCGACGAAAATCTCGCCACTGTGTCCTATGGGAAACGCATGGCGCAGGGCGTTGGAGAACAGCTCGCTGATCACCAGCGCCAGGGGCGCGGCCTTGGCGGCGGCGACATCGACCCGTTCCAGGTCCAACTGCACCTTGACGTCGTCGCGTCGCGCCGACCCCACCATGTCGCTGACCAGGTCGCGCACGAAGGCCGAGACGTCGAAGCGCTCGACGTCGTCGCTCTGGAACAGCCGGCGGTGGACGGTGGCGATGGCGCTGACCCGCTCCAGCATGCCGCGCAGGGAAGCCTTCACGGCGGGGTCGGTGACCCGGCGGTTCTGCAGCAGCAGCAGCGAGGAAATGAGCTGGAGGTTGTTCTTGACCCGGTGGTCGACCTCGTGGAGCAGGGCGGTCTTCTGGTCCAGGGCCAGGGTCAGTTCATGGGTCCGGTCGGCGACGGCGGCTTCCAGCCGGTCGCGGACGTCGTCCCGTTCCGAGGCCAGGCGCTTGCTGTCGCTGACGTCGAGCTGGGAGGCGAAGAAGTAGGCGACCTCGCCGGCCTTGTCGCGGACCGGCGACACGTGGAGCGCGTTCCAGAAGCTGGAGCCGTCCTTGCGATAGTTGAGGATGTCCACGACCGCGTCCTCGCCCTTGGCGATGGCCTCCCGAACCCGGTCGGCCTGGACCGGATCGGTGTCGGGGCCTTGCAGGAACCGGCAGTTGCGGCCGATCACCTCGTCGTGCGGATAGCCGGTCAACTTCAGGAAGGCGTCGTTGGCGAAGATGATCGGATTGTCGGCCTGGTGGGGGTCGGTGACGATCATCGCCATTCGCGTCGCCCGGATCGCGGCGGCGAAAGGACCGCTGAGGTCGTGCTCGACGGTTGGTGGCTCCGGCGCGCGTTCCGACTGGAAGATGTCCGTCATGCTTGAACGCCCGACCCGGCCCATACGCCCCCGTGGTTCCCGAAACGCCGGTCAGGGAGTCGGGTTCCAGACATTGGCCCAAAACGCATGGCGGCGGAAACCCCGTGAGGGCTCCCGCCGCCTAGAGCAAGCCGCGTGGTCCGGGCCGGCCCTATTTCGGGCGATAGATCCGGTCGAAGACGCCGCCGTCGGCGAAGTGGGTGGCCTGGGCCTTCTTCCAGCCGCCGAAGGTGTCGTCGATCGTCACCAGCGGGATCTTCTTGAACCGCGCGGCGTACTTGGCCGCCGCCGCGGTGTTGCGCGGACGGTAGTAGTTCTTGCCGATCAGGTCCTGGGCGATGGGGCTGTAGAGGAAGTTCAGATAGCCCTCGGCGGCCAGGCGGGTCTTGTGGCGGTCGACGTTCTTGTCGACGACGGCCACCGGCGGCTCGGCCAGGATCGACAGCGACGGGTAGACGATGTCGAACTTGCCCGGCAGTTCCTCCTGCGCCAGGTAGGCCTCGTTCTCCCACGACAGCAGCACGTCGCCCAGGCCGCGCTGGGTGAAGCTGGTGGTCGCGCCCCGCGCTCCGGTGTCGAGCACCGGTACGTGCTTGAACAGTTCGGTGATGAAGGCCTCGGCCTTGGCCGGGTTGCCGCCCGGCTGCTTCAGGGCCCAGGCCCAGGCGGCCAGATAGTTCCAGCGCGCCCCGCCCGAGGTCTTGGGGTTGGGGGTGATCACGTCGATGCCCGGCTTCACCAGGTCGCCCCAGTCCTTGATCTTCCAGGGATTGCCCTTGCGGACCAGGAAGACGATCGTCGAGGTGTAGGGCGTCGAATTGTCCGGCAGGCGCGACTGCCAGTTGGCGGGCAGCAGCTTGGCCCTGGCGGCGATCTCGTCGATGTCATAGGCGAGCGCCAGGGTGACGACGTCGGCCTGCAGGCCGTCGATCACCGACCGGGCCTGCTTGCCCGAGCCGCCGTGGCTCTGGTTGATGGTCAGGTCCTGGCCGACCTTTTCCTTCCAGTACTTGGCGTAGGCGGCGTTGATGTCCTTGTAGAGCTCGCGCGTCGGGTCATAGCTGACGTTCAGCAGGGTCAGCGGCTTCGTGCCCTGGGCCTGGGCCGGACCGGCCAGGACGGCGGGAACGGCCAGGGCGGCGGCTCCGGCCGTGGCCGAGCCTAGAAGGCCGCGTCGCGTGGGGGTCTTCGGATCGTGGGTCATGGCGATGTCGCTCGCGTGAGAAGGTTGGTCTTGAAGGGCTGGGCGTTCGGCCCGCCGGTCTCGGAAGAGACGCCACTGTCGGCGCCCGGCGTCCCCGCTGGGCGGGGGCGCCGGCTCGCTTCGTGATTAGAACGCGTACTGGCTGCGCAGGTTGACGGCCTTGTAGCTCTGGCCGATCAGCGCGCCCGCCGTGTCGCGGCGGG
>NZ_AKKF01000237.1 GCF_000281955.1 Caulobacter sp. AP07 | reverse complement strand
TCAGGGCGGCGCCGGGCGTGCTGAACACCGCGACTACGAACGACGTCACCGGATCGTGCATCTGAACCTTCGAATCAACTTCATCGCCACATTACCCAGGGGTGAGGCGCGATTACGGCGCAGCCTAACCGTTAAAGGCGCGGATCGCCTCGATGATCTTTTGTTGATCACCCTCGCCCAGATAGGGATGCATCGGCAGGGCCAGTACGGTCTCGGCCTTGGCCTCGGTGACCGGCAGGCCGCCGGCCCCGCGCGGGAAACCGGCATAGGGCGCCTGAACGTGCATCGGCACGGGATAATAGACCGCCGTCGGGATGCCCTGGGTCTTGAGATGCGCGGCCAGGCCGTCGCGGTTGGCGTGCTCGATCACGTACTGGGCCCAGACCGAGACGCCGCCGTCGATCACCCGGGGCGTCGCCAGCACCGCGCCCTTCAGGCCCTCGGCGTAGCGGTTCGCCACCGCCTGGCGCAGATCGATCTCCTCCTGGAAGATCGCCAGCTTCTCGATCAGGATCGCCGCCTGGATCGTGTCCAGCCGCGAGTTCATGCCGATGCGGGTGTTGAGGTACTTGGTGTCGTGGTCGAAGGTGCGGCCGACCAGGTCGGGCGCCACGGCCTTGCCGTGCACCCGGAAGCTGTCCATCAGGTCCCAGAGTTCCTGGTCGTTGGTCAGCACCGCCCCGCCGTCGCCGTAGCAGCCCAGCGGCTTGGCCGGGAAGAAGCTGGTGGTGGCGACGTCGGCCCAGTGCAGCGGGTGATGGCCGTTCAGGGTGCAGCCGAAGCCCTGGGCGCTGTCGGAGATCAGCTTCAGGCCTTCGCGGTCGCAGATGGCCTTGATGGCCGGATAGTCGGCCGGCTGGCCGAACAGGTCGACGGCGATCACCACCTTCGGCGCGAGCTCGCCCTTGGCCTTCACGTCGGCGATGGCGGCTTCCAGCTTGGCCGGATCGAGGTTGAAGGTGTCCTCCAGAACGTCGACGAACACCGGCGTCGCCCCGACCCACGGCACGACTTCCGGCGTGGCGGCGAAGGTGAAGGACGGGCAGAACACCGCGTCGCCGGGTCCGATCCCCCAGGCCATCAGCGGCAGGGCGATGGCGTCGGTGCCGTTGGCGCACGACAGGGCCAGCTTCGCCTGGCCGAACGCCGCCAGCTTGGCCTCGAACTCGCGCACCTGCGGGCCCATGACATAGGCGCCGCTGTCGAGGACACCGGCGATGGCGGTGTCGATTTGCCTGCGGATCCGGCGCTGCTGCGCGGCGAGGTCGATGAAGGGCATGCTCATGGGCGGCGCTCATAGAGACGGATGGCGGCGAGTTCGAGCCAATTGATGTAACCGACTGTTTCCGGATGGCGAAGCGGCGCCTGGAGCATCGCGCGGAAAAGTGGAGACCGGTTTTCCGCGAAAACGATGCGAATACAAAAATCTAGAGCTTGCTCTGGCGGAACGCTCCGGGGCCGCGATCGTTGACCGCCGGACGCGGGGGCGCCATCGAGAGACCCATGCAGACCAAACCGACCCTGATCCCGCCGGACGCCAAGCTGCCCGCGCTCGCCAACGTCAAGGCCGACGAGACGATGCTGGGCCATTTCATCGACTGGCTGGGCAAGGTGGCCGTCAACCTGATCGTCGCCGCCCTGATCCTGGCCGTCACCTTCTGGATGGCCGGCTGGCTGGCGGGCGTGGCGCGCCGAACCCTGGGCCGGGTGCATCGCACCAATCCCGATCCGACCCTGGAAAGCTTCGTCTCGTCCCTGGTCCGCTACGCCGTCGTCGCCGTGGGCCTGGTCGCCGTGCTGCAGCAACTGGGCGTGCAGGCCACCTCGATCATCGCCGTGCTGGGCGCGGCCTCCCTGGCCATCGGCCTGGCCTTGCAGGGCGCGCTGTCGAACGTGGCGGCCGGGGTGATGATCCTGCTGTTCCGCCCCTACAAGGTCGGCGACGTCATCGAGACGGTCACCCGCCAGGGCACGGTCAAGTCGCTGGACCTGCTGTTCACCGAGATCGCCACCCCCGACAACGTCAAGGTGATGATCCCCAACAGCAAGGTGTTCGGCGACGTCATCCTCAACTACTCGACCCACCGCAACCGGCGGGCCGACGTGCTGTTCAAGGTGCCCCTGAAGACCGACCTGGTCGCCGTGCTGCAGAAGATGCGCGAGCGGGCCGAGAACGATCCGCGGGTGCGCAAGGACCCGGCCCCGATGATCGAGGTGGTCGACCTGTCGGAGGTGTTCGCCCAGGCCGCGATCCGGGTCTGGACGGCCAAGGAGGACTTCGGCCCGGTCAGGACCGACCTGATGCTGGCCGCCCACCTGCTGGCCGAGGACCCGGCCCGGATCCTGCCGCCACCGCGTCCGTCCAAGGCCCCCGACCCGTCACCGGTGATGCCCGGCGACAAGGATCACCACCTGTTCAGGCTGAGAGCGCCTCGGAAAGGTCGGCAATCAGGTCCTCGCAGTCCTCAATCCCCACCGAAAGCCTGATCAGGGTGTCGGAGATGCCCAGCGCCGCGCGCTGATCGGCCGGGATCGAGGCGTGGGTCATGATCGCCGGATGCTCGATCAGGCTTTCGACCCCACCCAGGCTTTCGGCCAGCGTGAACAGTCGCGTGCGCTCCAGCATCCGCCGGGCGGTGTCGATATCGCCCTTCAGCTCCACCGAGATAATGCCGCCAAAGCCCCCCAGCATCTGGCGCCTGGCCAGGTCATGCTGCGGGTGGGTGGGCAGGCCGGGATAGATCACCCTGGCCACGTCCGAGCGGGTCGACAGCCACTTGGCGATCGCCAGGGCGCTGTCGCAGGCCCGCTGCATGCGCAGGGCCAGGGTCTTGACGCCGCGCAGCGCCAGGAAGCTGTCGAACGGGCCGAGCACCGCGCCGACCGCGTTCTGCAGGAACTTCAGCTTCTCGGCGATCTCGGCGTTGTCGCCGACCACCGCCACGCCCGCCACCACGTCGGAGTGGCCGTTCAGGTACTTGGTGGCCGAGTGCATGACCACGTCGAAGCCCAGTTCCAGCGGCCGCTGCACGAACGGGCTGGCGAAGGTGTTGTCGGCCACGGTGATCAGGCCGCGCGTCTTGGCCAGGGCGGCGATGGCCGAGAGATCGGCCAGGCGCAGCATCGGATTGGTCGGGGTCTCGACCCAGATCATCCGGGTCTCGGGCGTGATGGCCGCTTCGATCGCCGCCAGGTCGCCCATGTCGACAAAGCTGAACTTCAGTCCGGCCGAGCGCTTGCGCACCTTGTCGAACAGCCGGAACGAGCCGCCATAGAGGTCGTCGCTGGCGATCACGTGCGCGCCGCTGTCGAGGATCTCCAGGATCGTCGAGGCCGCCGCCAGGCCCGAGGCGAAGGCGAAGCCCGCCGTGCCGCTCTCCAGGTCGGCGATGCAGCGCTCGAAGGCGAAACGGGTGGGGTTGTGGCTGCGGCTGTACTCGAAGCCCTTGTGTTCGCCCGGGCTGGACTGGACATAGGTCGAGGTCGCGTAGATCGGCACCATCACCGCCCCGGTCGTCGGGTCGGGGAACTGGCCGCCATGGATCGTGCGGGTGGCGAAGGCCAGGCGGTTCTTGCCGGGGATGTCGGTCATGGAAAGTCCTTGGGCCGCCCTCGCCGTTCGACGGGCGCGGAGCAGAGAGTGGTGCTGACGCGGCGATCCGACAAGCGTGTGGGCTTGTCGGATGGCGCTCTGAACTAGGCGCTCATCCGCAGGTGATTGATCAGGTCGACGCGGGTGATCACCCCGACGAACTCGTCGCCGTCGCAGACCAGGGCCACCTCGTCGCGGTCGAACACTTCCGGCAGGGCGTCGACGCCCTGGGTCGACTGCAGGGTGTTGACCGCCCTGGTCATGGCCGCGCTCACCAGGGTCTTGAACTTCGGACCGCGGTCGTCGTCGACGACACCCTCGACGGCGGCCAGGATGTCGCTCTCGTCAAGGATGCCGACCAGCTTGCCGTGATCGACCACGGGCAGCTGGCTGATGTCGCCGTTGCGCATGCGGTTATAGGCGGTCAGCAGGGTGTCCTCGGGCCCGATCGCCACCACGCCGCCGTCGGCGTAGCGCTTGGCGATCAGGTCGCGCAGGTCGCCATGCAGCTCGCGCTGGTCGAAGCCGTGGGCGGCCAGCCACATGTCGTTGAACATCTTGGTCAGGTACTTGGAGCCGGTATCGCAGACCAGGGTCACCACCCGCTTCGACTCGGTCTGCGCCTGGCAGTAGCGCAGGGCGGCGGCCAGCAGGGTGCCCGAAGACGAGCCGGCCAGGATGCCCTCCTTGCGCAGCAGCAGGCGGGCGGTGTCGACGCTCTCGCGGTCGCTGATCGAATAGGCCTCGCGCACCAGGCTCATGTCGGCCACGGCCGGGATGAAGTCCTCGCCGATGCCCTCAACGATCCACGAGCCGGCCTCGCCGTAGCTGCCGGTGGCCACGTACTCGCAGAGGATCGAGCCGACCGGATCGGCCAGCACCATCCGGGTCTTGGGCGAGTGCTCGGCCATGTAGCGGCCGATGCCGGTCAGGGTGCCGCCGGAGCCGACGCCGACCACCACCGCGTCGATGTCGCCGCCCATCTGCTCGAAGATCTCCGGCGCCGTGGTGGTCTCGTGGGCCCGGGGGTTGGCCGGGTTCTCGAACTGGTTGACGTAGATCGAGCCGGGGATCGACTGGGCCAGGGTCTGGGCCATGTCCTGGTAGTATTCCGGGTGGCCCTTGCCAACGTCGCTGCGGGTCAGGCGCACGTCGACGCCCATGGCCCGCAGGTGCAGGATCTTCTCCCGCGCCATCTTGTCGGGAACGATCAGGATCAGCTTGTAGCCCTTGAGGGTGGCCACCTGGGCCAGGCCCAGGCCGGTGTTGCCGGCCGTCGCCTCGATGATCGTGCCGCCGGGCTTGAGGCTGCCGTCGGCCTCGGCCGCCTCGATCATCGAGCGGGCCACGCGGTCCTTGATCGAGCCGCCGGGGTTCTGGTTCTCCAGCTTCAGGAACAGCCGGCACGGCCCGGTGTCGAGGTTGCGGACCTCGATCATCGGCGTGCGGCCGATCAGGTCGAGCGCGGAATCGGCGACCGGAGGCAGGGCATATTTGGGGTTGTTCATGGCGCAACTCGGCGACAGAGAGAAATGATCTCCCTATCTAGGCCGGTTTCGCGAAAGCGCCAACGGCGTTACGCGAGCTTGACCACAGGCGTTTTCCGGCCCGGCCCGACCGTCTAGGCCCCGCAGGCCGCCAGGCGGTCCATCCGCCACTCGCGGGCGAACTTTCGGCTCACCGAAGCGTCCTCGAACACCACCTTGCGGCGCTCGCCGCCCAGTTCCGGGGCGTTGTGGATGATCACGAACGGAAAGCCGTTGCGCGACAGGAAGGCCTGCACGAAACCGGAAAAGCGCAGGGCTTCCTCGGCGGAGGCGATACAGATCTCGACGGCGATATCAGCGGCGTTCATGGCGCGCTCCGCGTGGGTTACCGAGACCCTAACGCACGAACTCGCAATTGCGAACAGTCTTCGCGGTCGCAAAATGCAACGGCCCCGGATCACTCCGGGGCCGCGCGGTATTTCAGTGGTCTTGGCCTTCTAGAGGATCGATTGGCCGGTGCCGGCCCAATCCTTCAGGAACTGCTCCAGGCCCTTGTCGGTCAGCGGATGCTTGAACAGGTCGGCGAACACCGCCGGCGGGATGGTCACCACGTCGGCGCCGACGATGGCCGCATCCTTGACGTGGGCGACGTTGCGCACCGAGGCGGCCAGGATCTCGGTCTCGTAGCCGTAGTTGTCGTAGATGGCGCGGATGTCGCGGATCAGGTCCATGCCGTCGAAGCCGTAGTCGTCCAGGCGGCCGATGAACGGCGAGACGTAGGTCGCGCCGGCCTTGGCGGCCAGCAGGGCCTGGGTCGGCGAGAAGCACAGGGTGACATTGGTCGAGATGCCCTCGCCGGCGAAGGCGGCGGTGGCGATCAGGCCGTCGCGGGTCAGCGGCACCTTGACCACGACGTTCGGGGCGATGGCGGCCAGCTTGCGGCCCTCGGCGATCATCGCCTCGTGGGTGGTGGCGGCGACTTCGGCGCTGATCGGGCCGGGCACCAGGTCGCAGATCTCGGCGATCACCTCGAGCATCGGACGGCCCGACTTGGCGATCAGGGTCGGGTTGGTGGTCACCCCGTCCACCAGGCCGGTGGAGGCCAGGTCGGCGATGATCTTGGTGTCGGTGCTGTCGAGGAAGATTTGCATGGGTCCGCGCGCTTTATTCTTGGGGATTTGGGCTCGTTTAGCTCGCCGGGCCCGGACACGCCAGGATTTCCGGGCCGGACGCCTCCGGCACGGCGAGGGGCGCTTGGCGGGCGGCGGGCGCTTCGCCTAGAAGGGGCCGGACCACGGAGCAGCAGATGACCAACACCCGCGCCGACGCCGAACGCCTGCGTGACGACCTCAAGGCCTGGGCCCTGGATCACGCCTTCCCCCTGTGGTGGGAAGTCGGCGCCGACCACGTGAAGGGCGGCTTCTTCGAGAAGATCGCCCAGGACGGAACGCCGGTGGAGGCGCCGCGCCGGGCGCGGGTGCAGCCGCGGCAGATCTATTCCTACGCGGTGGCCGGCCTGCTCGGCTGGGCGGGCCCCTGGAAGCAGGCCTTGAACCATGGGCTGGACTTCTACCTGGCCAAGTACCGTCGCCCGGACGGCTTCATGCGCACCCTGGTGGCCAGCGACGGCGCGCCGCTGGACGACAAGGTCGATCTCTACGACCAGGCCTTCGGCCTGTTCGGCCTGGCCATGGCCGCCCGGACGCTGCCCGAGCGGACGGACCTGCCCGTCCTCGCCGCCCAGCTTCGCGACAGGCTGTATGCCGACCTGAAGCATCCGGTGGCCGGCTTCGAGGAAAGCGTCCCGCGCAGCCTGCCACTGCTTTCAAACCCGCACATGCACCTGTTCGAGGCCAGCCTGGCCTGGATCGAGGTCGGCGGCGGCGAGGCCGGCTGGCGGGCGATGGCCGACGAGATCGCCGAACTGGCCCTGGACAAGTTCATCGACCCCGTCAGCGGCGGCCTGCGCGAATATTACGACGGCGACTGGAATCCGGCCCCGGGCGTCGCCGGGCGCGTCATCGAGCCCGGCCACCAGTTCGAATGGGCCTGGCTGCTGCTGCGCTGGGGCAAGCTGGCCGGCCGCGACGACGCGGTCCAGGCGGCGCTGCGGATGATCGCGATCGGTGACGGCCCCGGGGTGGACCCGGCCCGCGGCGTGGCGATCTTCGCCCTGCTCGACGACATGAACGCGCACGACGACATCGCCCGCCTCTGGGCCCAGACCGAGCGGATCAAGGCCGGCGTCCTGGCCGCCGAGGTGACCGGCGACCCGCGCTGGTGGGCGACCGTCGCCGCCGGCGCCGAGGGCCTGATCAAGTATTTCGACACGCCGGTGAAGGGTCTGTGGCGCGACAAGCTGCGGGCGGACGGGACCTTCGTCGAGGAGGATGCGCCCGCCAGCTCGTTCTATCACATCGTCTGCGCGATCCTGGAGCTCGACCGGGCGATCAGCGCCAGGTCGTGACCAGCATCGTCGCCGCCTGGATCGCGGTGACCCTGGCCTGGGCCGCCAGGTCCCGATGGTCGCCGGCCGCCAAGGTCGCCTCGCCCGTCAACGCGCCGTCCAGCACTTGGACGGTCGAGGGCGGCAAGGTCGCGGACGCCCCGACCACGAACCGCCAGACCTCGACACTGGCGAGATCGGTTTGGACCAGGCGCTGACGTTCCACGCCATCGCCAACCGACGAGACATGGCGTTGGGCCAGGTCGCGCCCCTTGGCCTTGAGACCATCGACCAGCAGCTTGACCGCCTGAGCGTCGTCGCGCCGGCAGACCAGGACCGCGTCCAGTTCGGCGACGATCATCAGGTCGCTGACCCCGATGACCCCGACGAACGGACCGGTCGAGCGGGCCAGCACGCCGGTGGTGTTGACCAGGGTGACGTCGCCCTGGGCGGCGTTGCCGGCGCCGTCCTGCGGCGAGGCGCCCCAGATCGCGTCCCAGGCCCCCAGGTCCGACCAGCTGAACACGGCGGGCACCACGGCGGCCATGTCCGTGCGTTCCATCACCGCGTAATCGAGCGAGATACTGGCCGCGCGGGCGAATCCGGCCGCGTCGAGGCGGACGACGCCCGGCTCCGCCACCGCCTCGGCCCAGGCGTCGCGGGCCCCTTCGGCGACACTGGGCTCGAACCGTCGCAACTCGCCGAGCAGGGTCGCGGCCTGGAAGGCGAAATTGCCGCTGTTCCAGAGATAGCCGTCGGCCACGTAGCGCCGGGCGGTCTCGAGGTCGGGCTTCTCGACGAAGGCCGCGACACGGAACACGCCCTCGCCGGCCGGCGCGCCAGGACGGATGTAGCCGAAGCCCGTGGCTGGACCGGTGGGGCGCACGCCGAAGGTGACGATCAGGCCCAGGCCCGCCGCCGCGGCCGCGACGCGCGACGCTTCGCGAAAGGCCTCGGGCTCGCCGACATGGTGGTCAGCCGCCAGCATCAGCATCACCCCGTCGGGGTCCAGGCGCTCGACATAGACGGCGGCGGCGGCGGCGGCCGGCGCGGAATTGCGGGCCTGCGGCTCGACCAGCACCATGATCGAGGCCCCGATCTCCTCGGCCTGCTCGCGCACCAGGTCGACCATGGTCGCGCCGGTGACGACGATGATATCGCGCGCCTCGGCCAGGTCCCTCACCCGCAGCAGGGTTTCCTGGAAACTCGAATGGGGACCCAGCAGCTTCAGGAACTGCTTGGGGCGGTCGGCCCGCGAGGCCGGCCACAGGCGCGTGCCGGAACCACCGCACAGGATCACGGGATAGATGGCGGTCACGGGATCGCTCGCGACGCCGCTTCGTGACGCATCGTCATGCCTGATTCCAGCCCATCCGACCCCGTGATCGCCATAACTCTCGCAATGGTTGCGTCAAAACTCAAGTCGGCGTCCCGGCCCGCAGTTCCGCCAGCCAGGTGTCGGCCGTGGCGTCGGACGGCATCCGCCAGTCGCCGCGCGGCGACAGGGCCCCGCCGGACGAGATCTTCGGGCCGTTGGGCATGGCCGAACGCTTGAACTGGTTGGCGAAGAACCGCTTCAGGAACAGCTCCAGCCAGCGCTTGATCTCGGCCAGGTCGTAGGCCTTGCGCGCGGCGTCGGGCGTGCCGACCGGCCAGCCGCCGGCGGCGGCGTCATGCCAGGCGCTCCAGGCCAGGAAGGCGATCTTCGACGGCGCCATGCCGTAGCGGGTCATGTAGTAGAGGTTGAAGTCCTGCAGGGCGTAGGGACCGACGAAGCTCTCGGTGGCCTGGACCTCCTTGCCCGGCACCAGTTCGGGCGAGATCTCGGTGGCCAGGATGTCCTCGAGCAGGTCGCCGGTCGCCGCGTCCACGTCGCCCGAGGCCGCCACGAAGCGGATCAGGTGCTGGATCAGGGTCTTGGGCACCCCGGAATTGGGGTTGTAGTGGCTCATCTGGTCGCCGACCCCGTAGGTGCACCAACCCAGGGCCAGTTCCGACAGGTCGCCGGTGCCCACCACCATGCCGTGGTGATGGTTGGCCAGGCGGAACAGGTAGTCGGTGCGCAACCCGGCCTGGACGTTCTCGAACGTCACGTCATAGACCGGCTCGCCCTTGGCGAACGGGTGGTCGAGGTCGGCCAGCAGTTGCCGGGCGGCCGGGCGGATGTCGATCTCGGCCGCGCTGACGCCCATCGCCTTCATCAACGCCCAGGCATTGGCCTTGGTGCGGTCGGAGGTGGCGAAGCCCGGCAGGGTGTAGGCCAGGACGTTGGCCCGCGGCAGACCCAGCTGATCCATGACCCTGGCGGCGACGATCAGGGCGTGGGTCGAGTCGAGCCCGCCCGAGACGCCGATCACCAGCTTCGACAGACCCGAGGCCTCGACCCGCCGGGCCAGGCCCTGGACCTGGATATTGTAGGCCTCGTAGCAGTTCTCGCGCAGCTTGGCCGGGTCGGACGGGGTGAACGGGAAGCGCTCGACCGTCCGCAGCAGGGCCAGGTCGCCGGCCGGCGGGACGAAGTCGAAGGCGGCGATCCGGAACGGCGTGGCCGGCGGCGACAGGGTCGCGGCGTCGCCGAAGCTGACCATCCGCATACGCTCCTGGCGGATGCGGCCGACATCGACGTCGGCCATGGCCATCACCGGTCCGGTCGAGAAGCGCGGCGTCTCGGCCAGCAGGTTTCCCAGCTCGTGGATGTCGACATGGCCGTCCCACGCCAGGTCGGTGGAGCTCTCGCCCGCCCCCGCCGCCGAATAGACATAGGCCGCGATGGCCCGCGCCGACTGGCTGGCGCACAGCAGGCGGCGGGTCTCGGACTTGCCGATGGTGATGTTGCTGGCCGACAGGTTCAGCAGGATCTCGGCCCCGGCCATGGCCTGGGCGGTGCTGGGCGGGGTCGGGGTCCAGACGTCCTCGCAGATCTCGACGCCGACCGTGAAGGCCGTGTCGCCGCCCGGACCACCCGGGGCGCGCAGCAGCACGTCGGTCCCGAACGGGACGGCCTGGCCGGCCAGGGTCAGGGTGCGGCCGACCACGCCGGCCCCGGGGGTGAACCAGCGGCGCTCGTAGAATTCGCGATAGTTGGGCAGGAAGGTCTTGGGGATCACCCCTCGCACCCGTCCGCCCTGGATGGCCACGGCGGTGTTGTAGAGCCCCCCCCCGTCGCGCAGCGGCGCGCCGACCACGAACAGCGGGGCCAGGTCCTTGCTGGCCTGGGCCAGCACCGCGATCGCCGCCTCGACGGCGTCGAGCAGGGCGTCCTGCTGAAGCAGGTCGTCGATGGCGTAGCCCGTCAGGCCCAGCTCCGGAAAGGCCATGACCGCGACGCCTGCCGCGTCGCCCTGGCGCACCAGGTCCAGCACCCGCTGGGCGTTGGCGGCCGGATCGGCGAGCTTGACCTTCGGCGTCGCCGTCGCGACGCGGACGAAGCCGTGGCGATAGGGCGAAAAGAACGACAGGTCCGCCAAGGGGTAAGCCTTCGGTTGCCGCCCGGTGGGTCCGGGGCGTGGCTATCAGGTAACGGCGCGGGACTGAGCGGGCAAGGGCGGGGGCGGCTTTGCTTGACCCGATGCGCCTCGCATGCCACCTGCGGGCCGCGCAATCACCGCCGAAAAACAGCCAAAGAGCCCGCTCCATGCCCGTTTCGCCCGTCAAGATGGCCGACGCGATCCGCGTCCTTTCCATGGACGCGGTTCACAAGGCCAAGTCCGGCCACCAGGGCATGCCGATGGGCATGGCCGACGTCGCGACGGTGCTGTGGAGCAAGTTTCTGAAGTTCGACGCCAGCCAGCCGGACTGGGCCGACCGCGACCGCTTCGTGCTGTCGGCCGGCCACGGCTCGATGCTGCTCTATTCCCTGCTTCACCTGACCGGCTTCAAGGCCGTGACGATGAAGGAGATCGAGAACTTCCGCCAATGGGGTTCGATGACCCCCGGCCACCCCGAAGCGCACCACACGCCGGGCGTCGAATGCACCACCGGCCCGCTGGGCCAGGGCCTGGCGATGTCGGTCGGCATGGCCATGGCCGAGGCCCACCTGGCGGCGCGCTTCGGCAAGGACGCCGTCGACCACCGCACCTGGGTGGTGGCCGGCGACGGCTGCCTGATGGAGGGCGTCAGCCATGAGGCGATCAGCCTGGCCGGCCGCCTGAAGCTGTCGAAGCTGACCGTGCTGTTCGACGACAACAACACCACCATCGACGGCGTGGCGACCATCGCCGAGACCGGCGACCAGCTGCTGCGCTTCAAGGCCGCCGGCTGGGCGGTCAAGGCCGTCGACGGCCACGACCACGGCAAGATCGCCGCCGCCCTGCGCTGGGCGACCAGGCAGGACCGCCCGACCCTGATCGCCTGCAAGACCCTGATCTCCAAGGGCGCGGGCCCCAAGGAAGGCGACCACCACAGCCACGGCTACACCCTGTTCGACGACGAGATCGCCGCCGCGCGGGTCGCCATGGGCTGGGACGCCGCGCCGTTCACCGTGCCGGACGACATCGCCAAGGCCTGGAAGAGCGTCGGCCGTCGCGGCGCCCGCGTCCGCAAGGCCTGGGAAGCCGGCCTGAAGGCCAGCCCCCACGCCGCCGACTTCGCCCGCGCCATGAACGGCCAGCTGCCGGCCGACGCCTTCGACAAGCTGACGGCCCATCTCGCCGCCTCCGCCGAGGCCAAGCCGGCCAACGCCACCCGGGTCCATTCCGGCGCGGCCCTCGACCAGCTGATCCCGGCGATCCCGGAAATGATCGGCGGCTCGGCCGACCTGACCGGCTCGAACAACACCTTCGTCAAGGGCATGCAGCCCTTCGACGCCCCCGACTACGCCGGCCGCTACGTGCACTACGGCGTGCGCGAGTTCGGCATGGCCGCGGCGATGAACGGCATGGCCCTGCACGGCGGCGTCATCCCCTATTCGGGCACCTTCCTGGCGTTCGCCGACTACAGCCGCCCGGCCATCCGCCTGGGCGCGCTGATGGGCGTCAGGGTCATCCACGTGATGACCCACGACTCCATCGGTCTTGGCGAGGACGGCCCGACCCACCAGCCGGTCGAACACCTGGCGGCCCTGCGCGCCATCCCCAACCTGCTGGTCTTCCGTCCGGCCGACGCGGTCGAGACCGCCGAATGCTGGAAGATCGCGCTGACCCAGACCGCCACCCCGTCGGTGATGTGCCTGTCGCGCCAGAAGGTCCCGGGGGCGCGCGGCGACGCGACCGACAACCTGTCGGCCAAGGGCGCCTACGAGCTGTTGGCCGCCGAGGGCGGCGACGCCGCCGTGACGATCTTCGCCTCGGGCACGGAAGTCTCGATCGCCGTGGCGGCCCGCGACATCCTGCAGGCCCAGGGCAAGCCGACCCGCGTCGTCTCGACCCCCTGCTGGGAGCTGTTCGCGCAGCAACCGGCCGCGTACCGCCAGGCGGTGATCGGGACCGCCCCGACCCGGGTCGCCGTCGAAGCCGCCGTCCGCATGGGCTGGGAGCGCTTCATCGGCGAGGACGGCAAGTTCGTCGGCATGACCAGCTTCGGGGCGTCAGCGCCGTTCGAGCGCCTGTACAAGGAGTTCGGCATCACCGCCGAGGCCGTGGCGGCGGCGGCGGTCTAGGGGATTCGTCGCGGATGACGCAGACACGAGCGATCAATCAGGCCGTCATCCTCGTCGGCGGCCTGGGCACGCGCCTGGGCGCCCTGACCAGGGAAACGCCCAAGCCGCTGCTGCCGGTCGCCGGCCGCCCGTTCCTGCACTACCTTATCGACGAGGTCCGTCGGCACGGCGTGGAGGACATCGTCCTGCTGGCCGGCTTCCGGGCCGACAAGCTCTCGGACCTGACCACGCTCTATCCCGGCGTACGCGTCGTCGTCGAGGATTCGCCCCTGGGCACCGGCGGCGCCCTGCGCCATGCCGCCGGCCTGCTGGACGAACAGTTCTTCTTCATCAATGGCGACTCGCTGTTCGACGTGAACCTGTGGGACCTGGCCAGCGTCAGTGACGGGTCAATGGCCACCCTGGCCCTGCGCAAGGTGCCGGACATCTCCCGCTACGGCCCGGTCGTGCTGGACGGCGACACCATCACCGCGTTCGGCGAGGCCTCGGTCGCCGACGGCGAGGGTCTGATCAACGGCGGGGTGGCGGTGCTGTCCCGCGCCATCCTCGCCCATTTCCCCGACGCCGAGCAGGTGTCGATCGAGCGTGAGGTCTATCCCTTGCTGGCCCGGGAGGGGCTGTTGAAGGGTCGGCCCTATGACCGTCCGTTCATCGATATCGGCGTGCCGAGCGACTATGAGCGTTCCCAGACCTACATCCCGGACCTGACGCGCCGGGGGGCGGTGATCTTCGACCGCGATGGCGTGATCAACGCCGAGGTCAACTACGCCCACCGGCCGGACCAGATCGAATGGGTCGAGGGCGCCGTCGCCGCGATCAAGGCGGTCAACGACGCGGGCCTCTATGCGTTCGTCGCGACCAACCAGGCGGGCGTGGCCCATGGCTACTACGGCGAGGCCGACGTCGTGGCGCTGCACGACTGGATGAACGTCCAGTTCAAGGCCCGCGGCGCCCACATCGACGCCTTCGCCTATTCGCCGTTCCACCCCGAGGGCGCGGTCGAGCCGTATCGCAAGGCCACCGATTGCCGCAAGCCTGGCGCGGGAATGCTCGAGCGCCTGATCGGTCAGTTCGGGGTGGCCCGCGACCGCACGATCTTCGTCGGCGACCGCGAGAGCGACATGGCCGCGGCGCGCGCCGCCGACGTCGAGGGCGTGTTGTTCGAAGGGGGCGACCTGGCGGCCCGCCTGGCCCCCTACATAGCCGACCTCGCCGCCAAGGCTTAGGCGGCGGGCATCGCCTCGATCACCGGCTGCAACCGCAGCAGTTCGGTGAAGGCCAGTTGCAGGTGATAGAGCGTCGTCGACGGGATCTTGTCGACGCGCGGTTGCAGGCGCCCGTCGATATGGTCGATCCAGGCGCCGGTCGGGGCGGGCTTCAGATAGAGGTCCAGCAGGTTGTCGACGCAGACGGCGATCCGCTCGCGCGTATCGAGGCCGTGGCCGTCGAGCATGGCGAGGTTGGCTTTCAGCGCCTCGGTTTGCGGCCAGGAGCGGTGGTCGCCCGAGATGATCCGACCCGTCAGGTCGATCTGGTCGTAGGTCAAGCCGCTGACCGGCGCGACGCCGTGTCGTTCGGCGTGCGCGTAGAGCAGCGAAGCTTCACGCGACATGTCCAGCTCAAGGATCGGCGCGGCGCGATAGAGAATCCACGCCCATTCCAGTTGATGCCCGGGCTCGACGATCCGGCCCTCCGGCGTGGCCAGCGGCGACCAGTCGGGCGCGAAGAACTCCCGCAACACGCCGGTGTCGCGCTCGAGGATCCGCTCGGCGAACAGCGCGGCGATGCGGCGGCCGAACGCCTGGAAGCGCGGGTGGCCCGTCGTGTCGGCCAGCTCGATCGCCGCCTCGATGAGGTGCATGTGAGGGTTCTGCTGGCGCGGCCCCGCGTCGCCCTCCTCGGCCAGCCAGCCCAGGCCGTTCGAATGGCCAAGCACGCGCTCGAGGGCGTCCAGGGTCTCCAGCGCGCTGGCTTCGACCCCGGGATCCTTGGTGACCTTGTGGCGCCAGGCGTGGGCGAACAGCACGAAGGCCATGTCATAGGCGTCGCAGGCGGCGTCGAGCACTTCGCCGTTGGGCGCCAGGCGCCGCACCCAAGCCCCATCCTCGCGTCGGCCGTGACGAGTCAGAAAGTCCCAGCCGTGATCGGCGATCGCCGCGCCGTCCGACCATCCGGCGAGCGCCGCATGGGAGAAGCAATAGATCTGCCGCGCCTGGGCCCGCACGCGCTTGAACGGCGCGTTGCCGTTCTCGCCGGCCAAGGTCAGGTGTTCCACGAAGCCGCCTTGCGACCGGTCGACGCCGACCTCGCCCCAGAAGGGCCAGGCCTCGTCATGGAGCCAGGTGCGAACGGCGGCGAAGTTGATCGACTTTTGCGCGGACATGGCGCTCGCCTAAATGAGTTCCATCACGGATGCAACAACACCACCGGTTGCTTGGCGATGCTCAGTCGCCGAGTGAGATCGACCCGATCGCACCGCCCCGGTGAAATCCGCCGCGACGGAGATTTCATGATCCACCTAAGGAAGAGCCGAAGATCAGCGGCCTAACCGTGAGCAACATCGGAGCGATGTGAAACATCTTCCTTTTATTGAAGAAAATCGCGCTCAGGCCGCGAACCGCCCTATTGACGCCATCGACCTTCGGTGTACCTAAGCGGTCGCGAAAGCGGGGCTTGGCAGGGCCTGCCCTTGTGACCGCATACCCGATCTGATAGGCAGGTTTGGTCCTAGGCTATAGCTCAGTGAAATGTCGCAGATCGATCATCTAATACTTTCGGGCTCTCAGGGCTACTTTTCCGAATTCAAAGAAGGAATGAGAGACTTTAAGAGGTCTTTCGTCGCCTTTCGTTTGGTCGTTGCCCTTGCTTATCAGGATATTCTGGCAAAATACCGGGGATCCATCCTCGGGCCGTTCTGGATTACAGCAACGACCGCCGCGCTGACCGCTGGCCTCGGTGTCCTGTATTCGAGGATTTTCAGCGTCGAACTGCAAACCTATGTGCCGTTCATCGCCATCGGTTTGGTCATCTGGGGCTTCATTTCGGCGACGATCGTCGAGGGCACCAACGCCTTCAATGACGCCGCCGGAATCCTGCGCCAGACCTCGTTGCCGATCCCGATCTTCCTGCTGCGGGTCGCGGTCCGAAACTGGATCGTGCTGCTTCACCAGATCATCATCATCGTCGTCGTCTTTCTCTATTTCCGCGTTCCTCTCAGCCCCTACAGCCTGATGTCCCTCGTCGGCCTGGTGCTGGTTTCGCTGAACCTGACCTGGATCGCGCTTCTGGTGGCCATCCTGTCGTCGCGCTTCCGCGACGTACCGCAAGTGATCGCGGCGATCATGCAGTTCGCGCTGTTCATGACACCAGTGTTCTGGTCGCCGGACCGGGTCGCCGGACACCCGCTCGTCACCCTGAACCCATTCTACTACATGCTTGACGCCATTCGTGCGCCACTGCTTGGAGCGCGGCTCGATCATAGGACTCTGACGGTTATCGTATCGCTCGCGATCGTCGGCTGGATTGTCGCCTTCCTCGTCTACGCCTCGACCCGTCGACGCGTAGTCCACTATCTATAGGAATACGATGACCTACGTCCGTGTCTCAGGTCTGAGCATCCGTTTCCCCGTCTATGCCGTCGACCATCGCTCGCTCAAGAAGCATATCGTAGGCGCGACGGTGGGCGGCAAAGTCATGGCCGCCTCGTCGGGCCCGCCCATCATCAGCGCCCTGCGCGGCGTCAGCCTGTCGCTGGAGCCGGGCGATCGCCTGGGCCTGATCGGCCACAACGGGTCTGGCAAGACCACCCTGCTGCGCGCCCTCGCCGGCGCCTATGCGCCCGATGAAGGCAAGCTGGAGGTCCGCGGACGGATCGCCTCGCTGCTCGACCTGAGCCTGGGCGTCGACCCCTCGGCGACGGGTCTGGAGAACATTCGCCTGCGCGCGATGATCGCCGGCCTGACCAAGCGCCAGGTCGACGAGCGCATGGACGAGATCGCCGAGTTCAGCGGCCTGGGCCCCTATCTGGCGATGCCGCTGAAGACCTACTCCGCCGGCATGCAGGCGCGCCTGGCCTTCTCCGTCGCCACCTCGGTGGAGGCCGATGTCGTGTTGATGGACGAGTGGATCTCGGTCGGCGACGCGTCCTTCCGCGAAGCCAGCCACAAGCGGCTGACCAACATGGTCGACGCCGCGAGCATTCTCGTCATCGCCTCGCACGACGTGAACACCATCCGGTCCTATTGCACCAAGGTCATGCGGCTTGAGGCTGGGCGAGCCTCACCCGTGGTAGACATCAACCAACTCGATGACCTAATCGCCGCCTAACGACCGTACGGTCGCGGTGGGGCGACCGGGTTCGAATTCGGACTTCACGGACGTGCTTGGTTCCATCATCCCAGGGCGGGGATGACGGGACGAGCGCGGCTTCGACAACGCAGGGGGAAGACTTGGACAACGCGACTCTCCGGAAGTTCGTTGACTGGCTGCTGGGAGAGAATCCGGCCAGGTCGGCGGTCGATAAAAGGGCCATGCTGGAATGGCTCAAACCGAATTTCCAGAACTACGTCGATGGCGAGATGTATCGCATCAACCCAAACGGGCGTCGCGTCATCGAACTGATGGACGAACTCGAGGCTCCCGATATGCGACCGGCTGACATGCCCTTTCTGGCCCGGTCCAAGAAGATCCTGCTGGTCTCGCACTACGCGCCGTCGTTCACCCACGCCGGCGGCCTGCGCCTTCGCGACCTCTACGCGGAAATCCGCCGCGCGAACCCCGACCTGCAGATCGACCTCTACAGCGCCAGCCACCCGGCGATCGACGGCGACCTCAGCGGCCTGAGTGAGATCTTCACCAACCAGTATTTCGACGAGCCCGGCCAGCTGTCGATCGACTCGTTCCAGATGCAGTCGGGCGAGCGGACCCCGTACGACGTCGTCGACTTCCAGTTCCACGAAGCCGGCCGGCTGGCGAAGAGCTTCGCGCCCCTCACCAGGCGCTCGCTGTTCACGCCGATGGAGAGCATCGCCCGGTCGTATTACGACCTGACGGCCGCCAAGCTGAAGATGGACAACTTCGTAAGCTTGTCGGACATCTACGGGCTGATCCAGTCGACCCTCGACGAGCTGAAGATCATGCGCTCCGTCGATTGCACCGTCTGCGTCTCGGACGCCGACGCCAAATTCCTGCGCCGCCTGACGCCCTGGCTGCGCGTCGACCACATCTCGACCGGCCTCTCGCCCTACGAATTCGAAGACCAGCTCAAGCCGGAGTTCGAGCCGCGCTCGGTGGACTCCAAGAAGCAGCGCCTGGTGTTCGCCGCCTATTTCGGCAGCGACACCAATGTCGTCGGCCTGAAGTGGTACCTGAACGAAGTCCACCCCAAGGTGCTGTCCGAGTGCCCGGACTACAACCTGCTGGTCGTGGGCCGAGGCGACTTGACGGCGATCAAGGCCGAGGACCACGAGGGCGTGACCTTCGTCGGCGAGGTGCCCTATCTCAGCCCGATCCTCGAGCAGGCCAAGGCCGGACTGGTCCTGGCCCTGCACGGCAGCGGCTTCCGCGGAAAGATCAACCAGTACGCCGTCTGCGGCGTGCCGACCATTTCGACGACTCTGGGCGTCACGGGCCTCTGCTACACGGCCGGCGAGGATATCATCATCGCCGATACGGCGATCGACTTCGCCACCGCCTGCGTACGCCTGCTCGTCGACAACGAGACGACGAGCCGCCTGGCCCTCAGCGCCCGCGCCACCGCCCTGGAGAACTATCGCTGGCAATCGTCCAGCGACAAGATCTCCCAGCTGTACGGACTCTGACCATGGCCGGATCCAGGGTTCTCGTCCTCATACCGTCGTACAACCACGGACCGTTCATCGAAGAGCGGGTCCAGTCCGTCCTGAATCAGGAACACAAGACGTTCGACGTCCTGCTGATCGACGACGGCTCGACGGATAGCACCGCCAGCTATCTGCGGAGCCTCTCGGCCGACAATCTCACGGTCAGGATTCGCGATCGCAACTCCGGCAGCCCCTTCTCGGCCTGGCGCGACGCGGCCAAGATCGCCGACCCCTATGACTATGTCTGGATCGCCGAGAGCGACGACGTGGCCCAGTCGGCCTTTCTGACCCGGGCGGTGGCGGCGCTGGACGCCAGTCCCGGCTCGGCCTTCTACTATTGCAACTCGTGGCACATCGACGAGGACGGCGAGAAGATCGGTCACACGATCAACTACCTCGGACACCACTTCAAGGGCCACAACTGGCTCTCTGCGGCCGAGATCGAAGGGCGCGAGTTCAACAACCGCTACCAGATCTTCGGCAACGCCGTGCCCAACATGAGCTCCATGGTCATGCGGCGCGAAAGCTTCCAGGCCGCCGTCGACGACCAGCTCGACCGCTACCGGCTGGCCGCGGACTGGTTCTTCGTCGGCCGGCTCGCCGACACCGGCAACGTGCTGTTCGACCCGTGGTCGGGCAACGGCTTTCGCCATCACGGCCGGACGGCGCGCGCCGAGACCCGCCTGGAGCGCTTGACCTTCGAATATTTCCGCGCCGTGCAGCTTGTCTCCAAGCTGAAGGGCGTCGAGCGGTCGCAGTTCGAAGAAGCGATGAAGCGGTGCACCGTGATGTTCATCCATGAACGCGGCTCGGCGGTGAAGTTCCTGCGGCAAGGCTTCCGCAGCGACCCCGCCGGGATGATCCAGGTTCTGCTGCATCTGGTCGGCCGCGCGCTTCGCCACCCTCGCCTGCTGGGCGGCGCGATGAACTATATTTCTCGTAGGAGTGCTCGATGAGTTTGGAATTGGCCGCGCATGACACGGTTCTCGTGACCGGAGCGGGGGGCCTTGTCGGCTCCGCGCTCGTCGAGACCCTGCAAGTCCGCGGCGTCCAGAAGGTTCTGGCGCCGCGCCGCGGCGAGCTCGACCTGCTCGATCAGCGCGCGGTGTTCGACTATTTCGACCAGCACCGGCCGGCCCACGTCTTCCATCCGGCCGCCAAGGTGTTCGGCCTGGGCGGCAACACCCGGTTCCCCGGCGAGATGTTCTACGAGAACGCCGCCATCAACTTGAACGTGATCGAGGCCTCCCGCCGCTTCGCCGTGCGCAAGATCACGGCCCTCGGCACCGGCTGCGTCTATCCCGAGGCGCTGGGCGGCAGCATGCTGCGGGAAACCCAGGTCTGGGACGGCCCTCCCCACGGTTCGGAATGGGCCTATGCGCAAGCCAAGCGGGCGATGCTGGCCCAACTGGTGTCGTACCAGCAGCAGTACGGCCTCGATTTCGTCTACGCCATCAGCGGCAATCTCTATGGCCCGGGCGATCTGTTCGACGCCGAGAACGGCCACGTCATCCCGTCGCTGATCACCAAGTTCCACGCCGCCCAAACCCAGGGCGGAACCGTCACGGTGTGGGGCACCGGCCGCGCCGAGCGCGACTTCTGCCACTCCAGCGACGCCGCCCGGGCCCTGATCATGGCCCATGAAAAGCTGAGCGGTCCGGTCAACATCGGCTCCGGCGTGGTCGTCACGATCGGCGACGTGGTCGAGGGGCTGGACGCGGCGACGAACGGCGCGGTCGAGCTGCAGTGGGACAAGACCAAGCCCGACGGCCAGATGCGGCGGTTCTACGACCTGTCGAAACTCGAATCTATCGGCTTCAAACCCGAACTCGACCTTCGAACTGGCTTGCGAAGCACTTATGAGTGGTACGCGAGCAACTACCCGAACGTGCGACGCTAGGCGTCGCGGACAATTGATAGCGATGCGCCTGCCAAGGCGCGTCGACGTGTGGACAGAGAGGATATCGATCGATGCGCAAGCGTGCCTTGATCACGGGCGTCACCGGCATGGTGGGGTCGCACATGCTGGACTTCCTGCTCGAGCAGACCGACTGGGACATCTATGGGATGTGCCGCTGGCGCTCCCCCCTGGACAACATCCAGGGCCATCTGGACCGCATCAACGCCAAGGACCGCGTCCACATCGTCTACGGCGATCTGCGCGACTATCTGTCGATCAACGACGTGGTGGTGAAGTCGCAGCCCGACTACGTGTTCCACCTGGCCGCCCAGAGCTTCCCCAAGACCAGCTTTGACTCGCCGCTCGACACCTTTGAAACCAATATCCAGGGCACGGCCCACGTCCTGGAGGCCCTGCGGCTGAACGATTCCAAGGCCGTGGTGCACGTTTGCGCGTCATCGGAGATTTTCGGTCGGGTTCCGCAAGAGAAACTGCCGATCGACGAGGAGTGCACGTTCCACCCCGCCTCGCCCTACGCCATCTCGAAGGTCGGCACCGACCTGGTCGGCCGCTACTACGCCGAAGCCTACGGCATGACGGTGATGACCACCCGGATGTTCACCCATACGGGCCCGCGGCGCGGCGACGTCTTCGCCGAGTCCACCTTCGCCAAACAGATCGCGATGATCGAGGCGGGCTTGATCGAGCCGGTGATCAAGGTCGGCAATCTGAAGTCGCTGCGCACCTTCGCCGACGTCCGCGACGCGGTGAAGGCCTATTACCTGCTGGTGACCCACAACCCGATCCCCGGCGAATATTATAACATCGGCGGCACCTACACCTGCGGCATCGACGAGATGCTCGACAAGCTGATCTCGCTCTCGACCCACAAGGAAAAGATCCGCATCGAGATCGACCCCGATCGCCTGCGCCCCATCGACGCCGACCTCCAGGTGCCCAACACCGCCAAGTTCAGGGCGCACACCGGTTGGGAGCCCGAAATCCCGTTCGAACAGACGATGCAGGACCTGCTCGACTATTGGCGTGAACGCGTGACGACGCAGCGGTTCCTGACCCGCTAAGCTTCATCCCGCCCCTTGCCACCGGAGCCGATTCAACGATGTCCTTGATCACCAGCCGCACGCCATTGCGGGTTAGTTTCTTCGGCGGCGGTACGGATTACCCGGAGTATTTCCGTCAATATCGTGGTGCCGTACTCGGCACCGCGATCGACAAGTACGTCTATACGAGCGCCATCCGGCTCGAAAAATTCCTCGGCTATTCCTATCGCCTGGCCTATCGCCAGATCGAGGAAGTCCAGGAAATCTCGGAAATCCAGCACCCCGTGTTTCGCGTGGCGCTGGATTTCCTGAAGATCGAGAAGGGTTGGAATTTCGGGGTGCTGACCAGCCTGCCGTCGCGCAGCGGACTCGGCTCGTCGTCGTCCTTCACCGTCGGCCTGCTCAAGCTGCTCGGCTACATCCAGGGCATTCACTACACGCGCCACGATCTGGCGGCCCTGGCCATCCATCTGGAGCGCGAATTGCTCTGCGAGAACGTCGGCGTGCAGGACCAGACCCACGCGGCCTATGGCAGCCTGAACCGCTACGAGTTCCACGGCGACGACTTTTCGATCTATCCGGTTCGCCTGCAGCACGCCGTGCGCGACGCGATCAACGCCTCGATGTTCCTGGTTCACACCGGCGTCCAGCGCTATGCCTCCGAGGTGGTCCAGGAGCAGATCGCCAACACCAAGGAAGCGCGGATCATCAAGGAGCTGGATCACCTCTACGAACTGACCGGCCAGGCCCACCGGGTGCTGGAGGGTCAAGACCCCGAGACGGTGATGACGGAGGTCGCGGCGCTGCTGAACGACGGCTGGCTGACCAAGCGCAGCCTGTCCAAGGCCATATCATCGCCGGAAATCGATGAAATCTATGCGGCGGCCATGAGCGCGGGCGCCCTGGGCGGCAAGCTCTGCGGCGCCGGCGGCGGCGGCTTCTTCCTGCTGTTCGTCCCGCCCCATGCCCGTGCAAACGTGCAAGTCGCGCTCCGTGACCGACAACTGATCCCGATCCGGATGGACGATTCCGGATCGTCCATCATCCTCTCCTGACAATCCGCCCGCGACAGTAGGGCGGGCGCTTACCTGGAAACCGTTGGATCCCATCATGAGCATTCCCCCTTTCTGGGCCGCGGCCGTCTCCAGCTACGATCAGTATCTTGGCTTTCTCAACTACATGGGCGCCGAGATCCACCGGCGGGACGACTTCGAACTGTCGCTGATCGAGCCGACCGAACCGTTTTTCGTGCCGGGCGCTTGCGGAATCTGCAAGCGGACCACCAGCTTCCGCGTGACCTTCGCCCACGCCAGCCCCCGCGAATCCGGCCAACTGGTGCCCAACTGGCGCGAGCACCTGAACTGTCAGCATTGCGGTCTCAACAACCGCATGCGCGCCGCCATCCAGTTCCTGCAGGACGTCATGCACGGCGACGCCAGCTCGCACATCTACATGACCGAGCAGATCACGCCGATGTACTCCTATCTCAAGGATAGGTACCCGAACATGATCGGCAGCGAGTTCCTGCACGATGGCACGCAACCGGGTCGCTACAACAAGGCCGGGGTTCGCTTCGAGGACCTGACGCGACTGTCGTTCCAGGACGACACCTTCGACGGCGTGCTCAGCTTCGACGTGCTCGAGCATGTTCCGGACTACCGCAAGGGCCTGGCGGAGGTGTATCGCTGCCTGAAGCCGGGCGGCAAGTTCCTGTTCACGGCTCCATTTGATGTCAATGATCCCAACACTGTCATTCGCGCAACGATGGACAGTGATGGGAAGATCGAACACCTAATGGAGCCGGAATATCATGGTGACCCGTTAACCGATCAGGGCGTGCTCTGCTTCCAGCGGTTCGGCTGGGACGTCCTGACCTCGATGGAAGAGATCGGCTTCAAGGGCGCTCAGTTGCACTTCTATTGGTCGGCCGAGCTCGGCTACCTAGGTCCGATGCAATTCGTCGTCCTCGCTGAAAAATAGCCCGACCACGATTGACCAATCGCCTGGCCAGGCTCGGGACCTGGCCAGGCGGGGTTTTCGCCGGTTCGGCCGACTTCATGCCATCCACCGAGTTCACGTTGACGCGACCCTGCATGGGCTTACGCAACGCGGCGCTGTGAAAGATGGTCAACAACTCTTCGTCTGAATAGCCCGCGAGTTCTCGACGGATATCGTCCGTCAAATATTTCTTCTCGGATTCGTCGCAGTGGAAGCCGCTGTGCGCGATTTCAAATCCGCAGCTGGTGGCGTAGGCGAGGAATTCAGAAATCCGCATCCTGTTCAGATCATAGCCGATCTGTTTGTAGAATAGTCCCGGGTCCTCGGCATAGATAGCGGCGCGTTCTGCGGTGGGGCTATGCTCGGGCGGAAAAGCAGTGCTGAACAAATCGGGGTTGCGGAAAATCTCGCCGAGCTTCTTCACATGTTCCTTTTCCTTCAAGCGCAAATGCGCCCAAGGATAGTGGAACGGCATGCCGATATCATGCCCGCCCATCCTGAATCCCGTAAAGGGATTCCAGTGTATATAGGCAGTCCCACCAGGCTTTAGAATGCGATACATTTCTTTCAGAACCGCATGTGGGTTCTGGACGTGCTCAAATACCGCGTTTGATATTACAAGATCAAACATATCATCGCGGAACCACATATTTGACGCACTCATCTGCAGCAATTCAATGCGCGAAAAGAAATCGTCAAAATGCAAAATATCGGTTGATGCGAAGTATACTCGCCCTTCATCAAGTCCTTGAACGTCAACGGAAAGCATTTCCTTAGCAGCTTTCCAGAATTCTACCTTGTTCGGCTCGGACGAATGCATTCCGGGTGATGCAATATCAATACCGAAGCAGCGTGAAGCACCGGCCCGGATCGCTAGGGGCAGGGTTAGGCCGCCGTGGATGAGCTGGAATCCGACACCAAGGTCAAGGACAACCTTTCCATCAAATCCACCACAGTATTCGTCCACACCATTTGCCAGATGGTTATACACATCACACGCCTGCTGAACGTATCGTCCCATGTCTGATTGATATCCAAACAATGGTACAGTAGATTTACTCATTTCACATCCCCGATATTAACTGTAGACTTCAGCGATTTGCGGAATCGTAAGATAAAACGGCTTCGGCGATTTCATCACTAAGCCAAGAAACACTACGCCTAGTCACTAGACCACAGATTGCGAAAGGAGGTCAATTACCCGGACGTTACGTTCGGAGCGGCGCGCGCCGCTTGTGAGAAGCGCGCAACCCTTCGCGACCCCTTCGGGCCCGAAGACAAGGCGCGGATGGCGTTTTCAGGATGGACTCCGCCCGCGCAACGCCCCCCAAGGTTGCTTTCACTTCCAGCAGCAGCCTCAAGTAACCCTGGATTGTTAAACCGAAAGTTCTTAATGGAGAAGGGGCCGGCATGGAATGCCGGCCAGTCGTGAGCGTTTAAGTCTTGATGCCCAATCACCCGCTGGATTTCGTCTACGTCCACTTCGCGAAGGCCGGCGGCACGTCGCTGGCCCGCGCTCTGAGCAACCACTACGAAGACCGGGTGTTCTGGGATCTCGATCACGACCCCTGCAACGCCGCTCACGACATCCACGAGCCCCCGGCCCTGGCCGAGAATATTCAGGCCGTCCAAGGGCACATCCGCGCCGATCGCTACGCCAGCTATCCGGTCCGGGTGCTGACGACCTTTCTGCGCGAGCCGGTCGACAGACTGATCTCGGGCTACTTCTTCTGGAAGACGCTGCCTCCGACCAACAGCCCCGATCACCTGCGCTTCCTGGCCGAACAGCCCAGCATTCTGGAACGCGCCCGCGCCACCGCCGGCACGGCCCATCGGGCCTTCTACGACGGCTTCGACATGCGTGATTTCGACTTCATCGGCTTCCACGACCGACGCGTCGAGGACTTGGCGACCCTGTCGGAGATAGCCGGTTTTCCGATGCCCTCCGACGTCCACCTCAACGCCACCCCGCCTTCGCAGGAACGCACGGACGTGATGAACAACCCGGCGCTGCTGGCCGAGCTGCGCCACGCCCTGATCGACGAAGTCGAGTTCTATGAAAAGGTGCGGTCCGACCGCCTGAACGGCCGCAAGCCGAAATCCCGGCCGCGGACGAGCCGCTGAATCGGGTTTCTCTCCCGGGCCCGCTTTCTCTTTGGGGGAAGGCGCACTAGGGTCCGCCTCTCTCGAAAACAGTGCGCGCCTCATGACCCTCGACATCACCACCATCCGCGCCGCGGCCGCTCGCCTGGCCGGCCACATCGAGCGCACGCCGTGCCGCTACTCCAAGACCCTGTCGAAGATCACCGGGGCCGAGGTGTGGGTGAAGTTCGAGAACCTGCAGTTCACCGCCGCCTACAAGGAGCGCGGCGCGCTGAACAAGCTGATGCTGCTGTCGGACGCCGAGAAGGCCAAGGGCGTCATCGCCGCCAGCGCCGGCAACCACGCCCAGGGCCTGGCCTATCACGGCGCCCGGCTCGGCGTGCCGGTGACCATCGTCATGCCCAGGACCACCCCGTTCATCAAGGTGCAGCACACCCGCGACTTCGGGGCCACCGTGGTCATCGAGGGCGAGACCTATGACGACGCCTCGGCCCACGCCCGCAAGCTGCAGGAAGAGCAGAGCCTGACCTTCGTCCACCCGTTCGACGACTACGACATCATGGCCGGCCAGGGCACCATTGCCCTGGAGATGCTGGAAGACGTTCCGGAACTGGAGGTTCTGCCGGTGCCGATCGGCGGCGGCGGGCTGATCAGCGGCGTGGCGACGGCGGCCAAGGCGGTCAAGCCCGACATCCGCATCATCGGCTGCGAGCCGGCGATGTACCCCTCCTTCACCGCCAAGATGCGCGGCGTCGCGGCCCATTGCGGCGGCCAGACCATCGCCGAGGGCATCGCGGTCAAGCAGGTGGGCGAACTGACCTACGGCGTCGCCCGACCGCTGATCGACGACGTGCTGCTGCTGGAAGAGCCGCACATCGAGCAGGCCGTCGCGCTGTACTGCAATGTCGAGAAGACCATCGCCGAAGGCGCCGGCGCGGCCTCGCTGGCCGCCCTGCTGGCCTATCCCGAGCGGTTCCGCGGCAAGAAGTGCGGCCTGATCCTGTGCGGCGGCAATATCGACACCCGCCTGCTGGCCTCGGTGCTGACCCGCGAACTGGTCCGCGCCCAGCGGCTGGTGTCCCTGCGCATCGTCGGCGACGACCGCCCCGGCCTGCTGTCGACCGTGGCCAACGTCATCGGCACGGCGGGCGCCAACATCATCGAGGTCAACCACAACCGCCTGGCCCTGGACGTGCCGGCCAAGGGCGCGGAGTTCGATATCACCATCGAGACCCGCGACGCCCAGCACACCCAGGAGGTCATGGACGCCCTGCGCGAGAAGGGTTACCCGCCGCGGGCAGTGTGATGTCTTCCTTCTCCCCTTGCGGGAGAAGGTGTCGGCGCAGCCGACGGATGAGGGGTCTCTCAAACGACAAACGCCGCGACCGGCCTTTCGGC
>NZ_AKKF01000236.1 GCF_000281955.1 Caulobacter sp. AP07 | reverse complement strand
CTCCGCCCCCTATGGGGGCGGACGACCGCGAAGCGGTCCGGTGGGGGCAAGTGTGCGATTTCCGGTCGACGCGGCGGAGCTTCCGGGTCAGGCTCCCGCGGACTCTCGGGGGAGACGACACCATGCGGGACCGCGCCGTCATCCGGCATCGCCTCAGCCAGTACAGCGCCCTGTGGCTGGGCGCCTTCCTGCTGGTGCTGATCATCGCCGCCGCGGCCAGCCTGGTCGCCCGGCTGGACCTGATCGACGTGGCCGACCTGGTGCTGCCCGTGGCCTTCGTGCTGCTGGGCGGGGCGATGCTGTACGGCGTCGGGGCCACGGCGGTGGCGCGGGCCGGGCTGGGGACCAAGAGCCTGATCGTCGCCCTGGCCCTGCTGCTGATCCTGCCGCTGCTGTGGGCGCCGGTCCTGGCGGTGCTGGTGGTGGCGGCGATCGGCGGGGTGGTGATCGAATATTCCACCGCCTACGCCCACTTCCGCATCGCGGTCAGCCAGGTGGTCTATCCGCTGGTGGCGCTGTTCGCCGACAGTCCGCTGGCCGGCGCCGTCTGGGCGATCTTCCAGGTCGCGGCCTCGGTGGTGGGCTTCCTGGCCTCGGCCACGCAGGTCTTCAAGACCCTCCGGGGCTTCCTGGTCGGCGACGGGGATGGAGACGCCGAGGCGGCTTAGGGGCGGCCACTCCAACCGTTGTCATCCCGGCCGTAGCAAAGCGAAGGGCCGGGACCCAGGGGCAACCGCGATGCGCCGGCCCCTGGGTCCCGGACAGCGCTACGCGCTTCCGGGATGACAACCCTTTGGGTGCTCAATTGGAGAAGGAAGTCTCGCGCGCGGCTGCGTCAGCTCAGCAAAGTCGGCTTCAGCAGCTCGCCGGTCTCGTCCTGAAGGTGCATCTGGACCGGAAGGCCCACGCCCGTGGCCTGTTCGGCGAGGTTGCGCGCCGCGCGCTCGGCCTGGCGCCGCGTGGCGTAGGCGCCCACCCGCAGGGCGTCGCCGATAATAGCCCAAGTGTCCCCGACGCGGACGACGCCATAGTGCACTTCAGTCATGGTCGACCTCCCTGCGCTTATGTTTATCCCAACGTTATCCACAGGGTCGCTCCGATCGGTGGCCTTCGCAAGGCCTATTGGAGTCTTGGTTTGGCCACGGGGTTCGCCTAAGGCGCGCGGGACGGTGACAGGACCCTCGCCGATGGGGATAGTGCGACCCATGAACCGCCCGCTGTTTCACGCCCTCGCCGCGCTCGCCCTGCTAATCCCCGCGGCCGCCGCCGTCGCCCAGGACCGCGGTCCCGTGGAGCGCCAGAAGCTGCTCGACCTGGCCTTCACCATCGGCGAGAGCCACGCCCTGCGGCAGGTCTGCCAGGGCGCGGGCGACCAGTACTGGCGCTCGCGCATGGTGCGGCTGACCGAGGTGGAAAAGGCCGACCAGGCCTTCGACGCCCAGCTGCGCGACAAGTTCAACACCGGCTTCGCGGCTCGCCAGGGCGAGTTCCCGGCGTGCGACGACACCAGCCGGCGGGCCGAGCAGGCCGCCGCCCGCCACGGCCAGGCGATCGCCGCCCAACTGGCCCAGTCGATGCGGACCCGGGCGCCCGACGGCCAGGCGACGCCGGATTCCGTGGCGGACGACGAAGCGGCGCGCTAGTCTTCTTCCATCGGTTGTGGGAGGCGCTTTCGTAATGTCGTTTATCGTGCCGTTGGTCCTGGTGGCCCTGGCCATCTTCCTTGTCGTCAACGTGATCAAGATCGTGCCCCAGGGGCGCGAATTCACCGTCGAGCGGTTCGGCCGCTACACCCGCACCCTCAAGCCCGGCATCAGCATCCTCACCCCCTTCGTCGAGGCGATCGGCCGGCGGGTGAACATGATGGAGCAGGTGCTCGACGTCCCCCAGCAGGAGGTGATCACCAAGGACAACGTCTCGGTGAAGGTCGACGCCATCGTCTTCATCCAGGTGATGGAGGCCTCGCAGGCCGCCTACCGGGTCGACAACCTGATGTACGCCATCACCCAGCTGACCCAGACCAATCTGCGCACCGTGGTCGGCTCGATGGAGCTGGACGAGGTGCTGAGCCAGCGCGACCTGATCAACACCCGGCTGCTGGCCACCATCGACCACGCCACCAACCCCTGGGGGGTCAAGGTGGCGCGCATCGAGATCAAGGACCTGACCCCGCCGGCCGACATCACCAACGCCATGGCCAGGCAGATGAAGGCCGAGCGCGAGCGGCGGGCGGTGATCACCGAGGCCGAGGGCGAGAAGCAGGCGGCCATCGCCCGGGCCGAGGGCCAGAAGCAGGCCGCCATCCTCGAGGCCGAGGGCCGCAAGGAAGCCGCCTTCCGCACCGCCGAGGCCCGCGAGCGCTCGGCCGAGGCGGAGGCCAAGGCCACCGCCTTCGTGTCGGAAGCCATCTCCAAGGGCGACGTCAACGCCATCAACTACTTCATCGCCCAGAAATACGTCGAGGCGTTCGGCGAGCTGGCCCGTTCGCCCAACGCCAAGACGGTGATCGTGCCGGCCGACTTCGCCGGCCTGACCGGCACGGTGGCGGGCGTCGCCGAGCTGGTGAAGACCCTGGGCGGCGGCGGCGACGGCTCGCGCACCATCGTGCCGCCGACGCCCAAGCGCGGAGTCTGACGTCATGGACGGCCTGATGCTGTTCTACATGACCCACCCGTTCTGGGTCTGGCTGGCGGTCGCGGCGATCTTCCTGGCGGCCGAGGTGGCCACCGGCACCGGCTGGCTGCTGTGGCCGGCCGCCAGCCAGATCGGAAGAGCGTCGTG
>NZ_AKKF01000235.1 GCF_000281955.1 Caulobacter sp. AP07 | reverse complement strand
GGGGGATCGGTGCAGAGCGCCTGGAGTCAGCAAGCCCCACCCGTCGGCTTCGCCGCCACCCTCCCCACAAGGGGGAGGGACGAGCGCTGAGGGCGGGAGGACGTCTTCACACCCCCCAAGGGGCTCGCATTTTCCCCCCGACCCACTATCTAACCGCCCCATGACCGACATCGCCGCACACATCGCCTCCGAGCCCGCCCCCGACGACATCGTTTCCGCCTTCCAGATCGAGGGCCTGCCCGTGCGCGGCCGGATCGTCCGCCTGGGCGGCGCCGTCGACGAGGTGCTGACCCGTCACGACTATCCCGAGCCCGTCGCCAACCTGCTGGGCGAGGCCTGCGTCCTGGCGGCGCTGGTCGGTTCCAGCCTGAAGTTCGAGGGCCGGCTGATCATCCAGGCCCAGGGCGACGGCCCGGTGCGCTACGTGGTCGTCGACTACGACACCAGCGGCGGCCTGCGCGGCTATTGCCGGTTCGACCCCGAGGCGGTGGCCAAGGTGTCGGAGGGCTTCGTGCGGCCCGGGGCCCGGACCCTGCTGGGCGGCGGCACCTTCATGATGACCGTCGACCAGGGCGCGGACATGGACCGCTATCAGGGCATCACCCCGATCGAGGGCGAGACCCTGGCTTTGTGCGCCGAGCAGTATTTCGCCCAGTCCGAACAGACCCCGACCCGGGTGCGCCTGGCCGTCGGCCAGGCCGACACCGGCGAGGGCCTGAAGTGGCGGGCCGGCGGCATCCTGATCCAGTCGATCGCCGGCGACGCGGCGCGCGGCGACACCGAGGACGCCTGGACCCACGCCCAGGCGCTGTTCGAGACCACCGGCGAGGACGAACTGATCGACCCGACCGTGCCGACCACCCTGCTGCTGTGGCGGCTGTTCAACGAGGACGGCGTGCGGCTGATCGAGGAAAAGCCGCTGCGCGCCTTCTGCCGCTGCTCGGAAGACCGCATCGCCGGCGTGCTGGGCTCGTTCACGGCGCAGGAAGTCGCCGAGATGGTCGAGCCGGACGGCAAAATCCACGTGACCTGCGAATATTGCTCGCGGGTCTATGCCCTGGCCCCGGAAGCGGCGGCGGGCTGAGGCGTCCGGCTCTTCCTTCGGGGAGCAAACTTCAGCCCTAGCCGTAGACGACCGTGAACGCGCCGTCGGCCCCCTGGGTCACGGTCGCCACGGCCTTCTCCTTGCCGGTGAAGTCGATGACGGCGTTGGGCGTATGGGCGATGTCGATCACCTTGCCGCGCGCATAGCGACCTTCGACGACATGGAACCTGGCCCCGGGCTTGATGTCGAAGGTCACGTGCGGCTGGGCGGTGAAGGCGGCGACCGGCGTCGGCGACTGGTTGTTGCCCAGCTTGGACATGCCGAGCACCACGGGGCCGTCGGCCGGGAAGTCGGCTTCGGTGAAGATCGAGAAGGAGTCCGGGGGCGCCGCGCCCGGCGTGGGGACGGTGGACATGCTCCCGCGCCCCATCTCCTCGATGGTGATCAGGTCCCGGGCGACGGGGTTGACCGCTTCCGTGAAGCCGCGTGGCACCACGACCTTCGGCGCCAGGGTCACCGGCCAGGTGAAGAGGGCGTAGACGGCCTCGCTGAAGGTCGCGGTCCCGCGGTCGCCGGGCTCGACATAGTCGAACGGGATCCAGGCGGTGGACTGGACCGGCACGGGACGGCCCCCCTGGGTCACCTCGGGCGGCGCGGCGAGCACGGCGTAGCTCTTGACCCCGCCGCTGTCGTTCAGAACCTCGATCGTCCAGATCGCCATGCTCGCCTCGCTGGCCTCGGCGCGTCGCCGAATGGAAGGGTCAGTTCGGGCCGTACTGCACGGTGTAGGTCCCGTCGGCGTGATGGGTCACGGTGGCCTTGACGTCGCCCTTGCCGGTGAAGTCGACGACGGCTCCGTCGCCTGGCCCGTCCAGCCCGACCACTTCGCCGCGGGCATAGGTCCCCTCGACGACATGGAACTTCAGGACCGGCTTGATCTCGAAGAGGCCGCCCGGCTGGCCGACGAAGCCGGCGATCGGGACCGCCAGGGAACTGTCGCCGAACTTGGCGACACCGAGCACAACCTGGTTCTGGGCGGTGACGTGCTCGTCCGTCATCAGCGAAAACGTCCCGTAGGCCGACTTGCCCTGGGTGGTCTCGCCGAACTTGAAGAAGCCGCGGGTCTGGACGACGGGGATCCAGTCGCGGGCCCGGGGGTCGGCCGGGACGGAGGTGTTGTCCACCGCCACGATCCCCGGGGTCAGGGACGCGGGGCAGTTCAGGAAGGCGTAGACGCTTTCGCTGAAGGTCGAGGTCACGCGACCGCCGGCCGGCGTCTGGTCGAAGACCAGCCAGGCGCAGGGGTGCGCCTTCACGGGACGGTTTTCGAACGTCACCTCCGGCGGCGCGCTGAACACGGCGTAGCTTCTCGCCGCGCCGCCGTCGTTCAAGATCTCGATCGTCAGGATCGCCATGGTCGCCCCCGCTAAGCCATCGTGAAACCAAGCTCCCGCGAAGGATCGCGCACCCGGCCGAACGGACGCGACCGTCGCTCAGTTGGGTGGAAGATGCAATCAGGCCGCGTGACGCGCGTTCAATGCACGAGCCGCTCGCCGGCCGTCAATTGTACTGGACCGCGTATTCGCCGTCGGCGGTCTGGGTCACCGTCGCCGTGGTTTGCGGCAGGCCCGTGAAGTCGACCACGGCGCAGTTCGCGTCCTCCGAAGTGTCGATCACCTGGCCGGTGATGTAGTCGCCTTCCAGGACATAGAACCTGCCCTGGGCCGGCGTGATCTCGAAGGTCATGTTCGGCTGGGCCAGAACGGTCGCCACGGGGGCGGGGATCGGGGAGGCGGCGCCCTTGGCCCAGCCGAACACGAAGCCGGCGGCGGGGGAGAAGTCTGGTCCGGAGACGATGGCGAACGAGCCGGTCGCGGCCTTGCCCGGCGTCACCGGCCCGAAACCCGTCGGCGACGCGCCGGTGAAGGCGACCTCGTCCTGCTGGGACAGGTCGACCAGGGCCACGCCGCCGCTGGTGACGGTCGTGCCCGGCGCGAGGATGTCCGGCGTCGTGCCCCAATAGGCATACACCGTGTTGTCGAAGGTGATGCTGTCGAAGCCGCCGTCGGTGACGCCGTTGAAGACCATCCAGGCGTTCGTGAAGACCTGCGGCGCGCCGCCGTTCGTCGATGTGAGCGGCGGCTCCATGAAGACGACGTAGCTCTTGGGAGCGCCGCTCCGGTTGAAGATCTGCAGCGTGTGGGTGGTCATGGCCTGGGCCCTCCTGCGTGGATTGTACGTGCGGAGTTCAACAATTGTCCGACGAGCGCGTCTCACGGTAACGCCTGGCCGCCGTGGCCGGTCTGGACGAGGTCACCCGCCAAGCGCGATGGCGCGGAAGCGCGGCGTCGCGCGATAGAAGCGGGCGGGCCTGTCCTCGTCGCGCAGCAGGGTGTGGTTGTAGATCACGAACGACTTCCGCGCCCCGCCCAGGGCGCCGACCCGCAGGCGACCCGTGATCAGCCCGCCCGGTTCGCCGGGGGGCGAAAACGGTCGATGCCAGAGGACCTCGGCGGCCAGCGCCTTGGCCGATTTCGGATCCAGGGCGCCGCCCGTGGCGTCGAAGGCGTTCGCCACGCCGTCGGAGAGCTTGGCGCGGGCCTTGGCCATGACGGCCAGGGACCGCGGCGGCAGCGGCGGTTGGATCGGGGTGGGACGCTGGCTTGGCGTGGCGCACTGCCAGACCGCGCCAGACTCGAGCATGAAGTCGCCGTCGGGGCGACAATAGATCAAGCCGGTCGGGGCCCAGACCGTCGCGCCGACGACCTTGGCGATGTCGTAGAGAAGCTGGGCGCCCTCGTCGCCGGCTCCCACACTGACGCCGTAGAGATAGAGGTCGGTGATCGCCCCCTGGAGGGGTTGCAGGAGCGGCGTCCAGGCGGCTTCATTGGTGAGGCCGATAGACTGATCGGGCCCGGCGGGACTCTGGCCGCCGCCGGTGGCGATCAGGCCCATGTCGCCATGTCCCACCAGGCTGGCCGACCGCGCCGTCGATTGGCCCTTCGCGCAGGAAAGCAAGTTGCTGGCGGCCGTCTGGGTGCCGCTGCTGGCTCCGGCGTTCGGGCTTCCGGCGCGGGCGCTGTCCAGGTAGCCGTCGGGCGCGGTGGAATCGATCGTCACGCAGCCGGGCAGGGGCGCGAACATGGTGGGCGCGGGCATGGCGATCTCCGGATGAGGCTTGCGGTGGCGCGCGGACTACAGGGCTTCTCGCCTGGACGGTTTGGGGCCGGTCGTCAGTCGTACGCGACCGAGAAGCCGCCGCCGGCGTCCTGCGTCACCGTCGCCGTGGTCTGCGATCGTTCGGTGAAATCGACCGGAACGGGGTCGGAGATCTGGGACGGATCGGTCAACTGGCCGGGCGCGCCGTCGTTCTCCGCGACGTAGAAGCTGGGCGCCGACTCGGGGCTGGCGGCGGCGTCGGCGCTGTTGGTGACGTCGGCTTCGGCATAGACCGCGCTGTCCCAGCCGCCGTCCGTGACGTTCTCGAAGATCACCCAGGCGTTGGCGTAGACCGGCGTCTGGCCGCCGGGCGACGTCATGACGGGCGGCGTCTTGAAGAGGACATAGCTCTTCGCCTCGCCGCTCTGGTTGCGGACCGTGATCGTGTAGGTCGTCATTTCCCGTCCCCCCGGTTCGCCGACGGGAGACGGTCGCTCAGTTGTGCCAGGAATGCAACCGAACCGCGTGACCGCGCTCAGTTCACCCGTCGCGCCGCGCCCGGCAGGTGCAGCGAGAATTCCGGGATCGCGGCGTCGAACACCTCGCCGGCCTCGGTCATCATCTGGAAATGCCCGACCATCGCGCCGGACGGCGTCGGCAGCGGGCAGTTGCTGACATAGCGGAAGGCTTCGCGGGGCCGCAGCTCCGGCTGCTCGCCGACCACGCCGGAGCCCTCGACCTCGCTGCTGCGGTTGAGGCTGTCGGTGATCGTCCACGCGCGGGCGATCAACTGCACGGTCTCGACCCCGTGGTTTTCGATCTCCACGGTGTAGGCCCACATCCACAGGCCCTCCTCGGGCGCGGACTCCTCGGGCTGGAACACCGGCGAGACGCGCACCACGACGTCGCGGGTGCGCGCTTCATAGATGCCGGTGTCCGCGCCGCGACGCCGACGGATCCGCTTCAGCGGGGGGGAGGACTCACGCCTGATCGAGCGCACGGGTCACGTCTCGGGTCAGGTCCGACAGGCTTTCGAGGCCGACCGACAGGCGCACGCCGCCTTCGACCACGCCCAGCAGCGGGCGCATCTCCTCGGGCACCGAGCGGTGGGTGGTGGTCGGCGGGTGGGTGGCCATCGACTTGGCGTCGCCCAGGTTGTTGGAGATGTCGACGATCTCCAGCGCGTTGAGGAACTTGAACGCCGCCTCGCGCGAGCCGAGGTCCAGCGCCAGCACGGTGCCGCCGCCGCTCATCTGCTTCTTGGCGACGTTGTGGCCCGGATGGTCGTGGCGGAAGGGATAGAGCACCTGTCGGGTCTTCCTGTGCTCGCCGATCACGTCGGCCAGGGCGGCGCAGGTGTCGGTCTGGCGGCGCACGCGCAGGTCCAGGGTCTCCAGGCCCTTGACCAACACCCAGGCGTTGAACGGCGACAGCGACGGGCCGGTGTGGCGCAGGGCGTCGCGGTAGAATTCCTCGTTGATCGCCTCGCTGGTCAGGATCGCCCCGCCCAGCACCCGGCCCTGGCCGTCGATGTGCTTGGTGGCCGAATAGACCACGACGTCAGCGCCCAGTTGCAGCGGCTGCTGGAAGATCGGGGTGGCGAAGACGTTGTCGACGATGACCTTGGCGCCGACCGCGTGGGCCATCTGCGCCACGGCGGCGATGTCGGTGATCTCCAGCACCGGGTTGGACGGCGTCTCGATCAGCACGGCCTTGGTGTTGGGGCGGATCGCCGCCTCCCAGGCCTTGGGGTCGGTGGCGTCGACGAAGGTCGTCTCGACGCCGAAGCGCGGCAGCCATTCGGCCACCAGCCAGCGGCACGAGCCGAACAGCGCCTGGCCGGCCACCACGTGATCGCCCGCCCGGACCAGGCCCATCAGGGCGGCGTTGACGGCGGCCATGCCGGTGGCGGTGGCGCGGCAGACCTCGGCGCCTTCCAGCAGGGCCAGGCGGTCCTCGAACATCTTCACGGTCGGATTGTTGAACCGCGAATAGACGAAGCCCGGATCCTCGCCCGAGAACCGGCGGTCGGCGCCCTCGGCGCTGTCGTAGGTGAAGCCCTGGGTCAGATAGAGCGCCTCGGCGGTCTCCATATATTGCGAGCGCGCCAGGCCGCCACGGATCAGCTTGGTGGCGACGTCCCAGTCCTTGGGGTCCTCGGCCATGGCGGTTCCTTCCTCGACGCCGGAGCCTGCCATGCAGGCTCCTCTTCAAACACTGGAGCGTGGCGGGCGCCGAAACCGGCGGCCACTTTCGGCTGCCACGCTCTAGAAACGGCCGGCATAAGGGGTTTTGCGGCCCGCAGGGTCAAGCCGGACAAGTCTGATTTCAACATTAGAATTGTCACGAGCGAGTGGATGGTCCGCAAGCCTTGCCTTCCACGCCCCGTTTAGCGAGTGTCGCGCCAATGACCGACGCCCACGCAGCAGGGATTCTGCCCTGCCAATCCATCGAGGACCTGATCGCGCAAGAGGCGATCACCTCGCAGACCCCGTTCGACACCGACCAGGTGCAGCCGGCCAGCCTCGACCTGCGCCTGGGCGCGCGGTGCTGGCGGGTGCGCGCCTCGTTCCTGCCCGGTGTGGCCCGCCGCGTGCCCGAGCGTCTGAAGGACGTGGCGATGCACGAGCTGGACCTGACCAAGGGCGCGGTGCTGGAGAAGGGCTGCGTCTATATCGCCCAGATCCAGGAGAGCCTGGCCCTGCCGGCCAATGTGGCGGCGCGCGGCAATCCCAAGAGCTCGACCGGCCGGGTGGACGTCTTCGTCCGTCTGCTGACCGACCACAGCAAGGCCTTCGACGACGTCGAGGCCGGCTATGAGGGGCCGCTGTTCATCGAGATCGCCCCGCAGACCTTTTCGGTGCTGGTGCGGGCCGGCACCCGGCTGAACCAGCTGCGCCTCAAGCGCGGCGAGCCGGCCAAGCTGGCGATCAAGAGCGTCGGCGTCGACCTGACCACCGGCGTCGTCGGCTTCCGCGGCCGCCGCCACGCCGGCGTCGTCGACCTGGACCACGAGGACGGCCACGACCCGCGCGACTTCTGGGAGCCGCTGGAGACCCGCCACGGCGAGCTGCTGCTGGATCCGGGCGAGTTCTACATCCTGGCCTCCAAGGACGACATCCAGATCCCGGTGATGGAGGCCGCCGAAATGACCCCGATCGATCCGTCGGTCGGCGAGTTCCGCGTCCACTACGCCGGCTTCTTCGACCCCGGTTTCGGCACCGAGGAGGCCGGCGCCATCGGCTCCAAGGGCGTGCTCGAGGTGCGCAGCCACGAGACCCCGTTCCTGCTGGAGGACGGCCAGATCGTCGCCCGGCTGGTCTACGAGCCCCTGACCGCCCGCCCGGACCGGCTCTATGGCGAGGGCGGTTCGCACTACCAGCGCCAGGGGTTGAAGTTGTCGAAGCATTTCAAGGCATGGCGTTAGGGTTCATGGCGTCTTCCTTCTCCCCTTGCGGGAGAAGGTGGCCTGCGAAGCAGGTCGGATGAGGGGTCTCGCGAACCCGTCCGAAAGGCTTGTCCGCGGTGTTCACGCCGTGCGACCCCTCATCCGTCGGCTGCGCCGACACCTTCTCCCGCAAGGGGAGAAGGGGAGATGGGGGCAAACGTGATCAATCCCGACTGGCTGGCCGCCTTGCTCCGTGACGAGGCCCTGCCGCCCGGCTTCGCCGCCGAGGTCGAGGCCCTGCACGCGCCGCTGGCGGCGCGGATCGCGGCGGTGGCCATGGGGCCGGCCTTCGTGGTCGGGATCTGCGGACCGCAGGGCAGCGGCAAGTCGACGGCCGTCCTGGTCGTGCGCCGGCTGCTGGAGCAGCGGGGCCTGCGGGTGGCGACGCTGTCGCTGGACGACCTCTACCTACCGATCGAGGCCCGCGAGACCCTGGCGCGCGACGTCCATCCCCTGCTGCGGACGCGCGGTGTTCCCGGCACGCACGACGTTGCCCTGGGGCTAGCCGTGCTGGACGATCTGGCGGGCGACGGGGCGACGGCGATCCCGCGCTTCGACAAGGCGACCGACACCCGCGCGCCTGTCGAAAGCTGGCCGATGGTCGAAGGGCCGGTCGACATCGTGCTGTTCGAGGGCTGGTGCGTCGGCGCCCGTCCGGAGCCGGAGGCGGCCCTGCGCAAGCCGGTCAACGCGCTGGAACGCGAGGGCGACAAGGACGGCGCCTGGCGGGCCCACGTCAACGCCGCCCTGGCCGGACCCTACCGGGCGCTGTTCGCGCGCCTCGACCTGCTGGTCCAGTTCGTGGCCCCTGATTTCGAGACCGTGCTCGCCTGGCGCCAGGAGCAGGAGCGCAAGCTGCGCGACCGCCTGGCGGCGGCGGGGCGGGGGAGCGCCCGCGCCATGGACGACGCCCAGGTGGCCGCCTTCGTCCAGCATTACGAGCGCCTGACCCGCCACATCGCCCGCGAAATGCCGGCCCGCGCCGACATCGTCGTCCGCCTGGACCGCGACCGTCGTTCGTCGATCGCCTGACCGGCCATTCGGTCGCGCGTCACGGCGTCGCACTAGATGTGGTGGGGCCTCAAATGGGGTCCCACTAGTGCTAGTTTCCTCTTGTCGGCGCCGCGACTCACCGGGGCGCCGACGCGGTGGAAGGCCTGATCATGAACGCACTCTTCGGCGGGACCTATTCGACCCACGCCAAGCGTGTCGCGATCTGGAGCAAGGCCGCCCCCATCCCCGGTTGCGACAAGGCCATCTGGCGTTGTGACGACCAGGGCCGGGTCATCCGCTGGGCCGACTACGACGACCGCTTCTCGCGCTACGGCTGGACGATCGCGCGCGCCCCGGGCGAGAGCCGACTGGCCCAGACCCTGGGCATGTCGACGGGCAAGCCCGTCCACCTGAACGCCGCCGACCATCTCGGGGCGCCGTCGTCGCGCAAGGCCGCCTGACGGCCGTCCTCACCGGTCTGTCGCCTCTCCTTGATAATTTGACAGGCTCGCTTGACATCATCGTGACGATGTAAGACAAGTTTCCTTGTCACTTAGACGGGGAAGCTTGTCATGCATCACGAAACCGAAAACCGGATCGCCAAGGCCGCCCTGGCCGGGTCCATGGTCGCCGGCGTCATCGCCGTCGTCGCGTTCCTGACGACCGGAGGCCTGGCCCTGGATCCCGTCACCTCCACCCTGAACCTGTCCTTCCCGCCGGCGTCGCAAGGGCCGGTGTTCGCGGCGGTGCTGACCGCGGGCGTCCTGAAGGTCGCCGGCCGCCTGGTCCGCCCGATCAGCCGCTGGCTGGCCGGCCGGTCCTGACATCGGTCCATCGGAGCAAGCCAGATGATCCGCAAATCCAAGACCATGAGCCCGGCCGCCAAGCGCTATCTCGTCCGGTTCTTTCCGGCGATGGGCGCCTATGTCGCGGTGCTGTTCGGCTCGATCTGGATGATCAAGGCCTGGGGCCCCCAGGGGGCGCTGCTGTGGGGACTGGCCATCGCGCCCGCCCTGCCGATCATCGCGGTGATCGCCATCATGGGGCTCTATCTGGTGGAGGAGACCGACGAATTCGTTCGCGCGAAGCTGGTCCAGGCGATGCTCTGGGGCATCGGCGTCACCCTGGCCGGCTGCACGGCCTGGGGGTTCCTGGAGAGCGCGGACCTCGTGGCGCACCTGCCGCTTTACCTGGTGTTCCCGGTCTTCTGCGCCGCGATGGGCCTGGCCCAGCCGCTCGTCAACTGGAGGTACCGGTGAAGAACCGCCTCAAGGTCCTGCGGGCCGAGCGCGACTGGAGCCAGGCCGATCTGGCCGACCGGCTGGAGGTCTCGCGCCAGACCGTCAACGCCCTGGAGACGGGCAAGTACGACCCCAGCCTGCCGCTGGCCTTCAGGATCGCCCGACTGTTCGGCCTGCCGATCGAGACCATTTTCCAGGACGAGGCCTGACCTCGTCCCACCTTTCAAGACCCTGACCTGGACCCACCCTCAAACCCTGAACGCTCGGAGATCGCCATGACCGTCCGCCACCTCCTGGCGCGCGCCGCCTTCGCTTGCGCCGTCACCGTCACCGCCTTCGCCGCCGTCCTGCATCCGGCGCAAGCCCGTCCCTTGGCGGCCCCCGTCGCCGCCCCGTCGGCCGCCGCGCCCCGCCTGACCGTCACGGTGACGGGCAAGGGGCCCGACGTGGTGCTGATCCCCGGCCTGGCCTCGTCCAGCGCCGTCTGGGACGCCACCGTCAAGCAGCTGGAAGGTCGCTATCGCCTGCACGTCGTCCAGGTGGCGGGCTTCGCCGGGGCTCCGGCCGGGGCCAACGCCGAGGGGCCGGTCCTGCAGCCGACGCTCGACGCCCTGGACGGCTACATCAGGTCGGCCCAGCTGAAGTCGCCGGCCGTCATCGGCCATTCGATGGGCGGGCTGATGGGCCTGATGCTGGCCCGCCAGCACCCGGAGGACGTCGGCCGGCTGATGGTGGTCGACAGCCTGCCCTTCTACCCGGTGGTCTTCTCGCCGGCCGCCACCGTCGAGACGGTGAAGCCCCAGGCGGCCGCCATGCGCGACATGGCCGAGAAATCGACGCCCGAGGCCTGGGCCGCCGGCGAGACCCGGACCATGGCCCGCCTGGTCAAGTCGCCCGAGGGCCTGAAGGCCGCCACCGCCGCGGCCATCGCCTCCGACCCCTCGGTGACCGGCCGCGCCCTCTATGACGACCTGACCACCGACATGCGCGGCGAGATCGCGGCCATCAAGACCCCGACCGTGATGCTCTATCCGTGGGACGCGGCGACCGGCGCGCCGCAGGCCGCCTATGACGACCTCTACACCCAGGCCTACGCCCCGATGGCCTCGGCCAAGGTCAAGCGCATCGACGGTTCGCTGCACTTCATCATGCTGGACCAGCCGGCCGCCTTCGCCGCCGAGGTGGAGAACTTCCTGCGCTAGGGACGGTACGGCGAGACGCGGCCTTGCTCCGTCGCCGTCTGGCCGGAACACTCGGCGGATGATGATTCTGCCCAACGCCATCCGCCGCGGCGCGCTCGCCCTCATCGCCCTCCTGGCGATGGGGGCGGCTCCCGCCTTCGCCGAGCCCTCGTTGTGGGCGATCAAGGACAAGGACTCGACGATCTACCTGTTCGGGACTGTCCACGTGCTCAAGCCCCAGACCCAGTGGCGCTCGGCCCGGATCACCAAGGCCTTCACCCAGGCCGACGATGTGGTGATGGAGATCGAGCAGCCCGACGATCCCAAGGCGATGCAGCCGCTGATGCTGCAATACGGCCTCGACCGGACCACGCCGCTGTCCAGCAAGCTCAGCCCGGAAACCTACCGGAAGCTGCAGGCGGCGGCCCAGGGCATGGGCTTTCCGCCCCAGGCCATCGACGTCATGCGGCCCTGGCTGGCGGCCCTGACCGTGTCGCTGACCCCGCTGCTGCAGGCCGGCTACGATCCCGAGAGCGGCGTGGAGAAGCTGCTGACCGCCCAGGCCAAGGCGGCGGGCAAGCCGATCTCGGCCTTCGAGACCGCCGAGCAGCAGGTGCGGTTCTTCGCCGACATGACCCCGGACCAGGAGCGGGAACTGCTGGAATCCACCCTGGCCGACGTCGATGAGGGGCCGGCCAAGGTCGACGCCCTGGTGGCGGCCTGGGCGGCGGGCGACCAGGGCGAGCTGGAGCGCCAGATGGTCGATGAGATGAGCCGCGACTATCCCGACCTCTACCGGCTGCTGCTGGTCGATCGCAACCGCGACTGGGCGGGGCAACTGAAGACCAGGCTGGCCGGCTCGGGGGTCAGCTTCGTGGCGGTGGGGGCCGGGCACCTGACGGGGCCGGACAGCTTGCAGGCTCAGCTGGCGAAGCTGGGGATCAAGGCCGAGGTGGTGGAGTAGGGGGGCTGTCCCTCAAGGTCCTCCCCCTGTGGGGGAGGCGGCCGAAGGCCGGTGGGGGGATAGGACGGCCCTGGGTCACGGGCGGGATTGACCTCCCTAAAGCTCCCCCCCACCGATCGCTTTGCGATCGCCTCCCCCACAGGGGGAGGACTTGGTTCAGGCCGCCGTCTCGCCGCTGGCTCGCAGGTAGATCGACCGCTTGGGCGTCGACATCACCCGGTGCAGCATCGGCTCGAAGGCCTCCAGCGGCATCGACTTGTAGGCCGGGTCGAAGGCTTCCTGGTCGTAGATGTGGCAGAACTGGGCGGTGTGTTCGAAGCTGGGATGACCGCGGAACTGGTCGCGCATGTCGCGGTCCAGGCCCAGGTGCTGGAAGAAATAGTAGCCCTGGAAGATGGCGTGGTGGGCCACCATCCAGTGGTTCTCCTCCGAGACGAACGGCTGGAGGATCGCCGCGGCGATGTCGGCGTGATTGCGCGGGCCCAGGATGTCGCCGATGTCGTGCAGCAGGGCGCAGACCACATATTCCTCGTCGCGGCCGTCCTGGAAGGCGCGGGTGGCGGTCTGCAGGCTATGGTCCAGCCGGTCGATGGCGAAGCCGCCGCAGTCGCCCTGCAGCAGTTTCAGGTGCGAGACCAGCCGCGTGGGCAGCTCGCGGCCGAACTCCATCGAGGCGTTGGCGATGATCGCCCAGTCCTGGGGCGTGCCCTCGGTCATGGCGTGAAACTGCGCCCGAGGATGCTCGTCTGGATGCTGGTGACCGTCGGCCATGGCGTCGTCCTCCCGAACGCTTGTTTGACCCGATCGTGCGCTGCTCCACAGCCGGCGTCAACGGATGGTCTTGAGCTGCGGGACCAGACCAGCTAGACGAGCGCAGCGCTTGGACGGCGCGCCGCTTCCGTCCAATGCGGGCGTAGCTCAGAGGTAGAGCGTCTGCTTCCCAAGCAGAATGTCGTGGGTTCGATTCCCATCGCCCGCTCCAAATCTCCCCTGGAAATTGCATCAAGCGTGGCTGTCGTCGGTCGCTGTTTCGTTTCGGGATCGAGAACCTTGTTCTCCCGGATGGCGAAACACGTTCGAGTCGGCGATAGGAACGGTTAAGTTGCGCCGCGCGGATCGATCTGATCGACCGGACGCGCCCTGGGGGACGGTCTATGAGCAAGTTCACGATGCAGACGGCGCGAGCCGTTGGTGCGGAATCCTCGCGCGTCGATCGTCTGGCCCGGTTCGCCGAGGGGCTGGAGCAACTGGCCGGCCGCTGGGCGCGCGAGGCGCGCGATCCGCGGGTCGCCGTGGCGCTGAGCGAACGGTTCGGCCCGGCCGCGCCGGAACTGCTGGCCACCCAGGACGCCGTCGCCCACCTGCTGGCCACCTCGTTCGGAACACCCGGCGCCCTGCCGCCCAAGCTGCTGCTGCGTCTGCACGACGCGCTGGCGACCCTGGCCGTGCTGGCGGCCTGGACCCCGGCGCCGGCCGAACTGAATGTCATTCCGATCATCGACGTCCGCAGCCGTGCCCAGGCCGTCCGTCTGGAAACCTCGGCGCGCAAGCTGCTCAAGGGGCTGGGCCGGGTCCTGGCCGCCGGCGCGATCGGCGCCACCGTGCTGGCCGCCATGCCGGCCGCGGCGGGCGACTATATTCAGACCGCCAACGGCTCGAACGGTGGTGGCGGGACCGACTTGCCGGCCCATGGCACCAACGGCGGCGGCGGCAATGGCGGCGGCACGATCAACCAGACGCTCGGCGCCAATTATGACAAGGCCGGCGGCCCGGCCGTGAACGTCACGGCCAATGGCGGCAATGGCGGCGACGGTGGCATCGGCTTTCTGGTTCCGCCGCTGCTGATCTTCGTCGGTATCGGCGGCGACGGCGGTTCGGGCGGTGGCGGCGGCACGGTTGACCTGACCGTCCACGGCGACATCTCGACCACGGGCAACAACGCGGTCGGGGTCCAGGTGCTGAGCAAGGCCGGGGCCGGCGGCGACGGCGGCGACGGCTACGGCGCTGCTGGCGTCGGCGGCAGCGGCGCCGTGGGCGGGACGGGCGGCACGGCCAACCTGACCAGCACCGGCACGGTGATCACCCAGGGCGACCAGTCCTCGGCCCTGTTCGCGCAGAGCGCCGGCGGCGCGGGCGGCAACGGCGGCTTCGGCGGCGGCTTGTACAGCGCCGGCGGGGCCGGCAGCACCAGCGGTCACGGCGGCCATGTCGGGGTCGTCAATGACGGTTCGCTGGAAACCTTCGGCACGGGCTCGAACGGCATCCTGGCCCAGAGCATCGGCGGCCTGTCCGGTTCGGGCGGTTCGGCGGGCGGCATCGGCGCCTTCGCGGGCGGCTCGAACGCGGCCGGGACCGGCGGCGACGTCCATGTCGACAACCATGGCCTGATCACTACCCACGGCGATGTCTCCTACGGCGTCCTGGCCCAGAGCATCGGCGGCGGCGGCGGCGCGGCCGGCGGCGCGGGCGGCATCGCGGCGCTTGGGGGCAGTGGCTCGGGCGGCGGCGCCGGCGGCACGGTCGACGTGTTCAACGACGGCGCGATCGAGACCGGCGGCTTGGCCTCCATCGGCCTGTTCGCCCAGAGCGTCGGCGGCAGCGGCGGGGTCGGCGGCGGGGCCGGCGGCCTGGTCGGCATCGGCGGC
>NZ_AKKF01000234.1 GCF_000281955.1 Caulobacter sp. AP07 | reverse complement strand
GAACAACGGTTTCGCGGAGCGGTCGGTCCTCGCCGAAACGCAAACACAACACTCACGGTCATCCGGGCTGGGCCCGGCCGCTCCGCGCCTCCTCACCTCCTCAGCGGATGTTCCGCGTGAGTGCGATCAGACTTGCCCCCACCTGACCGCTTCGCGGTCTGTCCGCCCCCCATGGGGGGCGGAGTTCGCGCGGCGCCGACGGCGAGGCTCTTCCCCCTATGGGGGAAGACGGCCGAAGGCCCGTAGGGGGCAAGGGCGTGAGCCATCCACCCGAAGGGAATCCCACCCTGCCCAAGTCCAAACCATCGCGAGCGGTGGAACCAGGGGTTGCCCAAAGTCTGTGCATCCGTCACTTTCCCGGCCTTCTTTGAAAGGCCCTGTCCATGCCGCGCGACGCGGCCGCGCCGGCTTCCCCCTCCGGGAAGCCGCACGGCGTCATAGTCTCCGATCTCATCGAACTGCTCCGCCTGGCGGGGCCGGTGGTGCTGTCGCGCCTGGGCATCATGGTCATGGGCCTGACCGACGCCATCGTGGTCGGCCACTTCTCGGCGACGCAGCTGGGCTTCCACGCCATGGCCTGGGCCCCGACCTCGGTGTTCGTGACCGTGACGGTCGGCCTGCTGGTCGGCGTGCAGGTGATGGGCTCGCGGGCCGTGGGGGCGGGCAGGCCGCACGAGGCCGGCGCGGTGCTGCGGCGCGGCCTGTCCTACGCCCTGTGGCTGGGCCTGGCCGGCGCGGCCCTGCTGGTGGCGCTGGGGCCGTCGCTGCTGCACCGGGTAGGCCTGGACAAGGCCCTGGCCGACGGCGCGACCCTGCCGCTGATCGTCTTTTCGCTGTCGCTGCCGGTCTACGCCCTGAGCGTGGCGTTGAGCTTCTGGCTCGAAGGGCTGGGTCGGCCAGTGATGGTGACCGTCGCCATGTGGATCGCCAACCTGATCAACCTGGCGGTCAACCTGCTGCTGGTGCCGGGGACCCTGGGCCTGCCGGCCCTGGGCGCGGTCGGCGCGGCCTGGGCGACCTTCGTCGCGCGGTCGGCCTTCGCCCTGATGCTGGCCGTGCTGATCGTTCGCCTGAAGGACGCCCGGGCCATGGGCGTGTTCGACAAGCCGGCCCGCGACCGGCCGGCCGAGGTGGAGCAGCGCCGGGTCGGCTACGGGGCCGGAACGTCGAACTTCTTCGAGGTCTCGGCCTTCGCCGGCATGAGCCTGGTGGCCGGCTGGCTGGGCGGCTATTCGGTGGCGGCCTGGGCGGTGGTGCTCAACGTGGTGGCGGTGATCTTCATGGTCCCGCTGGGGCTGTCGACCGCCACGGCGGTGCAGGTGGGGCGGGCCTATGGCGCGCGAGACACCAAGGGCATGAGCCGGGCGGGCTGGATCGCCTTCGGCGTCACCGCCGCCTTCGCCCTGCTGGTCTCGGTGCTGCTGCTGCCCCTGCGCCACCTGGTGGCGGAGGCCTATACCAGCGACCCGGCCGCCCTGGCCCTGATCGGCCCGGCCCTGGCGCTCAGCTGCCTGTTCCTGGTGCCCGACGCCGTGCAGGTGGTCTGCGCCCAGGCCCTGCGCGCCCGGGGCGAGGTGTGGATCCCGACCGCGACCCACATGGTCAGCTACGCCCTGATCATGGGACCCCTGGCCTGGTGGCTGGCCCTGCCGATGAAGCTGGGTGTGCAGGGCATCGTCTGGTCGGTGATCATCACCAGCTTCATCGCCGCGGCGCTGCTGCTGGGGCGGTATCGGATGCTGGACCTCAAGGAACGATAGGGCGCGCGGCGCCTTTTCCCCTGAGTTGCATCGGGAGGGCGTTGATTTGAGCACGGTGGATCCGGCCGTCGAGCGGCGGCGCAAGGCGCTCGAGGAGAGCCAGCAGGAGCCTGGCGGCGGCGCGGGGTTGGGACTGTTCCTGGTCTTCGCGGCCTGGGCGCTGTTCGGCCTGGGTCTGGCCGACACCATCCGCTATCCGATGGGTCTGCTCTATCTGACGCCGGACCTGTATCCCGCCAACGTCGTGCCCGGCATGTTCTGGGCGGTGTTCGTCGGTTCGATCGCCGGCTTTGTCCTGGACCTCGGGTTCGGGGCCGCCATGACGTCGCGTTTCGGGCTCGGCGCCGGGTTCTCCCTTCCGGCGGCCGTCACCCTGATCGGTTGCGCGGTGGGATTCTGGCTGGGCGCGAGCCTGTTCTGGGTCGCCGCGCCCGAGCCCGGTGTCTTCGCGGCCGTCGCCGACGGCGGCGCCTCGTCGGTGGGCGGCGACTTCTGGGTCGGGTCGTCCGAAGGCTTTACGGACGCGACGCCCCCCGGCGAGCGGACGGGGCCATGGGACGCCGGCGCCTGGATCGCCTGGACGTCGCGCTATTGGGCTCCGGCGCTGCTGGTCCTGATCGGCGCTGGCCTGGCCTGGATCGGCCGCAACCAGGCCAGGACCGAGAGCCGCCGCAGGGCGCGCGCCAAGGCCGTGATCGAGACAGGGATCAAGACGCGCGGCCTGATCACCGAACTGCACGACACGGGGGTCGAAATCATGAACCAGCCGAGGCTCCGCGTCGTCGTCAAGTTCACCGACCACCAGGGCGTCGACCGCTGGTTGACCAAGACCGACAACTTCGACGCGGTCCAGCTGCCGCGGGTCGGCGATCCCGTGGTCGTCTGGTTCGACCCGGCCGATCCGGGCGACGAGACCTCGATCCCGGTCGCGTTCGGCGCGGCGATCGTGGTGGAGGAGGCCCTGGCTGCGGCGGGCCGGTAGGCGAGGGCGGCTAGACGGCCGCCCCCAGGATCCAGCCCTCTTCGGTCTCCGCGTCCCGCACCACGTCGGCCGGGGCGTCCTTGCCCGGCCCGAACAGCGCGGCCAGCTTGCCCGCCTCGTCCAGCTTGGCGAAGTGCTCGGCCAGGGCCCGCACCTGGGCGGCGTCCTTGACCTCGCCGGCCGCTGGCGTCGCCTTGATCAGCGAGGGGTAGACCTCGGCGATCACCACCTGGACGCCCGCGAGGTCGGCCTCGGCCAGGGCCTTGAAGCCGGTCTCGAACGGCCAGACGCGGGCGGCGTCGCCGCGCGCGTCCCTCAGCCGGCGCGCGGCGGGGATGCCGACGATCGCCTGACCGCCGACCGAGCCGTTGTAGTAGAGCTTCCAGATCGAGGCCGCGCCTTTCGCCGCCAGGTCCGCGTGGCGGAACTCCGGCAGGTCGCCGGGGCCGTGCTCGCGGGTCTTCTTGGGCTGCAAGGTCGTCAGGGTGTCCTTGGGCGGGCAGCCCCAGAACGGGAACGGGCCGCCGGTCAGCCGGCGGTTCAGCTCCGAGCCGACGCCGAAGCGGTTGTTGGTGTTGTCGGCCTTGTCCTTGACCATCTTGGCCAACTGGTCCCAGACCGCGCGCCAGGGGTGCTCGCCCTTCAGCGACAGGGCCGCGGTGACGCCGCGCGGGAAGCCCAGCGGGAAGTCGAAACCGACCAGGGCCCGTTCGTTGCGCTTCTTCAGGTCGTCGAGGATCGCCGCCAGCTTGGTCTCGGCTTCCTGGCGGGTCGGCGGGTTGAAGCTTTCATAGGTCAGGCGAAAGCGCACGTCGCGCTTGACCACGCCGATCCACACGGAATCCGCCCCCGTCGTCGGCTTGGTGGCCGCGCTCCAGTCGACGATCACATAGGCGCTGAAGAGGCGCGACACGGCGGACGCTCCGTTAGGATTGAACGAAGCGCGCTTCTACTCCGGTCGAGCCAAGGCGGCCAGACGCATAAAGGCGTCAGACCGCATAAGGGCTCAGGCCGCGTTCCGTTCCGTCGCCGGTTCGGTGATCATGGCCGTATGACGCTGGCCGGTGAACCAGGCGGCCGGGGGCTCGCAGGCCGGGCCCAGGGCCGCGCGGACGATGGCCGGCGGGCGGCGCTCTTCCGGGGTCATGAACAGGCCGTTGGCCTTCAGTTTCAGGCCGGCGATCTTGTGGGCGCCCAGCATGGTCAGCGGCACGGCCAGGATCAGGCCGGCCAGGATCGGCAGGGTGGCGGTCAGCAGGTCCGGCGTGAACCAGAACATCACCGCCAGGGTCAGGCCGGCGATGCTGATCCAGCCCATGGCCTTGAAGGCCTCCTGGCTGGTGACCCTGTCGGCGTCGCGGCGCTGGGTGGCCCAGCCGCCGACCTTGCCGGCCAGGATCTCGACCAGGGCGCGGGTCTGGGTGAACATCAGCATCGGGGCGACCAGGGCCGAGAGCAGCATCTCGACGCCCAGGCCGGCCAGGATCCGGCGACGGCCGCCGAAGCCCTTGATCTCGTGCTTGCGCGAGAACACCAGGATCGAGCCCAGGATCTTGGGGCCGAACAGCAGCACGAAGGTGATGATCATCGCCCAGGCGGTGGCCTGGATTTCGCGCCAGTCGATCAGGGCGTGGGCCGCGGCCTGCAGGTCGGCCATGGTGAAGGCGGCCTTCTTCAGCTCGGGCATCAGCATGCGCGAGATGATCCCCGACGACAGGGCCACGAACCACAGCGGCGAGAGCACGTAGCTGAGCACGCCGATCACCAGGTGCAGGCGGCTCATCCAGTGCAGGCCAGGCAGGCCGATCAGCGGCACGTGCTGCACGTTGCCCCGGCACCAGCGACGGTCACGGGTGGCGAAGTCCAGCAGGTTGGAGGGGCTCTCCTCGTAGGAACCGCCCAGATAGGGGGCCAGGTGCACGCCCCAGCCGCCGCGGCGCAGCAGGGCGCTTTCCAGGGCGTCGTGGCTCATCACCTCGCCGCCGAACGGCTTGGGGCCGTTCAGGCTGGGCAGGCCGCAGGTCTCGGCGAAGGCCTTGGTGCGGACGATGGCGTTGTGGCCCCAGAAGCTGCTTTCCGAACCCGACCACCAGGCCAGGCCGGTCCACGCGACGCGACCGTACAGGCGGGTGGCGAACTGCAGGGTGCGGGCGAAGATCGTCTGGCCGTTGATGATCATCGGCATGGTCTGGATCAGGCCGATGCGCGGGTGACGCTCCATGGCGTCGGCCAGGCGGACCATGGCCTCGCCGGTCATCAGGCTGTCGGCGTCCAGCACCAGCATGTGCTCGTAGTCGCCGCCCCAGCGGGCCACCCAGTCGGCGATGTTGCCGGCCTTGCGGCCCGTGTTCTGGGTGCGCTTGCGGTAGAAGACGTGGCTGTTGGCCTCGCGGCGGAAGCGGGCGAAGCAGGCCTGTTCGGCCAGGGCCACGGCGGCGTCGCGGGTGTCGCTGAGGATGAAGATGTCGAAGGCGCGGCTGGCGCCGGTCTCGGCCAGCGAGGCGTCCATGGCGCGCAGGCGGGCGAACACCTCGGCGGCGTCCTCGTTGTGCACGGGCATCAGGATGGCGGTGCGGGCCTTGGGCCGGGGCATCGGCAGGGTCTCGTCGATGCCGAGCGGGTCCTTGGGCTTGCCCAGCAGCACCACGAAGCCGACCACGGCCGTGCAGAACCACAGGGCCAGGGCCAGGAACAGCGGGGCCAGCAGCACGATGCAGACGGCTTCCAGGCGCGTGACGCCGCCCAGGGCGATGGTGTCGAACGTGGCCCTCCAGCCGGCGAAGGCCATGATCGCGGTGGCCACGAACACGCCCCAGCGGCGCAGGGTCATGTCGGTGTTGGCGGTGTTGGACGGACGGGCGCCGCCCTGCCAGAAGGCCAGGGGCTGGACCGGCATGGCCAGGGGCGCGTCGGTCGGGATCTCGACCCGGTCGCTGACGGAGATCACCGTTTCATAGGCGACGCTCCGCGAGGAGGTCAGGTCGAAGAAGGCGCCGCGTTCGCTCATGGTCCATCGTCTCGGGCTGTCCGGCGCCGGGCCGGGCCTCTCCGCAGGGGGACCGAGCGCGCGCAAGACCGGCTTACGGGACGTGCCGTCTCCGCTAGGATCGGGCGCGTTCTGCTGCTGGTTTGCGTGTCTTCGGCAACCGGCGTGGAGAGCCGCCGGTGTCACGAATGTAAAACTTCGATCACGAAATCGCTACCACAATCGCCGCTCTTTTCGCACTTGCGGCAAAAAACCTTATAAAAGCGCCGTATCCGGAACGGCCCGTCAGGTCTGAAAGTCATTCAAGTCCATGAAAATAAAGATTATTTTTGCAATCTCCGTGGCCGGCGTTCTCGCGGCCTGCGGCCCCGGCCAGTCGGCGAAGACGCCTTCGAAGCCCGCCGAAACGGCTCAAGCGCCGGTTCTGGCGGGTCCGGAATACGACTCGACGGGTGTAATCGCGACGCTGGAAGGCCAGCTGGTAACGCTCGATCACGAGGGCGCGAGCGGTGCGGGACTGCCGGCCGGCCGCACCGCGTTCCAGGCCTATGCCGACGTGCTGGCCGAGGCGCCGCTGACGTCCGGGACCCGCGTGACGTTCAAGTTCCGCAAGGTCGGCGCGGGGTATGAGCTGGTGGAATTGACGGCGCGCTAGGTCCCCGGGTTCAGGGGCGCGCCAGGATCGCCTTGGAGACGATTTCGCGGAACCCGGCCATGCTGGCGTTCACCGGTTCGAACACTGCATAGTCCACCGAGCAGGGGTCGCCGCCGGAGAACGGCGGTTGCGGGTTGTACTGGATCGACAGCTGGACCTGCCGGGTGGTCAGTTCGGCCAGGGCCGCCCTGTCCTTGTCTGAGGCCTTGCCCGGCGCCAGGTCGGCGACCAGGGTGTCCAGCAGGAACAGCGACTCGTCGATCGACGACGAGATGCCGCCGCCGGTGATGCGGTTGCGGTCGCGCACCCAGCGCGGGCAGCCGTTGACGACCTTGACCTTGGGAAACAGCTTCAGGCAGTCGATGAAGCCCCAGTGGGTGGTGGCTTCATAGCCGTCCAGCAACCCGGCCGCGCCCAGCAGCAGGCCGCCGGTGCAGACCCCGGCCACGTAACGGGCGTGCTTGGCGGCCTTGCGCAGGAAGGCCAGCAAGGCCTTGTCGCCGATCGCCTTGTCCAGGCCGTCGCCGCCGCCGGGCACGAACAGCAGGTCGATCGGCGGGCAGTCGCCGAAGTCGTATTCCGGCAGCACACGCAGCACGCCCGAGGTCGGCAGCGCCGCCTTGGTCTGGGCCACCGTCGCCACCTTGACGGTCCGGCCGATCGCCGCTCCGTCGAAGAACCCGAACACCTCGTGCGGGCCGGCCACGTCCAGGATGTCGAAGCCCGGATAGAGCACGATGCCCACGGTGAACACGGGCGGCGGCTTGGGCTTGGCGGGAGGCTTGGCGGCGGCGGTCATGACTGGCTCACGGCGATGAACGAGGCGACCACGCCGGCCGGCTCGCCGTTGTGCGGCTTGGCCCGCACCACCGTGCCGACTAGGGACGGGACCTGATCGACGCCGTCCGGCCAGGCGTAGCCAGGCCAGCAATGGTAGTCATATTCCCAGCCGGCGGTCGGCGTGCCGTCGCGGCCATAGCCGTTGATGATCAGGACGACCGGCTCGTCGGCCGAGGTCGCGACCTGGCCCTCGAGGTCCAGCACGTAGCCGCCGCCCATGTCGAGCGTGCCGGTCAGGGTCTCCGGCGTCGGCGTCTCGAAGCTGAAGACGCCTTCGCCGAAGATCAGGGCCAGGGCCTTGGCGGGATCGCCGTCGACCAGGGCGGGATCGTTGAGGTAGCTGCGATAGGTCCACAGGCCGGCGATCATGGCTGGCTCCTCTGCAGGGCTCAGTGCGACTCGATGACGATGCTGACGACCTGGGCGGTGGAGGTGGTCGCCCCGGAGGCGGCGAGGCCATGGGTGTGCAGCATCATCGGCTTGGGTCCGCCGGAGCCCAACCTGGCGACCCGGATGCTCAGCGGCTGATTGGCCCGCAGCAGCTTCTGGCCGCTCAGCGCCGCCAGCGGCTTCGACAGCGGCACCATGAAGGTCACCGGGCGCTGCACGACGTGGTTGCCGAACATCGACAGGGTGGTGACGAAGCCCGGCGACTTGGCGTCGAAGGCCTGGCCCTCGGGCGTGTTGATCAGCACCGCCAGGTCCTGGCCGTGCTCGAACGGCGACAGTTCGACGGTGATGGTGGCGAACAGCCGGGGCCCGTTCGGCTGGGCGGCCTGGGTCAGCAGGGCGGTGGGCACGGCGACGTCGGCGGCCCCCAGGCTGGTCTTGCCCGCGACCTTCAGCGTGCCGGCGAACTGTTGCGACGGGGCCGCCGCCACGGCCTTCAGCTTCCTGGGGGTGGGCGGGGCAGGCGGCACGACCTGTTCGCCCGAGCCGGGCTGGTAGTCGTAGTCGAACTCGCCGATCGTCGCGTAATAGCCGGCCAGCTGCTTCTGCGGCGGCAGCACCTGGCCCTTGGCGTCGCTGAAGAACAGGAACGGTTCGGACTGCCAGCGGCCCAGGTCGCCCTTGGGGTCGAGCGCGCTGGGATTGTTGTCGGGCAGGGTGGGATAGCCGTAGCCCTGCTGCTTGCGCGTCCAGACGTCCCACAGCCGGTCGATGTTGGAATGGTGCAGGAAGAACAGCGGATCGACCGGCGACAGGTTGGACTGCATGAAGCCGTCGCCATAGGTGGTCTGGCCGTTCGGGTCGGTCCAGATGCCGCCGGTGCAGTTGTGCACCTTGTTGTGCGGCTGGCCCTCCAGCACCCCGAAGCCGGTGATGCTGCCGTGGTAGAAGGTCTTGGGGCTGGCGAAGCCGATGAAGTCGCGCGGGGCCAGGGCGTTGTCCAGCATCCACGGCGAGACGGCGTTGTTGGTGATGTCGTCGAAGCCCGGCTTGGCCTGGGTCGAGCCGCGGGCGCTGCCCTGCGGGAAGAACATCGGCCCGCCCTTGGGTCCGATGTCGAACAGCAGGTCGGCGGGGAAGCGCAGGCCCCGGATCAGCAGTTGGCCGGTCTGGGCCGGCGTCAGGCCGTCCCAGAACTTGTCGAGCACCGGGCCGTACTGGGCGTTGAACGCCGCCAGGCTGGGGATGTAGGCCGGGTCGTTGGGATTGAGCACCCCGTCGAACATCACCGCCGGCACCTGCGGGTTGGCCGTCCAGTCCCAGTAGGGGAAGGCGAAGTCGGGGTCGCCGCTGAGGTCGCGGCAGACCTGCTCGAACCAGCCCACATAGCCCCGGTGCCAGACCACGAACCACCAGTTGCCGTGCGGGCAGTCGATGGTGTGGGTCAGGGCGTGGCGGTACCAGTTGCGCGGGTCGTCGGGCGGCAGGGCCAGCATGGCGACGATCGCCTTCTTGTAGCTCTCCAGCATCTTCGCCCCCTCGGGGCTGGCGACGTTGTGGCGACGGTAGCGGGCCTGGGTCGCCGCCACGGCCGTTCCACCGCCCAGAGCCGCGACGCCCGCCACGGCGGCGGCCCCGGCCAGCAGGGTCCGGCGCTGCACGCCGCCCGTTTCGAAGACGCGCTGGGTCATGGTCGGTTTCCCTCTTGCCGTCGATCTTGGGGTCGAGATGGAGAGGCCGGCGGGACCCTGGGCCCGGCCGGCCTCGAGGTCAGTGGTGGCCGTGGGCGACGCCGCCGGCCCCGTTGGGCAGGACGATCTCGACGTTCTGCATCATGCCCTGGTCCTCGTGGTCGAGGATGTGGCAGTGCAGGACGAACTCGCCGATGTAGCGCTCGTACCGGGTACGGGTGATCAGCTTGTAGGGCATGTAGGGGCCGTTCTTGACCTTCTGCACGCTCTTGACCCACAGGGTGTCCTTCCAGACGCCCTTCAGCCCCGGATACTGCGGATCGACCGAACCGCCGTAGTCGTCCACCGCGCCCGGGGCGCTGACGTCCTTGCCGTTCGGATCGAGAATGGCCACCACCTCGAACGGATTGACGTGGATGTGGAACGGGTGGCTGACGAAGTCGGAGGTCAGCACCCATTCCTGGGCCTGGCCGAGGGTCAGGGTGCGATCGATGCGGTCGGGCTGGTAGGGGCGGGGAACATAGTCCTGCGAGCCGACCTCGAACGCCGTCGGCGTGGTGTTGACGTTGATATTGAACACCACCTCCTGCCGGGGCTTACCGGCCACCTCGGCGTCGGTGATGGTCTGGTGCGGGACGAAGCGGGTCAGCTTCAGGCCGTCGCGCAGGTCGCCGATCACCTGGCCGCGCACGGCGGCCGGCATCTGGGCCTGGGCGGCGTCGACCAGTTCGGCGGTGACGAAGGCGGGGATGTTGGCGATGTCCTGGCCCTTGGCCACCACCACCTTGCCCAGCAGGCGCGTGCCGACGTCGTCGCCGTTCACCGTGGCCGACCTGGGCGTGGCCGCGTCGAGCATGCAGTAGTTGCCGGCCTTGGGGAACACCACCAGCAGGTCGTTGCGGTAGCCGGGCTGCAGGGTGACCGTGGTCGCCCGCTGGGCCTGGGCCATGGTCAGGCCGTCGCTGGCCACCACATGGACCGGCACGGGCGCGCCGACGCAGTTGGCGGACCGGAAAGCGTCGCCGTCGACGGCGGCCAGGCTTTCCATGGCCTTCACCCCGGCGTCGGTCATCGGCACGAACTGCACCGAGAGGGTGTCGCGCACCCCGGCGTGGATCAGCCGCCAGCGGGCCAGTTCGCCGGCCTTGGCCTTCAGCGTGGCCAGGACCTCGCCATTGATGCTGGTATAGCGTCCCGACTGGCCCCAGCTGCCGGGCCCGAAGCCGTTGCCGTTGGCGTCTTCATAGGTCTCGATGACCCCGGTGTCGCCCTTGTCGCAGACCCAGGCGACGACCTTGGTGCTACCGTCCGGGTTGGTGACGGTCTTGACCTTGATGTTGCCGGCCGCGTCCAGGCAGGCGTACTGGATCTGCTGGAACACCAGCACCTCGTCGGGCATCGACCTGCCGCCTTTGTGGAGCAGGGTGTCGAGGTCGCCGTTGGCGGTCGCGGTCGGAAGCCGTTCGCCGCGGATGATCAGCGCCCCGGCCATGCCGCTGGACACCTGCAGCGCGGTCGAGCCGTGGCGGTGGGTGTGGTACCAGAAGGTCCCGGCCGGATGAGTGCGCGGGATGTTGTACTCGTACTCGAACTGCACGCCCGGATTGATCGACAGCAGCACGTTGTCGCTGTTGCCCGTCGGGCTGACCCACAGGCCGTGCGAGTGCAGGTTGGTGCCGTTGAAGCAGTGCGGGCTGTTGACCGGCCCGCCGGTCAGCACGCAGCTGGGGTCGGCCGGCAGCTGGTTGTCCAGATTGACCCGCACGGTGTCGCCCGGCCACGCCTGGATGGTCGGGGCCACATAGGGCGCGTCCGGCTTGACGTCGGTGCCGTTGTAGCTGCGCAGCCGGACCTTGTCGTAGCTCAGGGTGGCGGGGTTGTAGAGCCGGCCGTCGGTATAGACGACGTTGAGGTCGAATGGTCGGTCGGCCGACTTGGCGGTGGTGGCCGCCGCGACCAGGTTGGGGACCGCCTTGGGCTGGCCGGCGTTCTCGGGCGATTCGACGCCGAGCAGCCGGGGGTTGCTGACCACCCGGTCCTGCGCCTGGGCGACGCCCAGACCAAGGCCTAGCGCGGCGACCGCCGCCCCCAGCCGCCATCCCGCGCGGATCGTGGCCCGCGTCGCAAACCTGCCCATGATCGCCCCCTCGCACGCCCCGTTCGGGCGTAGTGAAGGTATGCTACCTGAGCGTTCAATGGCGTCTACAATAAATTACTGGAGGAGCTTGGGCGGGGCGGAGACACACGCTCACGCCAAGGTTTCGGCCAAGTCCGCATGGGCCTTGCCGTGAGCGTGTGTCCCCGTTGCAGTCCCGAGCGCCTAGGCCAGCTTGACCAGCATCTTGCCCAGGTTCTCGCCCTTGAAGAGCTTGATGAAGGCCTCGGGCGCGCGGTCGACGCCGTCCTCGATCGTCTCGTTCCACTTCATCTGGCCCGCGCCGATCCAACCGGCCATGTCCTTGATGAACTGCGGCGCCAGATCGTAGTGGTTGGAGACGATGAAGCCCTCCAGCCGCAGGCTCTTGCCGACCGCCTGGATGATGTTGGCCGGACCGACCGGCTTTCCGGTCTCGTTGTACTGCGAGATCATCCCGCACAGGGCGAAGCGGGCGAACGGGCGGGCCGAGTTGATGGCGGCTTCCAGGTGCACGCCGCCGACGTTCTCGAAATAGACGTCGATCCCCTTGGGCGCGACTCGTTCAAGCTCGGCGACCACGTCGGGGGTGGCCTTGTAGTCGATGACGTGGTCGACGCCGATGCTCTTGAGGAAGGCGACCTTTTCCGGTCCGCCGGCCGAGCCGATCACCGTGTGGCCCTTGTTCTTGGCGATCTGGCAGACGACCTGGCCCACCGCTCCGGCGGCGGCCGAGACGAACACCACGTCGCCGTCCTTGAGGGCGGCGATCCGCAGCAGGCCGGCATAGGCGGTCAGGCCCGGCATGCCGGCCACGCCCAGGAAGGTCTGGGGCGGCAGGCCGTGGGTGTCGATCTTGGTGACCGCGCCCATGCCCGCCGCCGCCAAGGCCTTGGGCGAGACGTTGAACAGCTCGCGCCAGCCGAACATGGTGCTGACGATGTCGCCGGGCTTGAAGTCGGGATCGTTGGAGGCGACGACTTCGCCGATCGCGCCGCCCTGCAGCACCTTGCCCAGCTCGAACGGCGGCACATAGCTTTTGCGGTCGGTCATCCGGCCGCGCATGTAGGGGTCGACCGACATCCACAGGTTTCGGACCTGGATCTCGCCGTCGCCGGGCGGGCCGACCTCGACGGTGGCCAGCTCGAAGTCGGTGGTGGCCGGAACGCCCACCGGGCGGCTCTTCAGACGGATTTCACGCGAGGCGGTCATTGACGTTGCTCCCTGGGCTTGTCGTTAAACAACCGTTTAACCCGTTCCCGCCGTCACCTCCAAGTGCTTCCCGCTTTCGGGCGAAGCGGCTAGACAACCGCCCATGACCCAAGATCTCCCGAAGGCCCCCACTCTCAAGGCTGGTGTCATCGGCGCCGGCGTGTTCGGCGGCTATCACGCCAAGAAGTACGTGGAGCTTCCCGACGTGACCCTGGCGGCGGTATTCGACATCGACCTGGCGCGGGCCAAGGCGCTGGCCGAGCCGCTGGGGGCGGAAGCCTTCGACGACCTCGCTGCCTTCCTGGCCGCCGTCGACGTGGTCACCGTCGCCACCCCGGCCGTGCACCACGCCCCGGCCGTGCTGGCGGCGCTGAAGGCCGGCAAGCCGGTCTATTCGGAAAAGCCCCTGGCCGTGACGCCGGAAGACGCCGACGCCCTGGTCGCCGAGGCCGCCCGGCGCAAGCTGTCCCTGGCCTGCGGCCACCAGGAGCGCGTGGTGTTCCAGGCCATGGGCTTGCTGGACATCCCCGAGCAGCCGCTGCGCCTGGAAGCCGTGCGGCGCGGCACGCCGTCGGATCGCAATCTCGACGTCTCGGTGGTGCTGGACCTGATGATTCACGACATCGACCTGGCCCTGGCGATCTGCGACGCCGAGCCGGTGACGGTGGAAGGCGAGGGGGCGATCACCCGCTCGACCTCGCTGGACTGGGTCAAGGCCGAGGCCACTTTCGACAACGGCTTCACCGCCGTGTTCGACAGCTCGCGCGTCGCTGAGGCCCGCGAGCGGACCATGAAGGTGGTCTATCCGTCGGGCGAGGTCGAGATCGACTTCCTGGCCCGCACCTTCCGCAACACCACGCCGTTCCCGCTGATCGAGGACTTCACCGAGACTCCGGCCGGCAAGGACCCCCTGGGCCAGAGCGTGGCCGGGTTCCTGGCGGCGGTGCGCGGGCAGGCGCCGCGTCCGGTGGTGACGGGCGAGGAGGCGGCCCGGGCGCTGGACCTGGGGTTGGCGGTGGAGTTGGCCTGCGGGTAGGGCGCGCGCCTCTTACCCATCCTGTCATCCCGGACGAGCGCGCAGCGCGAAGATCCGGGACCGGGGCGTGAACGCAGGCGCTTCCGGCAGTCCCGGGTCTGCGCTTCGCTCCGCCCGGGATGACAGCCGAATTACGGAACCAGCAACAAGCTCCCGGTCGTCCGTCCGGCCTCCAAATCGGCGTGGGCCTTCCCCGCGTCCTCCAGCGCGTACTCGCCGCCGATCTCGACCGTTAGGTCCCCGCGCTCAAGCGCACCCAGCAGGTCGGCCGCCGCCGTCCGGTAGCGCGGAACGTCGGTGACATAGGCCATGACGCTGGGCCGCCACAGCGCCAGGGCGCGCTTGCTCAGGTCGGTGACCACCAGCGGCGGGACCGGGCCGGCCGCCTGGCCGACATTCACCACCATGCCGAACGGCGCGACGGCGTCGAAGGTCCGGCGCAGATAGCCGCCGCCCAGGCCGTCATAGGCGACGTCGACACCCCGGCCGTCGGTCAGGGCCAGGGTCTGGGCGACGAAGTCGGCGTCGCGGCCGACGATCACATGTTCCGCGCCCGCCGCCCGGGCGACCTGGGCCTTGGCCTCCGAACTGACCGTGCCGATCACGGTGAGGTCCATCGTCTTGGCCCAGCGGGTCAGCAGTTGGCCCAGTCCGCCGGCGGCGGCGTGGACCAGGATGGTCGAGCCGGGCGTCGCCGGGCGCGGGCCGCGCAATAGCATCTGGACCGTCAGGCCGCGCAGCATGGCGCCCGCCGCGACCCGGGTGTCGACGCCGTCCGGCAGCTTGATCGCCCGGGCGGCCGGCAGGTTGCGGGCCTGTGCGTAGCCGCCCATCGGCGCGCCGGCATAGGCGATGCGGTCGCCGGGCGCGAAGTCCTGGACGCCGTCGCCCACCGCCTCGACCACGCCGGCCCCTTCGACGCCGAGCACGGTCGGCAGGGACAGGGGATAGAGGCCGGTCCGGTAGTAGACGTCGATGAAGTTGACCCCGGCGGCGTCGTGGCGAACCCGCAGTTCGCCCTCGCCAGGGGCGGGGAGCGGGCGGCGCGCCAGTTGGAGTTGTTCGACGCCGCCCGTGCCGACGAGTTCGATGCTGCGGACCATGGATAGCTCTCCTTCTCAAGCCCCAGGGTTCGCACGTCGGCCAGTCTCCGAAAATTCCGTGAGATCGCACCTCAGCTGTGCGAAAACGCACGAATGGATTGGGAAGACCTTCGCCACCTCGCCGCCGTCGGGCGACAAGGCTCGCTGTCGGGCGCGGCCCGGGCGCTGGGCGTCGACCACGCCACGGTCGGCCGTCGCGTCGCCGCCCTGGAGGCGCGCACCGGCCTGCGGCTGCTGGAACGCCGCGGTCGGGGCACGGCCCTGACCGAGGCCGGCGAACGGGTCGCGGCCCTGGCCTTCGACATGGAGGATCGGGTGCTGGCGGTCGAGCGCCTGGCCCAGGCCGAGCGCCAGCCGGCGGCGGTCGAGGTGGTGGTCAGCGCCCCGCCGTCCCTGGCGATGTTCATGCTGGCCGAAAGCCTGGTCGACCTGCGCCGCGCCCTGCCGTCGATCACCGTCACCCTGCGTGGCGAGGCCTCGCTGGTGTCGCTGACCCGGCGCGAGGCCGACCTGACGCTGCGCCTTCAGGCCCCGAGCGAGCCGACCAGCGTGGCGCGCAAGGTGGGTGAGATGGCCTACGGGCTCTACGCCGCGGTCGACTATCCGCACGGGCCGGACGGCGACTGGTCGCTGGTCAGCTACGACGCCGAGATGAGCCGCCTGACGCAGCAGGAATGGCTGCGGGCCTTCGCGGCTGGCCGTCCGGTCAGCTTCCGCAGCAACGACATGGGCGTCCTGCAGCCGGCGGCGCGGGCCGGGCTGGGCGTGGCGCTGCTGCCGTGCTTCATGGCCGACGGCGACCCCGGGCTGCGGCGCTGGTCAGGCGTCGCGCCGCCCAACCGGGGCCTATGGCTGGCCGTGCACGAAGACCTGCGCCGGTCGGCGGCGGTGCGGGCGGTCGGCGACCATCTGGCGGCGGTGATCCATCGCGAGCGCGGCCGCCTACTCGGCGTTTAGGCGGCGAAAGCCGTGCGTCCTTCGAGGCTTCGCTTCGCTACGCACCTCAGGATGAGGAAAGCAGCACGAAGCTCCTCGTCCTGAGGCGCCCTCCGAGGGAGGGCCTCGAAGGACGCTTCCGGCTCTCTAGCGGGGCGCTAGCTTGACCAGGACGACGTCGTTGGCGCGCATCGGCACCGCGAGGCTGGTCGCGCCCGACTTGCCCACGCTCAGCGTCCGGGTCTCGGGGCGATCCACGGTCAGGGCCTGGAGATCGCGCGTCTGCTCGGCGCTCAGCGTCTTGGGCGATCCCATTTCCAGATAGGCCGTATAGGCGTCGTTGGCCTTGAAGCCGGTGCGGAAGATCTGGACGTCGTAGCGACCCGGCTTCAGGCCCTTCACGTCCAGGCTGACCGGCTCCACGTCATGGGTGGGTTGGACCTTGGTGTAGTAGGGGCGGTTGCTGACGGCCTGCACCGGCTGGCGGAAGTCCCAGATCACGGCTTGCACGCCGCCGCCGTCGGTGGTGGCCCAGGTCTGGGCGTCGGCGACCTTCGCGGCCTTGTCGCCCAGTTGGTTCAGGTACTTGTAGGCGAACCATGCCGGCTTGCGGATCCCCTGCGGGTTCATCAGGCCAAAGCCGCCCTCGAACGGCGCGGACGGCGGACCGGGTTCCTCGAACAGGTCGCTGTAGGTCCAGTAGCTCATGGCCTGCAGCAGGCCCTCGCTGGCCTTCAGCTTGGACAGGATGTAGGGCGCGCTGACATAGGAGTCATGCACCGGGTCGCGAGGCGTGTAGCTGGTGCTCCATTCGGTGAAGTACAGCGGCAGGCCGGGCTTGAATGAAGCCTGGATCTCCTGGCGCACGCGGCGCACGTCGCCGACGATCGCGTCGGGCGAGGGCGAAAGCTTGGTGTCCTGCACGCCCTTCTCGTCCAGGAAGCCACCATCGACGCCGTAGGTGTGGGTGGTGACGAAGTCGACCGGCGCGCCCGAGGCCTGCACGTGGCTCAGGAATTCGGGCGTCCAGGCCGCGCCGGCCGTCGAGGGGCCGCCGACCTTGAGCGCCGGATCGATCGCCTTGATCGTCCGCGCCGTCAGGTCATAGAGCTCGAAATAGGCCTTCTGGTCGGCCTTTTCCCAGAAGCCGTCCAGGTTCGGCTCGTTCCAGACCTCGAAATACCAGGACCGCACCTCGGCCTGGCCGTAGCGTTGCTGGATGTGACGGACGAAGGCGTCGACCAGGGCGGCCCATTGCTTGGGATCGGGGTGAGACGTGTTGCCCTTCCACCAGAAGACCGTCTGGTTCGAGGTCTTCATCGCGTCGGGAGTGAAGCCCAGCTCGACGAACGGCTTGATCCCCATCTTCAGCAGGCGGTCGTAGAGTTCGTCGATCTTGGTCCAATCATAGACCGGCTGGCCGTCGACGACGCGATAGGTGCCCAGCACGTCGTGGAAGATCGCGTGGAAGCGGACGTAGCGGAAGCCCAGCTCGTCGCGCGCGGTCTTCAGCTGGCCCAGGCTGTCTTCGCGCAGCAGGGTGCCCGGATAGTCCGAGCCGACCGACAGGTCGTAGAAGCGGTCGCGCGGCGTCGTCGGGGCCTTGGCGTCGATGGTGATGTGGCGGACGGCCGGCTTGGCCTGGGCGAAGGCGGATCCCGCCAGAAGTCCCGCCACGGCCGAGGCCAGGATGGCGCCTCGGAGCAAAGTCCCGGTGGGGTTGGTGGTCATGGCGGCTGGTCCCTTCCTGCAACGACCCGCTCTCGTGGCCGGAGTGGTGTCTTTGGGACCGCTACCATTATTCGCGTAGCGTCGTACAGCCCGTCCGAAACCCGGCGCCGAAGGGTCTGATCATGCGCCGCAGCCGGGCTCACGCGAACCGTTCGCAATGAAACGCGCGTCGAGCGGCCCGTTCCCGGCAAAAACTCGGCGTCCAACCCTTCCGTCGCGTCGCCAGCTGAGCTAACCACGGCGCACGATTTGGAAGGCGTACACCATGACCAAGAACCCCGACGGCAGCTGGGACAAGTCGAAACTCCCGAGCCGGCACGTGACCGAGGGGCCGGCCCGCGCGCCGCACCGCTCATATTACTACGCCATGGGTCTTGGCACCCGCGAGATCGCCCAGCCGTTCGTCGGCGTAGCCTCGTGCTGGAACGAGGCCGCGCCCTGCAACACCGCCCTGATGCGCCAGGCGCACGCGGCGTCGCAGGGCGTCAAGGCGGCCGGCGGCACGCCGCGCGAGTTCTGCACCATCACCGTCACCGACGGCATCGCCATGGGCCACGAGGGCATGCGTTCGTCCCTGGTCAGCCGCGACGTGATCGCCGATAGCGTCGAGCTGACCATGCGCGGCCACGGCTATGACGCCCTGGTCGGCGTCGCCGGCTGCGACAAGAGCCTGCCGGGCATGATGATGGCCATGCTGCGCCTCAACGTGCCGTCGGTGTTCCTGTACGGCGGCTCCATCCTGCCCGGCCGTTTCCACGGCCGCGACATCACCGTCATGGACGTGTTCGAGGGCGTCGGCGCCTTCGCGGCCGGAACCATGGACGCCAAGACCCTGTGCGAGCTGGAGCAACATGCCTGTCCGTCGGACGGAGCCTGCGGCGGCCAGTTCACCGCCAACACCATGGCCTGCGTGTCGGAAGCCATCGGCCTGGCCTTGCCGCTGTCCTCGGCCCTGCCGGCCCCGTATCTCGACCGCGACCAGTACGCCGTGGCCTCCGGCGAGGCGGTGATGCGGCTGATCGAGCAGAACATCCGCCCGCGCGACATCTGCACCCGCAAGGCGTTCGAGAACGCCGCCGTCGTCGTCGCCGCCACCGGCGGCTCGACCAACGGCGCCCTGCACCTGCCGGCCATGGCCCACGAGTGCGGCATCGAGTTCACGCTCAAGGACGTGGCCGAGATCGCCGCCCGCACGCCCTATATCGCCGACCTCAAGCCCGGCGGCCGCTACGTGGCCAAGGACATGGGCGAGGCCGGCGGCGTGCCGATGCTGCTGCGCACCCTGCTGGACGCCGGCCTGCTGCACGGCGACTGCATGACCGTGACCGGCAAGACCCTGGCCGAGAACCTGGCCGACGTGGTCTGGCGCGACGACCAGGACGTCATCCGCCCGGTCTCCAACCCGCTGTCGCCGACCGGCGGCGTCGTCGGCCTGTGGGGCTCGCTGGCCCCGGAGGGCGGCATCGTCAAGGTGGCCGGCCTCAAGCACCAGGTGCACCGCGGCCCGGCCCGGGTGTTCGACGGCGAGGCTGCCTGCTTCGAGGCGGTGTCGAACCGCGACTACAAGGAAGGCGACGTCCTGGTCATCCGCTACGAGGGTCCCAAGGGCGGGCCCGGCATGCGCGAGATGCTGTCGACCACCGCCGCGATCTACGGCCAGGGTGTCGAGAACATCGCCCTGATCACCGACGGCCGCTTCTCGGGCGCCACGCGCGGCCTGTGCATCGGCCATGTCGGTCCGGAAGCCGCGGCCGGCGGGCCGATCGCCCTGGTCCAGGACGGCGACATCATCAGCATCGACGCCACCAAGGGCACGATCGATCTTGAGGTCGAGGCCGACGAACTGGCGCGCCGCAAGGCCGCGTGGACGCCGCGCACGACCGACTACAACAGCGGCGCCATCTGGAAGTTCGCCCAGCTGGTCGGCCCGGCCTATCTGGGCGCCGTCACCCACCCGGGCGCGGCGGCGGAGACCCACGTCTACGCGGATATCTGAGAATGACCGGCGGACGCTACGACCCTGTCGGGGCGTAGCGTCCGGGCGCGTCAGAGAAGGCGGACCGACATGCCGCCATCGACGATCATCGGGCTGCCGGTCATGAAGCTGGAGCGGTCCGAAAGCAGGAACAGGGCGGCCTGCGCGATCTCTTCAGCGACCGCCATGCGGCGCATCGGATGCAGATTGGCGATCATCTCCAGGAACTCTGGATTGTCCTCGCCTCCCGCCGGCGTGATCGTCCCACCCGGAAGCAGCGCATTGACGCGAACGCCCGCCGCCGCATGGTCTGACGCCAGGGATTGCGTGAGGCCGATCATCCCGGCCTTCGAGGCCGCATAGGCCGCCATTCCGGGCAGGCCGCCGTTGCTGAAGCCGACGAACGAAGCGTTGAAGACGATCGAGCCCTTTCCCTGCTTCAGGAGCGCGGGGAGCTGCGCCTTCGCCGCCAGAAAGGCGCTGGTGAGATTGGCGCCGATAACGTCGTTCCAGGCGCCCAGCGTCATGTCGGCGACCGGTCCCAGGTCGCCGACCGTTCCGGCGTTGTTGAAGGCCCCGTCCAGTCCGCCGAACGTCTCAACGGCGAGGGCGACCAGCGCCTCGGCATAGCCTTCGTCCCGCACATCCCCGCAAAGGAACGCTGCATGGCCACCGGTCTGATTGATCTGGCCCGCGACGCTCTCCAGGGGAGCGGCGCGTCGCGCACCGAGCACCACATTGGCCCCTTCGGCGGCGAACAGGAGGGCGGCCGCCTTGCCGATACCGCTGCTGGCTCCGGTTATGATGACCGTCTTGCCCGACAATTCCATACGCTGCTCCTTTGATGTGGAGCGACCTTGCTTGCGGCGACGCCTCGCGGCGACCCGATCCTTGCTGCCGGCGCGCATCGGTCCCCATCCTGGTCAGTCCTGCCTCAGGTGACGAAGCACGACACCGGGACCCGATGGTCCCGGAAGGCCGCCGCCAGCGTGCGCAGGGCGTCGCGGGACTTGGCGTCCGACAGCGTGGAATGCAGCACGATCTCGGACGAGGGCAGGGCGGGCAGGCCGAAGCGCTGGCTGACCTCCACCGTGCCGGCGGGCGCGAGCCGGTAGGAGAAGGCCGAGATCGCCAGGCCGGCCGAGACCGCCGCCGTGACCACCGACGAACCGCCGCCCAGGAACACCTCCGTCCAGGCCAGGCCCGCCGCGTCGAGGGCCCGGGTGGCGATGTCGCGCACGCCGCAGGAGGGGGCCAGGGCGGCCAGGCGCAGGGGTTCGCCCGACCTGTGCTCGAAGCCGGGCGTCGCGAACCAGCCGAAATGCTCGGGGGCCAGAACCTCGCCGTCTCGCCGGCCGTCCTCCCGGCGGATGATCGCCGCGTCGATCTCGCCGCGATCGAAGGCGTCCAGCAGGTTGCGCGAATTGTCGAGGCGGACCTCGATCGTCAGGGCCGGATCGTGGGCGTTGAGCCGCGCCAGCAGGTGCGGCACCTCCGGCCCGGCCACGTGGGCGGCGATGCCGAGGGCGAAGCGGCGGCGTGACGCGGTCAGGCTGGCGAGGGCCCGCTCATGCGCCGCCAGGAAGTCGCGCGCCGCGTCCAGGAACACCGCCCCCTGCGCCGACAGCCGCACCAGGCGCGGCGTCCGCTCGATCAGCCTGTGGCCGAGCCGCGCCTCCAATCGCTTCAGCTTGACGCTGATCGCGCCCTGGGTGGCGCCCAGCGCCTCGGCGGCCCGCGTGAAGCCGCCGAGATCGGCGATCGCCACGAAGGCCCGAACCGCGTCGACGTCGAGGGTTGTCATGCTGGTTATTCGAAATCGTCGTCTCTGAAATAGCCAGCCATCCAATTTCGGGATGATCAAGCCCGGACTATCTGTGCCCTGGTCAAGCAACATGAAAGACCGGGGCGGACGCCAGCGCGTCGCCCTCGGATTTCGCCATTGCCCGCCACAACGTCGAAAGGCCGAACATGAAACCTGTCGCCTCCGGTCGAGGGCCGATCGCCCTGGCCGCCGTCTGCCTGTCGTCGCTGATGTTCGGCCTGGAGATCTCGAGCGTCCCGGCCATCCTGCCGACCCTGGAAAAGGTGCTGCACGCCGACTTCAAGCAACTGCAGTGGATTATGAACGCCTACACCCTGGCCGTGACCACGGTGCTGATGGCGACCGGGACCCTGGCCGACCGCTATGGGCGCAAGCGGGTGTTCCTGGTCGGCATCACGGCCTTTGGCCTGTCGTCGCTGGTCTGCGGCCTGGCGCAGGACGCCGTGCTGCTGATCGTCGCCCGGTTCCTGCAGGGCCTGAGCGGCGGGGCGATGCTGATCTGCCAGGTCGCCGTGCTGTCGCACCAGTTCCGCGAGGGGCGCGAGCGTGGCCAGGCGTTCGGCTGGTGGGGCGTGATCTTCGGGATCGGCCTGGGCTTCGGCCCCATCGTCGGCGGGGCGATCGTCGCCGTCGCCAACTGGCAGTGGGTGTTCCTGGCCCACGCGCCGCTGGCCGTCGTGACGTTGCTGCTGGCCTGGGGCGGGGTTCGGGAGTCGCGCGATCCACAGGCCGAGCGCCTGGACGTCGCCGGCGTCGTCACCCTGTCGCTGGCGGTGTTCTGCCTGGCCTATTTCATCACCCAGGGGCCCGGCCTCGGCTTCACCAGCCCCGCCGCCTTGGCGATCGCCGGCCTCGCGGTCGCCAGCTTCATCGCCTTCCTCGTCGCCGAGAAGATCAGCCCGCGCCCGATGTTCGACTTCTCGGTGTTCGGCGTCCGCGACTTCTCGGGCGCGCTGCTGGGCTCGATGGGCATGAACTTCAGCTTCTGGCCGTTCATGATCTACCTGCCGATCTACTTCCAGGCCGGCCTGGGCTATGGCAGCGTGACCGCCGGCCTGGCGCTGCTGGCCTATACCCTGCCCACCCTGGTCGTGCCGCCGCTGGCCGAGCGCCTGTCGCTGCGCTACCGGCCCGGCCTGGTCATTCCCGCCGGCCTGTTCACCATCGGCCTGGGCTTCATGCTGATGAGGCTGGGCGCCGCCGCCGATCACGCCAGTTGGCGGACCCTGCTGCCCGGCTGCGTGCTGGCCGGGATCGGCCTGGGCTTCACCAACACCACCGTCACCAACACCACGACCAGCGCCGTGCCGAACGAGCGCGCCGGCATGGCGTCGGGCATCGACATGAGCGCCCGGATGATCTCGCTGGCGGTCAATATCGCCCTGATGGGCTTCATCCTGGTCGAGGGGGTCCTGGCCCACCTGAGCAGCGTGCTGCCGGCGTCCTTCGGCGCCGAGCGGGCGCGGTCGATGGCCGAAGGCGTCGCCGCCGGAACCCTGGCGTCGGCGGGAGACGGCGTGTCCGGCGCGGTGGTGCACGCGGCGCTGGTCCAGGGCTTCGGCTGGGTGATGCTCTATGGCGGCGTCGGCGTCTGGATCCTGGCAGCGGCCAGCCTGGTTGTCTTCGGTCCTGGACCCGTGGCGGCGCCTAGTCCTCGTCGTCCAGGTCGAACGGCAGTTCGTCCTGATCGCCCCTAGGCGGACGGGCGGCCTTCGAGACCGGCTTGTAGGGTTTCTCGGCGAACGGCGACGGGTCGTCGTCCAGGTCGTCGTCCCACGGCGCCTCCATCGGATCGGCGGTGGTGTCGATCTCGTCGAACAGCGGGGCGGTGGCGGTGGGGCGGAGCGCGGTCGCCGTCACCGTCTCCAGTGCTGGCTGATAGGGCTTGGGGGGCGGCGCGGGGCGGGCGATTTCCGGCTCGGCCGGCGGACGGGCCTGGACGGTCGGCTGGGCCTTGGGGGCCAGGGGCCGCCGGACGATGGCGTCGGCGCGCAGCAGCCAGCGGTTGGCCTCCTGGATGGCGTCGGCCGGCGAGCGGGTCTCGCGTCGCTGCTGGTCGCCCTCCAGCCACAGCTCCAGCTCGAAATCCGGGTGGCGCGGGTCGTCGAAGATCAGCTTCAGGGTCACCTGGGCGGCCTGCTGGACGATCTGGTCGATGGCCCGGCGCTGCTCGCCCCGGAACACCCGGCCGATCACCTGGCCGTCGACCGACAGCTCGGCGCCCATCAACTCGTCGATGCGATAGAGCAGGCACCAAGCGCCGCTGTCCCAGGCGACGGCGGCCTGGTTGGTCGTGAAGTTGAAGCCCGCGCCGCGCCCCCGTCCCCGGGCGACGATCACCGTCTCCGGCGCGCCCTTCAGCACGTGGCGCAGGGCGCGGCGGATTCGGCGGTCCTCGTCCATGAACCAGATCGCGGCGCTGCCCAGGAACGTCACGGCCGAGGCCGAGATCGTCACCAACACCATGAGACGCCAGAGTTCACTCATGGGATCAGGCTAGCGAGAGTCCCTGTTTGGGGCCAGAGGGCGGCGCTACAGCGCCAGTTCGGCCACCACGGGAACATGGTCCGACGGCTTTTCCTTGTCGCGCTCGTCGCGGTGGATCGTCACCCCGGCCAGCTTGTCGGCGGCCTGCGGCGACAGCAGCAGATGGTCGATGCGGATGCCCAGGTTTCGCGGCCAGGCGCCGGCCTGGTAGTCCCAGAAGGTATAGCCGTGCGGCGCGCCGTCGGCCTGCATATAGGCGTCGACCAGGCCCAGGTTCTTCAGCGCCCGGAACGCGCCGCGGCTCTCGGGCTGGAACAGGGCGTCGCCCAGCCAGGCCTCGGGATTGGCCACGTCTTCGACCTCGGGGATGACGTTGTAGTCGCCGGCGATGACCAGCGGCTCCTCCAGGGCCAGCAGACCCTGGGCGTGAGCCTGGAGCCGGCGCATCCAGGCCAGCTTGTAGTCGAACTTCTCGGTGCCCAGCGGATTGCCGTTGGGCAGGTAGATGCCGGCGACGCGAACCGGGGTCGGGGCGGCGATCACCGCCTCGATGTAGCGCGACTGCTCGTCGACTTCGCCGTCATGCAGGAAGGGCAGGCCGCGCCGCACGTCCTCCAGCGGATATTTCGACAGCATGGCCACGCCGTTGTAGGTCTTCTGGCCATGGACGGCGACGTTATAGCCAAGCCGTTCGAAGGCCTCGGTGGGGAACTTCTCGTCGACGCACTTGATCTCCTGCAGCACCGCCACGTCGGGCGCGGCCGATTCGAACCAGGCCAGGACGTTCTCCAGGCGGGCGTTGACGGAATTGACGTTCCAGGTGGCGATGCGCATCGAGGGCTCCAGTCGGCGGCGGGAGGCTAGGGCGCATGGGCGGGCCGCTCAAGTCGGACGGCAGGATTTAACCGGGATGGGACTTGATGAAGTCGGCGATCGCCTCGGCCACGCCCGGCGCCAGCGGCAGCGACGGGTCGGCGTAGGTCGCCAGGTTGCCCGCCCGGTCGAGGGGTGCGACCTTGAGCAGGTGATTGACGCCGTCGAGCTCGACCAGACTGGCGTCGGGCCTCGCGCGCTTCAGCGCCTCGACGTTGTCCGGCGTGATCTGGATGTCGGTCTTGCCCTGCACGATCAGCACCGGACCCTTGTAGGCCTTCAGCAGCGTGGGCGGATCATAGGCGAAGACGGCCTTCAGGAACGGCTGCACCTGAGGGGCGAACAGCATCTGCAAGCCCTGGGGCAGGCCCGAGGCGTCAACGTCGCCGCCGGCCTCGAGCGTGGCAATGTTCTTCAGGCTCTGGTCCTGCAGGGGGCCCGGGGGCACGCCGGCCTTGAGCTGGCGGCGAAGGGTGTCGCTCAGCCGTTCGCCGGCCCCTGAGACCAGCACCAGGCCGCACAGGTCCTTGCCGGTCTGGCCGGCGACCTCGGCGACCAGGGCGCCTTCGCTGTGGCCGATCAGCCAGACGCAGGGCGCGCCCGTGCGCTTCTTCAGGTCGGCCGCCCAGGTGTTGGCGTCGGCGGCGAGGTCGGCGATGAACACCTTGTTGCCGTCGGCGGCCGCCGCGCCGCTGGCGAACTGGCCGCGCTTGTCCATGCGGACCGTGGTCACGCCCTGGGCGGCCAAGCCCTCGGCCAGCAGGCGATAGGTCGAGCCCTTCACGCCCAGCGGACTGTTGCCGTCGCGGTCGGTCGGACCCGAGCCAGGCAGGATCAAGGCGGCAGGGGCCTTGGCGCCGGCGGCCGGCGCCAGCATCGTGCCCTTCAGGGGGGCGGGGATTTCGACGAAGCTCTGGACCGGGGTCTCGACGCCCGCAGCGGCGGTTGCGGCCACGGCGGCGGCAAGGGCGATGGCGAGCATGGCGTGAATCCCCGGGCCCGGCTCGGGTGGGCCGGTGTTTGGTGAAGCCTAGCGTCGAAACCCTAGATTGAGAAGCTGACGCCGCAGCCGCAGCTGGACTTGGCGTTGGGGTTGCGCACCTTGAACTCGGCGCCGGCCAGTTCATCGACGAAATCGATCTCCGAGCCCTTCAGCAGGGCCAGCGAGATCACGTCGACCAGGGCCGCGGCCCCGTCGCGCTCGACCCGCAGGTCGTCGGCCTCGGCGGCGTCGACCAGGTCGAAGCGGTACTGGAAACCCGAGCAGCCGCCGCCGTCCACGGCGACGCGCAGCATCACCGGATGGCCCTCGGCCTCCGAGATCGTATGCAGCCGGCGGGCGGCGTTGGGAGAAAGCGTTACGGTGGTGTCGGTCATGGCTGTGGAAAACCCGTGCTTGGCCTATATGAGGGTGTCCGCGCCCCAGGGAAAGGGGGCGATCAGCAAAGGCCGCCTATGTCGTCGTCTCCGTTCCTCGTTCCGCGCGCCCCCTATGCCGAAGATCCGGCCAAGTCGCGGGGCCGCCGCTTCCCGGAAGACGAGAGCCGCACGCGCACCCCGTTCGCCCGCGACCGCGACCGCATCATCCACACTTCGGCCTTTCGGCGGCTGAAGGAAAAGACCCAGGTGTTCGTCGCCCACGAAGGCGACAACTTCCGCACCCGCCTGACCCATTCGCTGGAGGTGGCGCAGGTGGCGCGCTCGCTGGCCACGGCCCTGGGGCTGGATTCCGACCTGGCCGAGACCATCGCCCTGGGCCACGACATCGGCCATCCGCCGTTCGGCCACGCCGGCGAGGACGAGCTGCAGGCCAAGATGGCCCCCTATGGCGGCTTCGACCACAACGTCCAGACCTTCCGCGTCGTCACCGAACTGGAGCGCCGCTATCCGGACTTCGACGGCCTGAACCTGACCTGGGAGACCCTGGAAGGGATCATCAAGCACAACGGCCCGGTGACCGAGAAGCTGGGCAAGCCGTCCTGGAAGGCGATCTCCAAGTACGATGGCGAATACAAGCTGGGCCTCAACACCTGGGCCTCGGCCGAGGCCCAGGTCGCGGCCCTGGCCGACGACATCGCCTACAACAACCACGACGTCGACGACGGGGTCGAGGCGGGGCTGTTCACCCTGGACGAACTGATGGACGTGCCGCTGATCGGCCCGATCCTGGCCGCCGTGCGCAGCGAGCGCCCGGATCTCGACCTGCGCCTGACCCGGCTGGAGGCCGTGCGGCGGATGATCGGGGCGATGGTCGACGACGTGATGGGCGAGACCCTGAAGCGGGCCGCCGCCACCGGCGTGCAGACCGCCGACGAGGTGCGGGCCCTGGATCATGCCCTGGTCGCCTTCTCGCCGGACATGGCCGAGGACCTGGCCCGGCTGCGCCAGTTCCTGCACGCCCGGATGTACCGCCACTGGCGCGTCAATCGGACGCGAAGCCAGGCCCGCCGCATTCTGGCCGAGATGTTCAGCCTGTTCTTGGCCGAGCCCGACGTCCTGCCGTCGGAATGGTTCGCCCGGTCGCAGAATCGCGACGAGGCCGGCCGCGCCCGCGTGGTCTGCGACTACATCGCGGGCATGACCGACCGTTTCGCCATCGAAGAGCACCGGAAGTTGTTCCAGCTGGACGTCTGGAACTAAGCCGCGCGATAGCTGAGCTGGATGCCGACGACGGTGTCCGACGCGCTAAAGCAAAAGTGCGCTTTCGCCGGCGGTTCTGGGTAGGCTCGGGCTTCGATAAACTGCGGTCGCGCGCGTCTGATTCGTCCTGTCTGGGATGATCCGCGCGCTGGAATTCTGGAGCCTCGACGCGAATGTCCGATCCCCACCGCGGCGCCTATACGCCGCCCACCGATGCGCCGCTCTCGTTCGACGCGCGCCAACCGGTTCGCGGCTCGCGGCCCCTGCCCATGACCCTGATCCTCAGCGCCGTGGTTCTGGCCACGCTGGTGGTCGCGGTGCTGCTGATCTATCGCGGCGGCGTGCGGGGGGCCAACGAGCCGCCGCGCACGGTGGGCGAGCCCGTCGCCGCGATGAAGTCCGCGCCGCCGGCCGGCGCGACCCAGCCGACCGATCCAGCGGCCGGCCTGCAAATCTACAAGAACGAGACCCCCGAGGCCTCGCCGACCTTCGCCGCCCAGCCCGAGACGCCGCTGGCCCGTCCGGTCGCGCCGCCGCCGACCGCGCCGGTGCAGACCGCCACCCTGGCCCCGGCCAAGCCCGTCCCGACCGGTCCCAGCGCGCCGGTCTCGGCCGCGCCCGCCGCCAAGCCGCCGGCGGCCAAACCCCCAACGGCCAAGCCTTCGGCCGGTCAGCCGACCATCGAAGGCCTGGCCACCGCCGCCGTCTCGCCCCGACCCGCGCCGCTGGTCGCCAAGCCGGCGGTCGTCGCGACCAAGCCCGCGGTCGCCGCCTCGACCGGCGGTCCGGCCAGCGTGCAGATCGGCGCCCTGTCCTCGACCGCCCTGGCCGACAAGGCCTGGTCCGACGCCGCCCGCATCGCGCCGGGCCTGGCCGCCGGCAAGGGCAAGAGGGTCGAGGCGATCGACAAGAACGGCACGACCCTCTACCGCACCGCCGTCACCGGCTTTGCCAGCCGGGCCGACGCCAAGGCGTTCTGCGACGCCCTGAGCGCCGCCGGCAAATCCTGCTTCGTGAAGTAAGGGAGTCGGGCGCTTGGCCATTTCCGCCGCCATCCTCGGCTGCGCCGGGACCGCCCTGCTGGCGGAAGAGGCCGCCTTCTTCCGCGACGTGAAGCCGTGGGGCTTCATCCTTTTCCGGCGCAACATCGAGAGTCCGGACCAGGTGCGGGCCATGACCGCCGCCCTGCGGGCCACGGTGGGCCGGGACGACGCGCCGATCCTGATCGACCAGGAGGGCGGCCGCGTCGCCCGCCTGCAGCCGCCGCACTGGAAGACCTACCCGCCGGGCCGGGCCTATGGCTCCCTGGTGGCCAACGACCCGCTGGTGGCCCGCGAGATCACCCGCCTCGGCGCGCGCCTGATCGCCCACGACCTGACGTCGCTGGGCATCAATGTCGACTGCGTGCCGGTGCTGGACGTGCCCGACCCCAAGGGCCACGAGATCATCGGCGACCGCGCCTATGGCGACACCCCCGAACAGGTGGCGACCCTGGGCCGGGCGGCGGCCGAGGGCCTGCTGGCCGGCGGGGTGCTGCCGATCATCAAGCACATCCCCGGCCACGGCCGGGCGATGTCCGACAGCCACCTGGAGCTGCCGGTGGTCAAGGCCAAGCTGGCCGAGCTGGACGCCCGCGACTTCGCGCCGTTCCGCGTGCTGTCCGACATGCCGATGGCGATGACCGCCCACGTCGTCTACACGGCCATCGACCGCGGCCGCCCCGCCACCACCTCGCGCAAGGCCATCAAGAAGATCATTAGGGAATCCATCGGCTTCGACGGACTTCTGATGAGCGACGACCTGTCGATGAAGGCCCTGTCGGGCGACTTCAGGCAGCGCGCGAAGGACAGCCTGTCGGCCGGCTGCGACGTGGTCCTGCACTGCAACGGCGACATGGCCGAGATGAAGGCGGTGATGTCCGGCGTCGGCAAGCTGTCGCGCGAGGCCCGGCGCCGCGTGCAGGCGGTGATGTCGCGGATCGTCAAGGTGCCCGAGCCGCTCGACGTCGCCGAGGCCCGCGCCCGCTTCGACGCGGCGTTCAACGGACAGTTTGCGTGAGCACGGGCTTCCAGCCCACCCTCGACTTCGAGGCCGCCAACGCCGCGGCCGAAGACGGCGCGGCCCTGGTCATCGACATCGACGGCTACGAAGGCCCGCTGCACGTGCTGCTGGCCCTGGCGCGCAGCCAAAAGGTCGACCTGCTGCAGCTGTCGATCACCAAGCTGGCCGAGCAGTACCTGGCCTTCGTGCAGCAGGCCCGGCGCGTGCGCTTCTCGCTGGCCGCCGACTATCTGGTGATGGCCGCCTGGCTGGCCTATCTGAAGTCGCGCCTGCTGCTGCCCAAGCCCGAACGTCCCAAGGCCGAGGAGCCGCCGGCCGAGGAGATGGCCGCCCAGCTGGCCTTCCGCCTGGCCAAGCTGGACGTGATGCGCAAGGCCGTCGAGGCGTTGAAGGACCAGCCGATCCTCAAGCGTGACGTGTTCATGCGCGGCGACCCGGAGGCGGTGAAGATCGTCTCGTCCACCCGCTTCGAGGGCGACCTCTATGCCCTGATGACCGCCTACATCACCCAGCGCAAACGCGAGCACGGCCGCCACTACGCTCCGCGTCCGCCCCAGGCCTATCCGCTGGAGGACGCCCGCGACCGCCTGCGTGGCCTGCTGCCGGAAATGGCCGACTGGACGACCCTGTCGGGCGTCGCGCCGGTTGACCAGCACGAGGAAGACCCCGACGGCCCCAGCCCCGCCAGCTACCTGGCCTCGACCCTGGCCGCCAGCCTGGAGCTGGTGAAGGAGGGCGTTCTGGAGGCCCGGCAGATGCAGGCGTTCTCGGACATCTACCTGCGCACGCGGACCGAGCCGCTGGAGGCGCTGGCGTGACGAACACCTCCAAGGTCTTCCTCCTGTGGGGGAGGCGGCCCGAATGGGCCGGTGGGGGGAGCGCCCCCACCTTCGCAGGTTCCCCCCACCGATCGCTGCGCGATCGCCTCCCCCACAGGGGGAGGACCTGGGCATGACCATCGACCCTCTGTTCACCGAGCGCTGCATCGAGGCCCTGCTGTTCGCGGCGGCCGAGCCGCTGAGCGTCGCCGACCTGGCCAAGCGCCTGCCGGAGGGGGCCGACATCGAGCAGGGTCTGGCCGACCTGGCCGCGCGCTACGCCGGCCGAGGGATCGAGCTGGTGCAGGTGGCCGGCCGCTGGCGCTACCAGACCGCCGCCGACCTCGCCTTCCTGATGACCGAGGAGCGCGAGGAGCCGCGACGCCTCTCCAAGGCCGCCCAGGAGACCCTGGCGATCATCGCCTACCACCAGCCGGTGACCCGGGCCGAGATCGAGGCCGTGCGCGGCGTGCAGGCCAGCCGGGGCACGCTGGACGTGCTGCTGGAGCTGGGTCTGGTCAAGATGCGCGGCCGCCGCCGCACGCCGGGCCGTCCGGTGACGTTCGGCACCACCGACGCCTTCCTCGAGCACTACGGCCTGGCGACCCTGGCCGACCTGCCGGGCGTCGCCGAGATGCGCGCCGCCGGCCTGCTGTCGCTGGACCTGCCGCCCGGCTTTTCCGTGCCCGACCCGATGGGCCTGCGCCCCGGCGAGGACGAGGACCCGCTGGACGGCGACGAGGCGCCCGAATTCGCGCAGGATTTCCTGGGGGAAAGCTGAGGTCCGATAGCATTGGCCCCCCGCCGCGCGACGGCCTATATTGTCTGGGATATTGTAACGACACGCCGCACCGGCTAATGGGCCGCTGTCGCAAGGAGCATCGTCGTCATGGGTAGCATGAGCTGGATCCACTGGGTGATCGTGATCGCGGTCGTCGCCCTGCTGTTTGGCGGGCGCGGCAAGCTGTCCGGCATCATGGGCGACGCGGCCAAGGGCATCAAAGCTTTCAAGGACGGCCTGAAGGACGACACCTCCGACGAGGTCTCGGCCAACAAGTCGACGGGCGCCCTGCCGCGCACCGAAGCCGAAAAAGAAGACCTGCGTAAGTCGTAGGAGATTCGTCGCGCCGCCTTTCCCGTGCAGGGGAGGGCGGCCGTTTCACTTCGCGCGCTGGCCCCTGGCCGCTCGCTCTAAGGCGCGTCCATGCTCCCTGATATCGGCGGCACCGAACTCCTGGTCATCGCCGCGGTCGCTCTGATCGTGGTCGGGCCCAAGGACCTGCCCGTCCTGCTGCGCAAGCTCGGCCAGTTCGTCGCGCGTATCCGCGGCATGGCCAACGAATTCCGCGCCAGCTTCGACGAAATGGCCCGCCAGTCGGAGCTCGACGAGCTGCGCAAGGAGGTCCAGGCCATGCGCGAGGGGCAGTACACCGCCCCGATGCGCGACGCCGCCGCCCAGGCCGGCGACGCCAGCCATGTCGACCAGGTGTTCGCCGACATCGACGCCAGCCTCAACAGCGGCGCGGTGCAGGTCTCGCCGCACGCGGCCTACCAGGCCGCGGACCCGACGATCCACCTGCCGGAACCGACCGTCGAGATCGTCGCCAAGCCGGCCCGTAAGCCGCGCGCCGCCAAGCCCGCGCCGGCCCCGGCTGTCGAAATCGTCTCCAAGCCCAAGCGGGCCGCCGCCAAGGCCGACAAGACCGACGTCTCGGTTCCGGCCAAGTCGGCCCGCAAGCGCGCGCCAAAATCGGACATCGCCTCGTGACCAACGCCATCGGACACGATCCGGAAGACGAGATCGAGGCCTCGCGCGCCCCGCTGATGGACCACCTGATCGAGCTGCGCATGCGGCTGATCATCTGTGTCGTCGCCCTGTTCGTCGGCTTTGGCCTCTGCTTCGCCTTCGCCGACCAGATCTTCCTGTTTCTGGTCAAGCCGTTCACCGTGGCCCAGCAGCTGCTGGCCGCCCAGAAGGCGTCCGGCGGCCATCATGGTCCGTTCGACCTGCTGCTGGCCCTGGTGGGGCTGAAGGCCATCCCGACCGGCGACGTCAAGACGCTGGGCCTGGTCTATACGGCCGCCCTGGAATTCTTCTTCACCAAGCTGAAGTTGGCCGGGTTCGGGGCGGTGGTCCTGACCTTCCCGGTGCTGGCCTGGCAGCTGTACCGTTTCGTGGCCCCGGGCCTCTACAAGAACGAGCGCGGCGCGTTCCTGCCGTTCCTGCTGGCCTCGCCGCTGATGTTCATCCTGGGCGCGGCGCTGGTCTATTACGTCATGCTGCCGTTCGTGCTGTGGTTCTCGCTGAGCCAGCAGATCACCACGGCCGGCATCTCGATCCAGCTGCTGCCCAAGGTCAGCGACTACCTGACCCTGGTGACCACCCTGCTGCTGGCGTTCGGCCTGTGCTTCCAGCTGCCGGTGGTGGTGTCGCTGCTCGGCATGGCCGGCATCCTCTCCAGCAAGATGCTGCGCGAGGGCCGCCGCTACGCCATCGTCGGCGTGTTCATCGCCGCCGCCATCCTGACCCCGCCCGACCCGATCAGCCAGATGACTTTGGCGATCCCGATGTGCCTGCTCTACGAGATCTCGATCTGGTGCGTATGGCTGATCGAACGCCGCAAGGCCAAGGACGAGCGCGAAGCCGGCAAGGACGTGGTGGCGGTCTGATCTTCCTTCTCCCCTTGCGGGAGAAGATGGCGCGCAGCGCCGGATGAGGGGTCTCCCGAACGTCGGACGTCGTGCGCGACGCGGCGGCGCCCGCCATCGACCCCTCACCCGACCCGCTGCGCGGGCCACCCTCTCCCGCAAGGGGAGAGGGAAGAGTGTTGGCGCCCCCGCCGACGCGCCTTAGAGAGGTCCGTTCTCAACGACTTCTCCCTCGAGCGCTCCCGATGCACGACATCAAGGCCATCCGCGACAATCCCAACGCCTTCGAAGCCGCCTGGTCGGCCAAGGGCCGTTCGGGCGCGGCCGACCAGGCGGTCAAGCTGGACGCGGCCCTGCGCGCGGCCCAGACCGCCCTGCAGGAGGCCCAGGCCAAGCGCAACGAGGCCTCCAAGCTGATCGGCATGGCCAAGGCCAAGAAGGACGAGGCCGAAGCCGCCCGCCTGATGGCCGAGGTCGAGCACTTCAAGGAGGTCATGGCCTCGGCCGCCAGGACCGAGGCCGAGGTCGGCGGCGAGCTGCGCGACCTGCTGGCGGCCCTGCCCAACATCCCGGTCGCCGAGGTGCCGCCGGGCGAGGACGAGGCCGGCAATGTCGAGGTCCGTCGCTGGGGCGACGCGTCCAAACTGCCGGCCGGCCGCCTGAACGCGCCGAAAGACCACGTCGACCTCGGCGCGGCCCTCGGCGGCATGGACTTCGAAGCCGCCGCCCGGATGTCCGGCGCCCGCTTCGTGGTGCTGAAGGGCCAGATCGCTCGGCTGGAACGGGCGCTTGGGCAGTTCATGCTCGACCTGCAGACGGTGCAGAATGGCTACGTCGAGGTCAGTCCGCCGCTGCTGGTCAAGGACGAGGCGCTGTTCGGGACGGGACAGCTGCCGAAGTTCGCCGACGACCTGTTCAAGACGACGGTCGATCACTGGCTGATCCCCACCGCCGAAGTCTCGCTGACCAACATCGTGCGCGAGCAAATCACCGACGAGGCCGAACTGCCGCTGCGCATGACCGCCCTGACGCCGTCCTTCCGCTCGGAAGCCGGCGCCAGCGGCCGCGACACCCGCGGCATGATCCGCCAGCACCAGTTCTACAAGGTCGAACTGGTGTCGATCACCACGCCCGACCAGTCCAAGGCCGAGCACGAGCGCATGGTCGGTTGCGCCGAGGCGGTGCTGAAGGCGCTGGACCTGCCGTTCCGCACCATGCTGCTGTGCGCCGGCGACATGGGCTTCGGGGCCCGCAAGACCTACGACCTGGAGGTCTGGCTGCCGTCGCAGAACACCTATCGCGAGATCAGCTCGTGCTCCAACTGCGGCGACTTCCAGGCCCGGCGCATGGACGCCCGGTTCAAGAAGACCGGCGAGAAGGGCACGCACTACGTCCACACCCTCAACGGTTCGGGCCTGGCCGTCGGCCGCACCCTGGTGGCGGTGCTGGAAAACTATCAGGACGAGACCGGGCGGATCACGGTGCCGGACGTGCTGGTTCCGTACATGGGCGGGATCACTCATATCGGAGGCGCGGCGTGATCGTGGTCGCGAGCGTCGTTCCTTCTCCCCTTGTGGGAGAAGGTGGCCTGCGAAGCAGGTCGGATGAGGGGTTGAAGATCGTTTCAACCGCCTTCCTCGACCGCCAGCGCGCCCCCTCGTCCGTCAGCTTCGCTGACACCTTCTCCCGCAAGGGGAGAAGGGCAGGGGCGAACTGATGCGCATCCTCCTCACCAACGACGACGGCATCCATGCCGAGGGCCTGCAAAGCCTCGAGCGCATCGCCCGGGCGCTGTCCGACGACATCTGGATCTGCGCGCCGGAGTACGAGCAGTCGGGCGCCAGCCGGGCCCTGACCCTGGCCGATCCGATCCGAGTGCGCCGCATCGACCCGCGCCGCTTCGCCGTCGAGGGCACACCCACCGACTGCGTGGCCATGGCCGTGCAGGAGCTGATCGAGGGCGCCGCGCCCGACCTGGTGCTGTCGGGCGTCAACCGCGGCCAGAACATCGCCGAGGACGTCACCCTGTCGGGCACGGTGGCCGGCGCGATCGAGGGCATGGCCCTGGGCGTTCCGTCGATCGCCCTGTCGCAGTCGATGACTTTCGCCCACGATGAGATGATCATCCACTGGGCCACCGCCGAAGCCTACGGTCCGGGGATCATCCGCCGGCTGCTGGAGATCGGCTGGCCCAAGGACGTGATCATGAACGTCAATTTCCCGGCCCTTGCCCCCGAAGACGTCACCGAGGTGGAAGTCACCCGCCAGGGCTTCCGCGACTCGCACATGCGGCGCATGGAAAAGCGGACCGACCTGCGCGGTCGCGACTATTACTGGACCGGCTTCATCGCCAAGCCGTCCATCCCCGCGGAGGGCACCGACCTGAAAGCCGTCTATGACGGGCGCATCTCCGTCACGCCCCTGCACATTGACCTGACCCACAACGCCACGGTCGCGGCGATGAAGGGCCTGCTCGGCGGTTCGCCGCCCAAGGCGGAGCCCGCAAAGATGGAAACGGGGTCGTGATGGCCCAGGCCAGGAAGCCCGAAACGCCCGAGGCGCGCCTGCAGGCCCTGATGAAGGCCCTGCGCGCCCAGGGCGTCACCGACCCGGCCGTGCTGGCGGCCATCGAGAAGACCCCGCGCGACCTGTTCACGCCCGACCTGTTCAAGGAGCGCTCGTGGGAGGACTCGGCCCTGCCGATCGCCTGCGGCCAGACCATCAGCCAGCCGTTCATCGTCGGGCTGATGACCCAGGCCCTGACCCTGGAGCCGCGCTGCCGGGTGCTGGAGATCGGCACCGGCTCGGGCTACCAGACCGCCATCCTCAGCCGGGTTTCGCGGCTGGTCTACACGATCGAACGCTACCGGACCCTGATGAAGGAGGCCGAGGCGCGCTTCGCGACTCTTGGCCTGACCAACGTCATCACGAAATTTGGGGACGGTTGGGAAGGCTGGCCCAAACAGGCGCCGTTTGACCGTATTCTGGTCACGGCGGCGGCCCAGGATGAACCCGAAACTCTGCTTGCCCAGCTCAAGCCCCAGGGCGTCCTCGTGGCGCCGGTGGGCAAGGGCCCGGTGCAGAGCCTTCGCCGCTATGCCGGCGACGGCAAGGGGGGCTTCACGGTCGAAGTTCTGTGCGACGTGCGTTTCGTCCCGATCCTGGACGGCGTCGCCCGCGAATAGGCGGGTGGCGACGCCGGGGTCCCGTTCTCGGGTTCTCGGGACGGCGCGGGATGTTTAATGATTGATTTACCCTTGCGACGGCGTCTGGAGCCTCGCGAGGCAAAGGAGTGGCTATGCGGCAGTTGTGGACGCGCGCGGCGGTGATCGCCCTGACGGCTGGAACCCTCGCGGCCTGCGAAAGCACCGGCGGCGCGCAGTACCCCTCCCGTGACAGCGACGGGCGCTCGACGCCCAATTTCCCGATCGTCCAGGCCCCGCCGGCCGCCCAGCAGCCCGAAGGCCCGCCGGTCTCGGCCCAGGACGACGAGCCGCCCGCCAACCTGTCCTCGCCGCCCGGCAGCGTCGGCGTGTCGAGCCAGCCGCTGGCTCCGGTGACGCCCGCCGAGCCGCCGCCGCCGCCGCCTCCGCCGCCTGTCGAACATCGTCCGGCCCCGCCGCCGCGTCCGGTCGTGGTGACCACGGTCGGCGGCCAGGTCGTCTCGGTGACCGGCGCGCCCAAGACCTATACCGTCAAGTCCGGCGACAATATCGACGCCATCGCCCGTACCCTGGGCACCACCCGCGCCGACCTGGCCAAGGACAACGACCTCAAGTCGCCCTACCGGATCAAGCCGGGCCAGACGCTGCAGGGCCCGACCACCGACGCCAAGGCCTATGTGGTCCAGACCGGCGACACGATGTTTGCCATCGCCAAGCGCTTCTCGGTCTCCGCCGCGGCCCTGGCCGACGAGAACGACCTGAAGACCGGTTCCGCGATCAAGAAGGGCCAGAAGCTGCGCCTGCCGTCCGGCTACAAGGACAAGGGCCCGACCCGGAGCACGGTGCTGCAGCCGGTCGCCCAGGCTCCGGTTGGAACCTCGCCGATCGGAACCTCGTCGCCGACCCGTGCGCCGGTCCAGAATCCGCCGGCCTCCACGCCGCCGGCCTCGACGCCGTCGCGGATGACCGAAACGGTGTCCGAGCCGCCGCCGGCCCGGGCGACCAGCGTCACCACGACCAGCATCACCGGTTCCGTCGTCGAGGTCGCCGGCCCGCGCCGCACCTATACGGTCAAGTCGGGCGACGCGATCGACGCCATCGCCCGCGGCCTGGACACCACCCGCGCCGACCTGGTCAAGGACAACGACCTCAAGGCCCCATACCGCATCAAGCCCGGCCAGAAGCTCAAGGGCCCGGCGACCACGGCTAAGGCCTATGTCGCCAACAGCGGCGACAGCCTGGCCAACATCGCCAAGCGCTTCAACGTCAAGCCCGCCGCCCTGGCCGACGAGAACGACATCAAGGTCGGCTCGACGATCAAGAAGGGCCAGAAGCTGCGCCTGCCGTCCGGCTACAAGGACAAGGGTCCGCTGAAGACCACGGTCACCACGCAGCCGCCCGCGCCGCGCCCGACCCCGCAGCCGACCACCCCGGCGCCGATCTACAACCCGCCCGCGCCGACCCCGACCACCCCGGCGCCCTACACGCCGACCCCGTCGACGCCGCGTCCCTATACACCGCCGCCGGCCAGCAACTATCCGCGTCCCAGCGGCCCGGTTTCGGCCCAGCCGATCACCCCGCCGCCGTCCTCGGGCCAGATCATCGGCAGCAGCCCGCCGCCGACCGAGGCCGAGATCACCGCCGCCGGCCGCGGTCGCTTCGTCTGGCCGTTGCAGGGCGAGACGATCTCGAGCTTCGGCGCCAAGGGCACGGGCCAGCGCAACGACGGCGTCAACATCCGCGCCCCGTCAGGCACGCCGGTCCGCGCCGCCGCCGCCGGCGAGGTGGTCTATGCCGGCAACCAGGTGCCGGGCTTCGGCAATCTGGTGCTGGTCAAGCATGCCGACGGCTGGGTGACGGCCTATGCCCACCTGTCGTCCACCGAGGTGAAGATGCGCCAGCAGGTCTCGCAGGGCGCCACCCTGGGCTCGGTCGGCCAGACCGGCGGCGTCACCGAGCCGCAACTGCACTTCGAGGTCCGCTACGCCCCGACCCCGAAGGACAAGGCGCGTCCGGTCGATCCGGGCCTGGTGCTGCCGAAGTAATGCCTTTCCCTCTCCCCTTGCGGGAGAGGGTGGCCTCGCGAAGCGAGGTCGGGTGAGGGGT
>NZ_AKKF01000233.1 GCF_000281955.1 Caulobacter sp. AP07 | reverse complement strand
GACGTTGACGGTGACCAGCTTCGGCGCCGACGTCAGTTTGCCGTCGGACGCCGCCACGTAGATCTGGCGGGACGTGTAGGTCTCGTAGTCGATCGCCGCCTTCAGGGTCAGCACGCCATTGTTGGGATCCAGGGCGAAGAAGCTGTCGGTCACCGCCGCGCCGTTCACGTCGACCAGCTTGTAGGTCAGGGCGTCGCCGTCCGGATCGCCGGCGGTGAACGTGCCGATCGTGGCGGCGCCGCCGGGGATCTTGTCCTCGCTGACCGACAGCGACGTGGCGCCGCCGACGATGCTGACCGCGGTCGGGGCCTCGTTGACGTCGTTCACATAGTACCAGAACTCGGTCGCACCCGAGCTCTGTTGGGCGGCGTCCTTGGCCACGGCGATGACCCGCAGGCCGACCCGCCGGATCCCGCCGGCGTCGATGGTCCGCCAGGCGCTGGCCCCCATGGCCTTCAGGGCCTCGTAGTTGAAGGTCGTGTTGGCGTTGATCGTCAGCGAGCCGCCGCTGACCGACAGGAAGTCGGCCAGGTCGGGATCGTCGGCGATCGCGAAGGTGAGCGGCCCGCCCTCGGGATCGATAGCGGAGAAATTGGCCAGCGGGCCGCCGGCGACGACGGTCTCGTCGATCGACGTACGGACCATGGCGACGCCCGGCGCCGACGGCGCTTCATCGACGTCCTGGACGGTGAAGGTGATCGGGATCGACGTGCTGGCGTACTGGGTGTCCCAGGAATAGGCGTTGATCTTGAGCGCCACCTGCTTGACGCCGTTGGCCGTGGTCACCGTCGCCCAGCCTTGGCCGTCAAAGGCCTTGAGCGCCTCGAAATCGACCGCGCCGGCCTTCAGGTAGATCTCGTAGTTCGGTCCCGCCTTGCGGACGGCGAACAGGCCGCTGGGGTCGGTGATCTTGATCTCCGGCTGGGTGTTGTCGGGATCGGTGGCCTTCAGGGTGGCGATGACCGTGTCGGCGGCCACCGCACCTTCTGGGCGGATCGTCCCCGGCTGGCTGACCACGCTGGGGATGTTGGGATATTCGTTGACCGGCAGGACGTTGACGGTGACCAGCTT
>NZ_AKKF01000232.1 GCF_000281955.1 Caulobacter sp. AP07 | reverse complement strand
GGCAGCGCCGGCTGCCGCTCGAGGAAGTCGATGGCCTCGTCGACGGCGTCGGGATCCTCGTTGGCGAAGCCGGAATAGTCGTCGGAGCCCGACGAACGCATCTGATGACGCAGCTCGCGAGCATATTCGGCGGGACGGGTTCGAGCGAAGTTGAGCTCGTTGAGCACCGCGTCGTCGAGGCCGCCGGCGAACGCCGCGGGCGCGGAAACCAGCGCCGCCACGAGGACGGCGGCGCGAAGGAAGAAAGCTGGCACTGGAAACTCTCGGATGTCTCTTGCGCCCCCGGAGGTGATCTAGCTCGGGAATCAAGACCGTGCGACTCCGCTGTTTGTCGCGGAGCGGATCGGCCAACGAAAAGGCCTCCCAGGTCGCCCTGGGAGGCCTCGTCGTTTCAGCGAAAGCGAGCCTCTTAGGCCGCCGCCGCCTTCTTGGCCGCGCCGAACTTGGCGTCCAGTTCGCCGGCGGTGTAGCGCTTGGCCATGGTCGCGGTGGACAGCGCCCTGACCTTGTCGGCGTGGCCGGCCGAGCCGAACTCGACGAACCGGGCCTGGCAGACCTTGCGCATGGCTTCCTTGGCGGGCTTGAGATAGGCGCGCGGGTCGAACTCGTGCGGGTGCTCGGCCAGGATCTTGCGGATCGCGCCGGTGATGGCCAGGCGGTTGTCGGTGTCGACATTGACCTTGCGCACGCCGTGCTTGATGCCGCGCTGGATCTCCTCGATCGGCACGCCCCAGGTCTGCGGGATCGCGCCGCCGTACTGGTTGATGATGTCCTGCAGGTCCTGGGGGACCGAGCTGGAGCCGTGCATCACCAGGTGGGTGTTGGGCAGGCGCTGGTGGATCTCCTCGATCACGTGCATGGCCAGGACGTCGCCGTCCGGCTTGCGCGTGAACTTGTAGGCCCCGTGGCTGGTGCCCATGGCGATGGCCAGGGCGTCGACGCCGGTCTGCTGCACGAAATCGACCGCCTGGTCGGGGTCGGTCAGCAGTTCGCTATGGCTCAGCACGCCCTCGAAGCCATGGCCGTCCTCGGCCTCGCCCATGCCGCTTTCCAGGCTGCCCAGGACGCCCAGCTCGCCTTCGACCGACACGCCGCAGGCGTGGGCCATCTCGACCACCTTGCGGGTGACCGCGACGTTGTACTCGTAGGTGGCGGGGGTCTTGGCGTCCTCCATCAGCGAACCGTCCATCATCACCGAGGTGAAGCCGTACTGGATCGCCGTGGCGCAGGTGGCCGGGCCGTTGCCGTGGTCCTGGTGCATGCACACCGGGATGTCGGGATAGATCTCGGCCAGGGCGTCGATCATCCGGGCCAGCATGATGTCGTTGGCGTAGTTCCGCGCCCCGCGCGAGGCCTGGATGATGACCGGGGAGTTGACGGCTTCCGCCGCCTCCATGATCGCCAGGCCCTGTTCCATGTTGTTGATGTTGAAGGCGGGCAGCGCATAGTCATGCTCCGCCGCATGATCCAGCAACTGTCTTAGCGTGATCCTCGCCACGTGATGGTTCTCCTGCAAGCGTGAAGTGTTGGGGTGGTTTCTTGTTCTTGGGGCTTTGACGCTTTTGCGTTCTTTGCCCGGTCGTCACGTCGGGTTTCCTCTGGTCCCAACGGTGGAAGGTTATCTCGGGTTTCCTCGGCCCCGGTGGTCGAATGATGTTTCGCCGGATTGGCTCCGGTCTCCCATGCCGTCTTCCCCGGCTTTCGCCGGGGAGCCGTTTCTAAACCTCGAGGGCCGCGACGCCCGGAAGCGTCTTGCCTTCCATCCATTCCAGGAACGCGCCGCCGGCGGTCGAGACGAACGTGAAGTCCGCCGAGACACCGGCATGGTTCAGGGCCGCCACGGTATCACCACCGCCCGCGACGGCGACGATCTTACCCGTTTTCGCGAGTTTGGCGGCGTGTTTTGCCGCCGAAACGGTCGCTTCGTCGAAAGGTGGCACCTCAAAGACACCCAGGGGGCCGTTCCAGATCAGGGTGTTGCTGGCGTCCATGGCCTCGATCAGGCGTTGGGCGCTCTTGGGGCCGGCGTCCAGGATCAGGTCGTCGGCCTGGACGCCGTCCAGGTCGCGGGTCTCGGCGTCGACGCCGGGGGCGACCTTCTTGGCCACCACCACGTCGATCGGCAGCAGCAGTTCGCAGCCCGACTTTTCCGCCGTGGCGATGATCTGGCGGGCGGTGTCGGCCAGGTCTTTCTCGCAGAGGCTGCCGCCGACGTCGTGGCCCTGGGCGAACAGGAAGGTGTTGGCCATGCCGCCGCCGATCGCCAGGCGGTCCAGCTTGGCGACCAGGTTGTTGAGCAGGTCGAGCTTGGTCGAGACCTTGGAGCCGCCGACGATGCCCAGCACCGGTTTCTTCGGATTGCCGAGGGCGGCGTCCAGGGCGTCCAGCTCGCGCTGCATCGCCAGGCCCGGATAGGACGGCAGGGCGCGGGCCAACGCTTCGGTGGAAGCATGCGCGCGGTGGGCGGCGCTGAAGGCGTCGTTGACATAGAGGTCGCCGTTGGCCGCCAGCTGGGCGGCGAACTCGGCGTCGTTCTTCTCTTCGCCGGCGTGGAAGCGGACGTTCTCCAGCAGGGCCACGCCGCCGTTCTCCATGGCGTCGACCACGGCCTTGGCTTGCGGGCCGACGCAGTCGGCGGCGAAGGCCACTTCCTGTTCCAGCAGCTTGCCCAGCGGCTCGGCCACGAAGGAAAGGCTCATCTCCGGCACGACCTTGCCCTTGGGCCGGTCGAAGTGGGCCAGCAGGATGACCTTGGCGCCCTTCGATGACAGATAGTGGATGGTCGGCAGGGCGGCGCGCAGGCGGGTGTCGTCGGTGATCTTTCCACCGTCGACCGGCACGTTGAAGTCCACCCGGACCAGGGCGCGCTTGCCGGTGAGATCGGCGGTGTCGAGGGTGCGGAAGGGCATGGGAACGACCTTAGAAGGGAGCGGAGGCGTTGGAAGCGGCCAAGCTGGCGAAGACGCCGAGCAGCGCCAGGAACCAGATCGCCAGGATGAGGCTAGGAATTTGTGACGCGGGCGCCGGCGCGACGCCCGCGGTTCGGCGAGGGGCGCGGCGAAATCTCAGCCAGCCGGCCCACCAGAGGCCGACCGCGACCGCGCCGATCAGGAGGGCGAGGGGCGCGGCGCCCCGATGAAGGCCCGTGCGGGAAAAGCCGGGCGGGCCGTAGCCGTCCCAGAAGACAGCGCCAAAGCCCACGACAAAGGCTACGACGACCGGACCCGCCATCAGGCCGAGGGCGATGATGGCGGGCCAGCGTTTCATCTTACAGGAACTTCGCCATCACCAGGGCCGTGTCGGCCATGCGGGTCGCGAAGCCCCATTCGTTGTCGTACCAGCTGAGCACGCGGACCAGCTTGCCCTCGATGACCTGGGTCTGGGGCAGGGCGGCCGTCGAGCTGGCGGCGATGTGGTTGAGGTCCGACGAGACCAGCGGGTCGGTGGTGGTGAACAGCACGCCGTTCATGTCGCCGTCGGCGGCGGCCTTCAGGGCGGCGTTGACTTCCTCGACCGTGGTGTCGCGCGACGGCACGACCTTCAGGTCGATGACCGAGACGTTCGGGGTCGGCACCCGGATCGAGCTGCCGTCCAGCTTGCCCTTCAGGGCCGGCAGCACCAGGCCCAGGGCCTTGGCGGCGCCGGTCGAGGTGGGGATCATGCTCAGGGCCGCGGCGCGGCCGCGGTAGAGGTCCTTGTGCATGGTGTCCAGCGTCGGCTGGTCGCCGGTGTAGCTGTGGATCGTGGTCATGTAGCCACGCTCGATGCCGACCAGGTCCTGCAGCACCTTGGCCACCGGGGCCAGGGCGTTGGTGGTGCACGAGCCGTTGGAGACGATGATGTCGTCGGCGGTCAGGACGTCGTGGTTGACCTTGTAGACGATGGTCTTGTCGGCGCCGTCGGCGGGGGCCGAGACCAGCACGCGCTTGGCGCCGGCTTCCAGGTGCAGGGCGGCCTTGTCGCGGGCGGTGAAGATGCCCGTGCACTCGAACGCGATGTCGACGTTCAGTTCCTTGTGCGGCAGGTCCTTGGGGTCGCGGATCGCCGTGACCTTGATCTTGCCCATGCCGACGTCGATCCAGTCCTCGCCCGAGGTGACGACGCCCGGGAAGCGGCCATGGACGCTGTCGTAGCGCAGCAGGTGGGCGTTGGTCTCGACGGGACCCAGGTCGTTGATGGCGACGACCTCGATGTCGCGGCGCGCGTGCTCGGCGATGGAACGCAGGACGAGACGTCCGATCCGGCCGAAGCCGTTGATGGCGACGCGAAGAGCCATGAGGTCTTTCTCCTAACGAGCGTTCGGCCGAGGCGACCGACGTTACCTTGATTTTGCAGGGCGTTTTGCGGGGCGGGGCGGGGAAGTCAACCCCAAGAAACCTTCGCCGGCCCTCACATCGGATGACCTATTGTTATGAACGCTGTTTCATCGCCCAATTGTCGCCATCGCGGGTGGCGAAGCGGACGGTGATCTATATGTTGCGCCGCATGACAGGACGATGCCGATGACCCCGGGCGAAGGTAACGCCCTCGAACTCGCCGCGCGCCGCCTGGAGCGCGCCGTGGCCCAGTTGGAGCAGAAGCTGGCCGCCGAACGCGCGGCCCGGCCCGCCGAGGCGCCCGCTGCCGCCGCGCCTGTCGGCCTGTTCGACGCCGACGCCGACGCCAAGGCCCTGAAGCTGGCCGCCGATCTCGACGCCGCCCGCGCGCGCGAGAAGGCGCTGGAGGAGGCCGGCGAGCAGGCCTCCGAGGCCCTGGGCCGGGCCATCGCCGAAATCCGCGCCGCCCTGGGCGACGAGACCCTGATCACCGAAGGCGTCCATGACGACGAGGAAGAAGGGTTCGACGAGGCCCTGGACGACGAGGATGACGCCGTCGACCAGAGCGAAGACCTGTTCGGCGAGCACCTCGACCGTCCGGAAAGGGAGGGCTGAGCCATGGCGCAACTGACCATCCAGGTGAACGGCCGGCCCTACACCGTCGGCTGCGAGGACGGGCAGGAAGCCCACCTGCTGGAAATCGCCCGCCTGTTCGACCGCCAGGTCCGCCAGGTCAGCCAGGACGTCGGCCAGTTGGGCGAGACGCGGCTGTTCCTGATGGGCGCGCTGCTGCTGGCCGACGAACTGAGCGACCTCAAGCTGCGCCTGGCCCACGCCCAGTCCGAACTGGCCCGCCTGCAGACCGAGCAGACCCGCGTCGAGATCCGCGCCATCAAGGCCCTGGACGCGGCGTCCGAGAAGATCGAGGCGCTGGCCCAGGGGTAGGGTGGCGCCTCCTGATCCCTCTCTCTTTGAGAGAGGGAGGGGCCCGCCGCGCAGCGGTGGGAGGGTGAGAGGTTACACTCTCTCAGAATCAAGCTCCGACGAAGACGGCGTTCGTCGGGGGTCGCACCAGGGCCGAAGTCCACTCCCTCCTTTGAGAGGTTCAATCGTCCCGGATTTGCCGGTTGGCGGTGAAACCTCTCACCCTCCCACCGCCTGCGGCGGCGGGCCCCTCCCTCTC
>NZ_AKKF01000231.1 GCF_000281955.1 Caulobacter sp. AP07 | reverse complement strand
GGGGCGAGGGCATCGTCCCCATCGGCTACCGCCACGACGAGATCATCGACGTCATCGACCGCCTGCCCCTGCCGCGCGGCCAGTCGGCCAAGGGCAATATCGGCAACGGCACGCTGGACCGCCTGTCGCTGAACATCGTGGTGCCGACCGACAAGATCGGCGTCAAGGGCGGCCGCTTCACCTTCAAGAACGACTGGAACGAGACCCACGTCACCGACCCGACCACCGGCCGGGACCGGCCGATCTCCAAGATCCGCCCCACCCAGGCCAATATCGGCTTCCAGCAGGACCTGACGCGCTGGAAGACCCAGTGGGGGATCAACTGGCTGCCGCTGCTGGGGCAAGGCACCTACGACCCGGACCAGACCAACACCTGGCGCGGCGCGGGCTATTTCGAGAGCTTCGTCGAGTACAAGCCGACCCCGAGCCTGTCGGTGCGCGCCCAGCTGAACATGTGGGACGACTTCACCATCCGCCGGGTGGTCTATGCCGACCGCGCGACCCGGGCCGTGGCGTTCGTGGAGGACCGGGATATCAACCCGCGGACGTTCGTGACGCTGAAGGTTCGGCGGACGTTCTAGGCGCCGCGGACACTTGGCTCAAGGGAGCGATTCCACGTCCGCGAATCGTCTGGCGCTCACGCCCATGAAGCGAGTGACGGCGGAATTTCCGAGTCGAAGACGCGATCACCGCGCCTTGGGGCGGTCGCACCCTCCGGTGGCGTCGTGGGGGGCAGAGATACCGATACGTTCGGAACCGAAGGGTGAGCGAACGGCGGTATCTGAGATGTACAGGGGATAAACTGCGACATTCTGACGCGGCTTTGATCGCTGCGTCGCGTCCATCCGCCGCGGGCCTAAGGCTTGGGTTGCAGAGCCGTGCGACCTGAAAATCTCGCCGACATAGCGGCGCCCTTTCCAGGCCACGCAAGCGGTGCGTCCGTCCGGAGGGCGCCGCGGCGCCCGGGTTCTGAGACCGGCGCGGCGCCCGAATGTTGCCGTGGCGACACACAGCCGACAGTCATAGGTTGTTTAAAATCAATGGATTGGGGCGAACTGCCTCTCATTCGCGCCGCACCGCCGCCCCATTTGGCCCAGCATTGAGCGTCGGTGGGCCAGGGGGCCATAAACCAAGAATGGAAGTTGAATGGCTACTCTTACGGTCGGCCAAGGCCAGCAGTATGCGACAATCAGCGCCGCGGTGAACGCCTCCCACGACGGGGACGTCATCCAGGTGCAAGCTGGGACCTACACGAACGATTTCGCGACCATCAACACCAAGATCACCCTGCAAGGCGTGGGTGGGATGGTCCACATGGTGGCGACGGGCGACATCCCCAACGACAAGGGCATCCTGATCGTCAACACCGACGTCACGATCGACCACTTCGAGTTCTCGGGAGCCACCGGCGCGAGCGGCAACGCCGCCGGCATCCGCTATCAGGGCGGCGCGCTGACCCTGACCAACGACTATTTCCACGACAACCAGAACGGCCTGATGGGCGGCGGCGTCGTAGGCGGCACCATCACCATCGACAACAGCGAGTTCGCCAACAACGGGGCCGGCGACGGCTACACCCACAACCTCTATGTCGGCGACATCGCCAAGCTGACCATCAGCGACAGCTATTTCCACGACGCGGCGGTCGGCCACGAGATCAAGAGCCGGGCCGCCGAGACCGTCATCACCAACACCCGGATCATCGATAACAATTCCACCTCGAGCTACAGCGTCGACCTGCCGAACGGCGGCAAGGTGACGCTGAGCGGCAACACCATCCAGCAGGGCCCGAACGGCGACAATCCCAACATCATCGCCTACGGCGCCGAGGGCGTGACGCATTCGGTCAACTCGCTGACCATGACCAACAACACCGTGCTCAACGACATGGGCAGGGGAACGCTGGTGCTCGACGCCAGCGGCACCTCGGCCACGGTGGACGGGACGAAAGTGTGGGGGCTCGCCGACACGCAGATGGCGTCCAGCACGGCGGTGAAGGTCACCAACACCCTGCATCTGTCCACCGAGCCGGTGCTCGACACCTCGCATCCCTGGGAGACCGGCGCCGTGACCCCGACGCCGACGCCGACCCCGACCCCGACGCCCACCCCGACGCCCACCCCGACGCCGGATCCGACGCCGACACCCACTCCGACCCCGACGCCCACCCCGACCCCGACCGACCTCAAGTGGTCGGGCAGTGGCCGCGGTGACGTGAAGTCCGGCGGCGATGGCAACGACAGCCTCTCGGGCAACGGGGGCGCCGACAAGCTCTCGGGCCTGGCGGGTCACGACACCCTGTCGGGCGGCTCGGGCAACGACACCCTGTTGGGCGGTTCGGGCAACGACACCCTGTTGGGCGGCTCCGGCAACGACTTCCTGCTCGGCGGCTCCGGCAACGACGTGCTGACGGGCGGTAGCGGCAACGACATCTACAAGTTCGAAATCGGTGGCGGCCACGACACCGTCATGGGCTTCGCCGCGCACAACTACTCCGGCGCGGAACGCGACCACTTCGACGTTTCGGGTCTTGGCATCCATGCGTCGGAGTACGCCACCGCCATCCACATGACGGACACCGCGGCCGGCGTGGTGATCTCGGCGGGCGACATGGACATGCTTGTGTCCGGCATGCACGCGTCCAGCTTCAGTGCGGCCGACTTCTTCTTCGCCTGACCGAACACGCCCCGCCGCGCCGGGAGCCTGCTGCGAAGTGGGACGCCCGGCGCGTAGCGGAGCGCATGAAGAGACTATCGGGCCGGAAGCGGACATCCGCTTCCGGCCCATGCCGTTGTCCTGACCGCCGGCCAGCCGCCGCCGGCCGCGAGAGCCAATGTCCGCGACTGGCGCAAGGCCGTCTCAGAGCCCTGCATCCCCGCCGCACCGCGGGCGTCGACCACCCCGTCGCCAACGAATCCAAGCCCTTACGCCCCGATCACCCGGGGATGGACGCGAACTTGTCCTCCGCTTCCAAACCCCATGCATAATCAGAGCTGCCCCACCGCTGGGGAGGCCGTCCAGCTGGCGACCTGACGGGCGGCGGGGGCGGTCGAGCGGGGCGTGTCCGGCGGCCGGTCGCGTGGGGCCTGTCGGGTCGGCGCGGGAGGACGGGGGATCCGGACGGACCTTCGCTTTCCCGGTCGGCCGGCGGGGCCAACCCTGCGAGGCCGGGACGGCGGGCGCCACAGGCGCGGGCTGAAATCG
>NZ_AKKF01000230.1 GCF_000281955.1 Caulobacter sp. AP07 | reverse complement strand
CCGCCGCCGCCGCCCACGCTCTGGGCGTAGATGGCCGAGGCCCGGTCGCCCTTGGTGATGATCGCGCCGCTGTTGCCGACCGTGACGTCGCCGCCCTTGCTGGCCGTGCCGCCCGAACCGCCGATCGACAGGGCGACGAACGCGCCCACGCTGACGGAGTCGCCGCCATTGCCGCCGCCGCCGCCCACGCTCTGGGCGAACACGCCGCCCGAGCCGTCCAGGACGGTGTTGATCGAACCACGATTATAGACCGTGACGTCGCCGCCGGCCCCGCCGCCCGCGCCGGCGCCGCCGATCGCGAACTGCGCGCCCGCGCCGCCGCCATTGCCGCCGCCGCCGCCCACGCTCTGGGCGAAGATGGCGTAGGAATCGTAGCCGTGGGTGGTCAGGTCGCCGTTGTTGGTGACATTGACCGCCAAGCCGGCCCCGCCGGCCCCGCCGTCGCCGCCGATAGCGACAAAGCCGCCGGCCCCGGCGCCGTTGCCGCCGCCGCCGCCCACGCTCTGGGCGAACAGGCCCACGGCCAGGTCCTGGTGGGTGATGATCGAGCCTTCGTTGATCGCGGTGACCGCCTTGCCGTCGCCCGACGAGCCGCCGCCGCCGCCGATGCCG
>NZ_AKKF01000229.1 GCF_000281955.1 Caulobacter sp. AP07 | reverse complement strand
CCCTCTCTCTATGAGAGAGGGTTTTTGGTGGGCGGCCCCTAATCCAACGCATTCCGACAGGCCGCCGCCATGGCGATGGGCCCGAGCGCGACCGCCGCGGCCGAATAGGCCAGCAGCAGCAGCAGGCCGCCGGTCCACGGCAACCCACCGGCCAGGGCGTCCAGGGCCCCGGCCCCGAAGATCACCGGCGGCACGTAGAGCGGCAGGACGATCACCGCCACCAGCAGACCGCCGCGCTTGCTGCCCAGGGCCAGGCTGGCGCCCAGCCCGCCGAGGAACGAGAAGGCCAGGCCGCCGGCCAGGGCGCAGACGATCAGCAGCGGGATGATCGCCGACGAAGCCCCCAGGGCCAGGGCGGCGACCGGCGCGGCCAGCGCCAGCGGCGCCCCGGCCGCCAGCCAGTGGGCCAGGCACTTGGCCACGGCCACCGCCTCCAACGGCGCGGGCCCCAGGGCCAGCAGGTCCAGCGCCCCGTCCTCGAAATCGCGCTCGAACAGGCGCTCCAGCGACAGCAGGGCGGCCAGGGCCAGGGCCAGCCAGGCGATGCCGGGGGCCAGCGCGGCCAGCCGCTCGGGCGCGCGGCCGGCCGCCAGGGGCAGCAGGGTGACGACGCAGGCGTAGAAGGCCAGGGCCAGCAGCGGCCCGCCGCCCTTGCCCCAGGCCAGGGCCAGCTCGCGCCGCAGCAGGACGAGGAAGGCGCTCATCCTCCGATCTCCACGGATCGGGCCGGGATGGGCAGGGGATCGTGCACCGCCGCCAGGATCATGCCGCCGCCGGCCAGGTGCTGGGCCATCAGCGCGCCGAACCCCTCGCGGTGACCGGCGTCCAGCGGGGCCATCGGCTCGTCCAGCAGCCACAGCGACCGCGGGCTGGCCAGCAGCCGGGCCAGGGCGACGCGCCGGCGCTGGCCGGCCGACAGCCGACGGATCTCCAGGTCCAGCAGGCGGTCGAGGTCCAGCCGGGTCGCGGCGGCGCGGGCCGAGGCCTCCGAGCCGCCGGTCCACAGGGTCTGGAACAGCAGCTCCTCCCAGGCCGAGCGCGTCGACTTCAGGCCGTCGTGGTGGCCGACCATGTGCAGCGCCTCGGCCCGGGCCGTCTCGGCCTCCAGTTCGCCGGCCGCGCCGTGGAACGCCACGGTTCCCGCATCCGGGCGCAGAAGTCCGGCCACGGCCCGCAACAGGCTGGTCTTGCCGGCGCCGTTGCGTCCCGTCAGCGCCACCGCTTCGCCGGCCTGGATCTCCAGGTCCAGCCCCGAGAACAGCCGTCGTTCGCCGCGAACAAGACTTAAGTCCTTGATGCGAATAGTTCTCAACATAGGTCCAATGACCCCAAGACCCTGCCCTGTGCATGGACGTTGCCGACGACGAGGGCTAAGAAGCCCTCGGCCGTCACCCTCCACATTGGATGGGGCGTACGCGGCGCGGGGATGGACGCTGTGGGTCCGCCTCGATCGCGCGATCCCGGGAGTGGTTTTCCGGCGGCCGTGGACAGAGAAGGGATCTCCCGAAATGGCGTCTGTAGACAGCCTCAAAACCCGCCGCGAACTCGTCGTCGGCGGCAAGACCTACGTCTATTACAGCCTTCGCGCCGCCGAGGAAGCGGGTCTGACCGAAACCAGCAAGCTGCCGGTGTCGATGAAGGTGCTGCTCGAGAACCTGCTGCGCTATGAAGACGGCGTTTCGGTTCGCGAAGACGACCTCAAGGCCGTCGCCAACTGGCTGGTCAACAAGGGCAGCGTCGAGCACGAAATCAGCTTCCGCCCGGCCCGCGTGCTGATGCAGGACTTCACCGGCGTTCCGGCCGTCGTCGACCTGGCCGCCATGCGCGACGCCATGGTGGCGCTGGGCGCCGACCCGGCCAAGATCAACCCGCTCAACCCCGTCGACCTGGTCATCGACCACTCGGTGATGGTCGACAACTTCGGCAACCCGAAGGCCTTCGACGACAACGTCAAGCGCGAGTACGAGCGCAACCTCGAGCGCTACCGCTTCCTGCGCTGGGGCTCGTCGGCGTTCAACAACTTCCGCGTCGTGCCCCCGGGCACCGGCATCTGTCACCAGGTGAACCTGGAATACCTGGCCCAGACCGTCTGGACCAACGAAGCCGAGGGCGTGACCACCGCCTATCCCGACACCGTCGTCGGCACCGACAGCCACACCACCATGGTCAACGGCCTGTCGGTCCTGGGCTGGGGCGTGGGCGGCATCGAGGCCGAGGCCGCGATGCTGGGCCAGCCGATCCCGATGCTGATCCCGGAAGTCATCGGCTTCAAGCTGACCGGCGCCATGCCGGAAGGCGCGACGGCCACCGACCTGGTGCTGACCGTCACCCAGATGCTGCGCAAGAAGGGCGTGGTCGGCAAGTTCGTCGAGTTCTACGGCGACGCCCTGGCCAACCTGACCCTGGAAGACCAGGCGACCATCGCCAACATGGCCCCGGAATACGGCGCCACCTGCGGCTTCTTCCCAATCTCGGCCTCGACCGTGGCCTACCTCAAGGGCACCGGCCGCGACGCCGACCGCGTCGCCCTGGTCGAAGCCTACGCCAAGGCCCAGGGCCTGTGGTGGGAGCCCGGCGTGGCCGAGCCGACCTTCAGCGACAGCCTGGAGCTGGACCTGGCGGCCGTCCTGCCGTCGCTGGCCGGCCCCAAGCGTCCGCAAGACCGCGTGCTGCTGACCGAATCCGCCGCCAAGTTCGCCGAGTCCCTGGCCGGTGAGTTCGGCAAGGCCGAGGCCCCGGCCGCCCGTGTGCCGGTCGAGGGCGAAAACTTCGACGTCGGCCACGGCGACGTGGTCATCGCGGCCATCACCAGCTGCACCAACACCTCCAACCCCAGCGTGCTGATCGCCGCCGGCCTGCTGGCCAAGAACGCGGTGGCCAAGGGCCTGAAGGCCAAGCCGTGGGTGAAGACCTCGCTGGCCCCCGGCTCGCAGGTGGTCACCGACTACCTGCTGAAGGCCGGCCTGACCAAGCACCTGGACGCCCTGGGCTTCAACCTGGTCGGCTACGGCTGCACCACCTGCATCGGCAACTCCGGCCCGCTGCCGGAGAACATCAGCAAGGCCGTCAACGACGCCGACCTGGTGGCCTGCTCGGTGCTGTCGGGCAACCGCAACTTCGAAGGCCGGGTGAACCCGGACGTCCGCGCCAACTACCTGGCCTCGCCGCCGCTGGTGGTGGCCTACGCCCTGGCCGGCTCGATGAAGATCGACCTGACCACCGAGGCGCTGGGCCAGGACAAGAAGGGCAACGACGTCTTCCTGAAGGACATCTGGCCGACCAACGAGGAGATCGCCGCCGTCCAGCGCAAGGCGGTCACCGAGAAGATGTTCGCCACCCGCTACGCCGACGTCTTCAAGGGCGACAAGAACTGGCAGGGGATCAAGATCACCGGCGGCCAGACCTACGCCTGGGAGGGCGACAGCACCTACGTGCAGAACCCGCCCTACTTCCCCAACATGTCGATGACCCCGACTCCGGTCACCGACATCGTGGAAGCCCGCGTCCTGGCGGTGTTCGGCGACTCGATCACCACCGACCACATCAGCCCGGCCGGTTCGATCAAGAAGACCAGCCCCGCTGGCCAGTACCTGATCGACCACGGCGTCGACCCCCTGGACTTCAACGGTTACGGCGCGCGTCGCGGCAACCACCAGGTGATGATGCGCGGCACCTTCGCCAACATCCGCATCCGCAACAAGATCACCCCGGACATCGAAGGCGGCGTGACCAAGCACTTCCCCTCGGGCGAGGTGATGTCGATCTACGACGCGGCGATGAAGTACCAGGCCGAGGGCCGTCCGGCCGTGGTGTTCGGCGGCAAGGAATACGGCACCGGCAGCTCGCGTGACTGGGCCGCCAAGGGCACCAAGCTCTTGGGCGTCCGCGCGGTGATCTGCGAGAGCTTCGAGCGCATCCACCGTTCGAACCTGGTGGGCATGGGCGTGTTGCCGCTGCAGTTCGTGCAGGAAGGCTGGCAGAAGCTGGAACTGACGGGCGAGGAGATCGTCTCGATCCGCGGCCTGCAGGACCTGGCGCCGCGCAAGCAGCTGATCGTCGAGCTCTACCGCCCGACCGACGGCCGCATCGCCCGCTTCCCGGTCCGTTGCCGCATCGACACCCCCACCGAGCTTGAATATTTCAAGAACGGCGGCGTGCTGAACTACGTCCTGCGCAACCTGGCGAAAGCCGACTAACCGCACGACGGTCACGGGCTTTCGAGCCTTCGACAAGATCAAGCCGGGTCCCTTGGGCCCGGCTTTTTCTTTGCGCGCGCGTCGGGCGGCCGCTTTTGTCCTGAAAGACCCGGAAGAACGCCGCCTTCACGGCCTCGTGAACGGCCAGCGGGCACGATCTTGGCTTAAGTGCCCCGCACATGCGTCAGGCCTTCCTCACTCTTCTCGTCACAACTCTCGCGAGCCTCACGGCCGGGTCGGCGCTCGCCGCCAAGCCGCCGGTGGTCGTCGAGCTGTTCACCGCCCAGGGCTGCTCGTCCTGCGGCAAGGCCAACCAGGTGGTCGCCGACCTGGCCGACGACAAGGGCGTGCTGGCCCTGACCTATTCGGTCGACTACTGGGACTATCTCGGCTGGAGCGACACCTTCGCCAAGCCGGCCTTCGCGTCGCGCCAGCGGGCCTACGCCCAGAAGTTCTCGCTGCGCGACGTGCCGACCCCGCAGGTGGTGATCTCGGGCCGCGAACAGGCCTCCGGCGCCAAGGCCGAGGCCGTCGAGACCCTGGTCAGGGCCGCGGCCAAGGCCCCGGCCAACCCTCCGGACATGGAATTCGTCGGCGACAGCCGCGTGGCCGTCGGCTCGGCCCCCGCTCCGCGCGGCGGCGGCGAGGTCTGGCTGGTGCGCTACGACCCGCGCGAGCAGGAGATCGCCGTCAAGCGCGGCGACAACCGCGGCCAGACCCTGGTGCATCGCAACGTGGTGCGCGAGTTGACCCGGCTGGGGCCGTGGGCCGGCCGGCCCAAGCTCTATCGCCTGACCGCGTCCAGCGACGACGCGCTGAAGACGGTGATCATCGTCCAGGGCGCCAAGGGCGGCCGGGTGATCGGCGTGTTGCAGGAAGAGACGAAGTAGGCTTCCGCCTCCCTGCTGTGTGCAAGGAGTCCCAAATACAAAAACGGTTGTCATCCCGGACAAGCGAAGCGCCGATCCGGAACCGCCGGAAGCGCGGCGCTCAGGCGTCGGTCCCGGATCGGCGCGCTGCGCGCTTGTCCGGGATGACAACCGTTTTGCTTGAAGATCATGCGACCCCCACCGTCGGCTACGCCGACACCTCCCCCACGGGGGGAGGCATAAAGAAAGGCCCGCGCATCGAGGGGACGAACGCGCGGGCCTCTTAGGGGGAGGGGATTGTCGGCCGACCGGGGCTTCGAGCCCAGGAGGGGCTGGGGGGCAATCAGTTCCGGACCCGAGACGTCCGATCAGCCGACACTGGATTTATGCCGCCGCAACCGGGCTTCGGAAGGGCGCGATCAAGGTCGTTTCGCGGCCGTTCGTGTCGCCGGTGTGTTCGGCCGGTCGGGGAGCATCGTGCGGAAAGGTGGGAACCGGTTTTCCGCGAAAACGATGCGAAGAAAGTGGAGCGCGCACGCGAAAACCCCGCGTGGAGAGGGGCGCCACGCGGGGTCTCAGGGATATTCTTGGAGGGCTCTGTCGGCCGACCGGCCCACGATAAAGGGGGCTGGGGGGGCTGTTCAGGATCCTGAACCGCGGGGGTTCCGATCAGCCGACACCGTCAAACTGCTGGGGCAAACAGGCGGCCGAAAGTCCGAATTAAGGTCATTCCGTGGCGGGTCGCGGCGAGGCCGGGATTATTGGCCGCCCCTGTCGCCCCACGGCAACGCTTGGCGGAACCCGCACGGCGGCGCTCGCGTCGAGACCTGATTTGGGTTTAGGATTCGTCCGATGGCCCTGGATTCCCGTCCCGCCCCCGGTGTCGTTTTCTTCGAGCGTCGAGAGATCGACCAGCTCTTGCGGCTCTATGGCCGGATGGTCGCGGCCGGCGAATGGCGCGACTACGGCATGGCGGGCCTGGCCGACCACGCGGTGTTCTCGGTATTTCGCCACGCCGCCGAGTCGCCGCTCTACCGCATCGAGAAGCACCCGGCCCTGGCCCGCAAGCAGGGCGAATGGGCGGTGATCGGCCAGGGCGGCCTGACGCTGAAGCGCGGCCACGACCTGGGGCAGGTGCTGCGGATGTTCGACAAGGGGCGGTTCAAGGTGGTGGATTGAGAGGCGGTGACGCCCCCTCCGTCACGATGCGTATTCGCATCGCGCCACCTCCCCCGCTTCACGGGGGAGGAATAAAAAAGCCCCGGCGGTTTCCCGCCGGGGCTTCGTCGTTTCAGGCCTAGCCTGGCGTCTAGCGGCGGCTGCCGAAGATGCTGAGCAGGAATTGGAACAGGTTGATGAAGTTCAGATAGAGGTTCAGCGCGCCGTAGTTGGTGGCCACGGCCATCGACTGCTGGTCGCCGCCCATCTGGTAGTAGCTCATCTTCAGGTTCTGGGTGTCGTAGGCGATCAGGCCCGAGAAGATCAGCACGCCCAGGACGCTGATGATGAAGCTCAGGCCCGGCAGGTGGAAGATCGCCTGCACCAGCGAGGCGACCACCAGGCCGATCAGGCCCATGATCAGGAAGCTGCCGAAACCGGTCAGGTCCTTCTTGGTGGTGTAGCCGAACAGGCTCAGCCCACCGAAGGCGATGGCGGTGATCAGGAAGGTCTGGGCCACCGAAGCGCCGGTATAGGCCAGCAGCCAGACGCCCAGGCCGGCGCCGATGGTCGCCACCAGCGCCCAGTAGAAGATGCCGGAGGAGCGGGCGGTGGGGTTCTTCATCGCGAACATCGAGATGAGGATCATCACGATGGGCGCGAAGCGGATCACGGTGCCCAGCAGGGTGAAGCCGGCCAGGCGGCCGTCCGGGGTCACCAGATAGAGCAGGTTGGTGACCGGCGCGTAGGCGCTGGTCAGGAAGGCCAGGCCGGCCGACAGCAGAAGGCCGAGCGCCACCTTGTTGTAGACGCCGAGCATGAAACTACGCAGGCCGGCGTCAACCGACATGTCGGCGCGATCCACCGGGATCGAGCGCGCGTAGCCGCGGTTGAGGTCGTTCATCGGGGTAAAGCCCTTCGAAAAGCATCACGTCCTCGTCGGACGCATCCTGAATATCGGGGCAGCGCGAGTATCATGCAAGATGTTGCGCTTTCCGCGGCGCTTGCCCGTTCGTAAATAGACGCCAGACAAACTTTAGCGAGGCGACATGGATTACGTGGAACTCGGCCGGACCGGCATCCAGGTCTCGCGCTGCTGCCTGGGCACGATGACCTGGGGCTCGCAGAACAGCGAGGCGGAAGCCCACGAACAGATGGACTACGCCCTGGGCCAGGGCGTGACCTTCTGGGACACCGCCGAGATGTATTCCAGCCCGCCCAGCCCAGAGACCCAGGGCAATACCGAGCGCCATATCGGCTCGTGGCTGAAGAAGACCGGCAAGCGCCAGGAGATCGTCCTGGCCTCCAAGGTCGCCGGGCGGGGCAGCGCCTTCGGCGGCCTGAGCTGGATGCGCGCCGACGGCGGCTCCACCCGCCAGACCCGCGCCCAGATCGACGAGGCGGTCGAGGGCTCGCTCAAGCGCCTGAACACCGACTATCTCGACCTCTACCAGCTGCACTGGCCCGACCGGCCGGTGCGGGTGTTCGGCGGCCAGACCTACAAGGACTACGAGCAGGACTTCGAGACGTTCGGCGACATCCTCGAGGCGCTGGACAAGCATGTGAAGAAGGGAACGCTGCGGTCGATCGGGGTCTCCAACGAATTCCCCTGGGGGGTGATGCGCTTCCTGGCCGAGAGCGAGACGCGCGGCCTGCCGCGCATCGCCTCGATCCAGAACGCCTACCACCTGGCCAACCGCACCTTCGAATACGGCCTGGCCGAGATCGCCATGCGCGAACAGGTCGGCCTGCTGGCCTATTCGCCCCTGGCCCAGGGCGCCCTGACCGGCAAGTACCTGGACGGCAAGCTGCCGGAGGGCTCGCGCAAGGCGCTCTACAACCGCATGCAGCGCTACGAGGGCCCCGGCGCCGAACCGGCGATCCGCGGCTATGTCGACCTGGCCGGCCATTTCGGCCTCGACCCGGCGCAGCTGGCCCTGAAGTTCTGCGACACCCGGGAGTTCGTCACCTCGACCATCATCGGCGCGACCTCGATGGACCAGCTGAAGACCAATATCGGCGCTTTCGACGTGACCTGGACCGAGGAGATGGAAAAGGCGGTCAACGCGTTGCACGCGCTGCAACCGAACCCGTGTCCGTAGGAACAGGTCCTCCCCCTGTGGGGGAGGTGTCGGCGCAGCCGACGGAGGGGGGAGTATGCTGAGAGGGCCAATGACTCCCCCCACCGGCCTACGGCCGCCTCCCCCACAGGGGAGGGTTTTGTCGGACGGACCGGTCGGAGGTAAGAAAGCCCATGATCCGCCTGTTCACCGCCATCGCCCTGCCTCGCGAGTTCGGCGAGGACCTCGTCCCGCGCCAGTACGGCATCGACGGCGCCCGCTGGCGGCCCGTGGAGGCCTTCCACATCACCCTGAAGTTCATCGGCGACGTCCAGGAGACGCAGGCCGCCGACCTGGACGAGGAACTGCAGGCCATCCACGCCCCGGCCTTCGACCTGTCGCTGGCCGGCGTCGGCCACTTCGGCGAGGGGGTCGAGATTCACGCCGTCTGGGTCGGCGTGGCCGAGAGCCCCGACCTGCGCCACCTGGCCAAGGCCAACGAGGCCGCCGCCCGCCGGGCCGGCCTCAAGCCCGAGGCCCGGGCCTACACGCCGCACGTCACCCTGGCCTATCTGAAGCGGCCGCCCGTCCCCGAGGTCGCCGCCTGGATCCAGGGCCACAACCTGCTGCGCTCGCCGCCGTTCCGCGTCGACCGCTTCGGGCTCTATTCCAGCTGGCGCACCAGCGAGGGTTCGGCCTACCGGCTGGAGGCGGAATATCCGCTGGGGTGAGGCGAGCCCGTTCCACGAGGGCCGAAACGTCCAAGAACACCACCGATACTTGCGGTTTGCTCCCAGCGCGCGCCAGATCACGGTGACGCTCAACGGACGGAGCCCGCGATGTCCCTCTATCTCTTCGCCCTGCTGATCGGGGTGGTGGCCGGCCTGCGGGCCATGACCGCCCCCGCCGCCGTCGCCTGGGGCGCGCACCTGGGCCTCATTCCGCTGCAAGGCACGCCGCTGGCCTGGCTGGGCGGCAATATCGTCACCTGGGTCCTCACCGCCCTGGCGGTGCTGGAACTGGTCGCCGACCAGCTGCCCAAGACCCCCAGCCGCAAGGTGCCGGTGCAGTTCGGGACCCGCATCCTGACCGGCGCCTTCTGCGGCGCGGCGATCGGCATGACGGGCGGGGCTTGGATCGGCGGGGCCATCGCCGGCGCGATCGGCGCGGTGGTCGGCACCTTGGCCGGCGCCGACCTGCGCGGCCGCCTGGCCAAGGCGTTCGGCAAGGACCTGCCGGCCGCCCTGCTGGAAGACCTGGTCGCGGTCGGCGGCGCGGCCCTGATCGTCTCGGCCCTCTAGGCATGGCGACCCGGACCTTCGACGCCATCATCATCGGTGGCGGCCAGGCGGGCCCCGCGCTGGCCGGCCGGCTGACCGCCGCCGGCCAGACCGTGGCCCTGGTCGAGCGCAAGCTGCTGGGCGGCACCTGCGTCAACACCGGCTGCATGCCGACCAAGACCCTGGTGGCCAGCGCCTACGCCGCCCACCTGGCCCGCCGCGCCGCCGACTATGGCGTGACCTTCGACGGCCCCGTCGGGGTCAACATGAAGACGGTCCACGACCGCGCCCAGGCCGTCACCCTCAACGCCCGCCGCAATCTCGAGACCTGGCTGGGCGGCATGACAGGCTGCACGGTCATCCAGAACCACGCCCGCTTCGAGTCGGCGGGCGCCGTGCGGGTCGGCGACGACCTGCTGACCGCCCCGAAGATCTTCATCAATGTCGGCGGCCGGGCCAACGCGCCGGACATGCCGGGCCTGGGCGACATCCAGTACCTGACCAATGTCGGGATGATGCAGCTCGACACCCTGCCGCGTCACCTGGTGATCGTCGGCGGCAGCTATATCGGCCTGGAGTTCGCCCAGATGTACCGGCGCTTCGGCGCCGAGGTCACGGTGGTCGAGATGGGCCCCCGGCTGATCGGCCGCGAGGACCCGGAAATCTCCGACGCCGTGCGCGAGATCCTGGAAGGCGAGGGGGTCAATATCCGCCTCAACGCCGAATGCATCAGTTTCGCGCCCTGTGATGAGGGCGTCTGCGTCCACGTCACCTGCCAGGACGGCGCGCCTCAGGTCACCGGCTCGCACGTGCTGCTGGCCATCGGCCGCAAGCCCAACACCGACGACCTGGGCCTGGAAGCGGCCGGGATCGCCGTGGACAAGCGCGGCTACATCGTCGTCGACGACCAGTTGCGCACCACTGTCCCCGGCGTCTGGGCGATGGGCGACTGCAACGGCAAGGGCGCCTTCACCCACACCGCCTACAACGACTTCGAGATCATCGCCGCCAACCTGCTGGACAATGATCCGAGGCGGGTCAGCGACCGCATCACCTGCTACGGCCTGTTCATCGACCCGCCGCTGGGCCGGGTGGGGATGACCGAGGCCGAGGTCCGCGCCTCGGGCCGCCCGGCCCTGGTCGGCACGCGGCCGATGACCCGGGTCGGCCGAGCGGTCGAGAAGGGCGAGACCAAGGGCTTCATGAAGGTGGTGGTCGACGCGGAGACCAAGCAGATCCTCGGCGCGGCGATCCTCGGCCTGAACGGCGACGAGGTGATCCACGGCATGCTCGACCTGATGTACGCCAAGGCGCCCTACACCACGATCCAGCGGGCGGTGCACATCCACCCGACGGTGTCGGAGCTGGTCCCGACCATGCTGGGCGAGCTGAAGCCGCTGGTTTGATCCTCAGCCGGGGACATGCACTTGTGCGTGTCCCCACGCTCGTCATGGAAAGCGTCGGCGTGAACTATCCGAGTATCGGTTGGGGACACGCACAAGTGCATGTCCCCGGCCGCGGATCACGCCACCGCGTGGTCCTTCAGCACCCCCAGCGTCACCACCGCCAGCATTTCCTCGTGGCTGGCCTCCAGCACCACCGGCGGGGCGACGCCGGCGTCCAGCGCCTCCTTCCAGCGGCCGGCGCACAGGCACCAGCGGTCGCCGGCCACCAGGCCCCGGAAGGCGAACTCGGGACGCGGGGTCGACAGGTCGTTGCCGGTGGCGCGCGAGAAGGCCAGGAACTCGTCGGTCATCACCGCGCACACCGTGTGCAGGCCCAGGTCGTGCGGCCCGGTCTCGCAGCAGCCGTTGCGGTAGAACCCGGTCACCGGGTTCAGCGAGCAGGGCTGCAGTTCCTGGCCCAGGACGTTCTTGGCGGTGTCGTCATAGCGCGTGGTCATGTCGCCAGCTTACCCCCGTTTGGGGGAATCTCGACACCGTTCAGCCATCAGGATGCGTGACGACTTCCGGTGACGCTCGCCAGATGCTTAAGAGGAACGGCAAGACCAGGAACTCGAGCGGGAGCCTCATGTCCGACATCGCCCGGCCGCGCCGCAGCGCCCTCTACATGCCGGCCTCCAATGCCAAGGCGGTGGACAAGGCCCGCACCCTGGACGCCGACGTGATCATCCTCGACCTGGAGGACGCCGTGGCCCCGGAGATGAAGGCCGAGGCCCGCGACGCCGCCGTGGCGGCGGTCAAGGCCGGCGGCTTCGGCCCCCGCGAAGTCGTCATCCGCACCAACGGCCTGGACACCCCCTGGGGCGAGGCCGACCTGAAGGCCGCCGCCGACGCGGGCCCGGACGCGGTTCTTGTTCCGAAAGTCAATGACGCCGCCGACGTCCACGCCTACCAAGCCGCCCTGCACGCGGCCCCGGCCGCCACCCGGCTGTGGACGATGATCGAGACCGGCAAGGCCGCCTTCCACCTGTGGGAGATCGCCGCCGCCGCGCGGACCACCCGGCTGAGCGGCTGGGTGATGGGGGTCAACGACCTGGCCAAGGAGATGCGGGCCCGCCAGACCCCGGGCCGCGAGGCCTTCCTGCCGATTCTGTCGCTGTCGGTGGCCGCCGCCCGGGCCCACGGCCTGACCATCCTGGACGGGGTGCACAACGACATCGACGACCTGGCGGCGCTGGAGGCGGTCTGCGGCCAGGCCGTGGACTTCGGCTTCGACGGCAAGACCCTGATCCATCCCAAGCACCTGGAGATCTGCAACCGCGCCTTCTCGCCGACGCCGGACGAGATCGCCTGGAGCCGGGCGGTGATCGCCGCCTTCGCCGCGCCCGAGAACGCCGGCAAGGGCGCGCTGCGGGTCGAGGGCAAGATGGCCGAGCGCCTGCACCTGGTTCAGGCCGAACGGCTGGTGGCGGTGGCCGCCGCCATCGCCGCACGCTCCGCGGCCTGAGGACGAAGCCGGCTCGATGCGCGCCCTCCTGATCTCCCTGCTGGCGTTTTCCGCCGCTCCGGTCCTGGCCCAAGAGACGCCGACCCAGGAGGCCCCGGTCTCGACCGCGCCCGGCGTCCAGAGCGCGCCGGCGCCGGCCACGTCCGTTCCGTCCGCGCCGCCGGTCGTGGGCGACCCCCAGGCAGCGGTTCCCCTGGTGACCGCCCCGCCGGCCCCGGACACCGCGGTCTCGGCCGACCAGGCCGTCGATCCCCTGGCCGACCTGATCGCCCAGAGCGGACCGCAGACCACCGATGAGGAGGAGCCGGCCGCCCAGGCCCCGCTGCCGCCGCACAAACCGACCATCCTGCCGATCCCCGCGCCCGAACCCCCACCCGGACAGGCGCCCGCCCAGGCGGCCGGCGCCGTCCCGGGCGGCTACATGCCCACCGCCGAGGCTTACGACCTGCGGATCAAGGGTTCGATCCTCGCCGCCCAGGGCCTGCAGGGTCCGATGGACGGCGCCTGGTCGCTGACCGGGCCCGACGGGACGGCGCTGTACGACCTGCAGATCGTCGATCCGGCCGGCGGCTATGGCGGGCTGGAGGGCGCCTGGCGCGACCTGAGGCGTCCCGGCACGGTGGGCTCGACCGGCCTGATCGACTTCGTGGACCGCTCGACCGGCGAGCTGGCCGCCCGCTTCTCGCCCCGGCCCGGCCAGCTGGCGACCGTCACCCTGCGGCCGCGCGGCGACGGGGCCTGGGTCGGCGCGTTGAACGAGAACGGGGTCGACACCGCCGTCACCGCCCGCCGCGTGGCCCAGGCCACCCTGCCGCCCGGCTATGCGCCGGCCGGTCGAGGTCCGGTGATCTGGCCGCGTCCGGTCGTCGCCGCGCCCCGGATCGTCGCCGAGGCCCCGGCCAGGGCTGCCCCCTGTTCGACCAAGGGCAAGAAGGGCAAGGCCCTGAAAGCCGCCAAGGCCAAGTGCGCCGCCGTCGCCAGGAAGGGCGGCAAGGGCAAGGCGGCGGCCGTGAAGGGCAAGAAGGGCGCGAAAGGCAAGGCCGTGGCGAGCAAGGGGAAGGGCTCGGCCAAGGGCAAGGCCACGGCGAAGAAGTCGGGGAAAAGGAAGCGGTAGCCTCTTTCTTTCGTTTCAATTTCAACACCGTCATCCCAGGCCCTGTGCCCGGGACGACGGTGGTTATGTTGGGGTTAGATTCCCAACGCCCTTCGCGCCGCCGCGACCGCCCGCTCCAGCGCTTGCGGTTCGTAGGCGAGGCCCGCCGAATGCCCCCACACCGGCCCCGGCCAGGCCGGATCACCGACCCGGCGGCCCAGCACATGGACGTGCAGTTGCGGCGTGACGTTGCCGAGCGCGCCGACATTGAGCTTGTCGACCTCCAGACCCAGCACGGCGGCGACCGCCCGGACGGCGGCGCCGGCCAGGACCGTTTCCTCGATCAGCGTCGCACGGTCGGCCGGGGACAGGTCCTCCAGCTCCCGCGCCCCGCCGACCCGGGGGATCAGCACCACCCACGGATAGCGGGCGTCGAGCTGCAGGCGGGCATGGCACAGGGGAAGCTCGCCGAGTTCGACGGCCGTGGCCACGAAGGCCGGATCGAGGGCGAACTCAGCCACGCTTCGGAACCGCCGCCCAATAGTCGAAGTCGAGGATGACGCCCGGCGCATAAGCGCCCGCCTCGTCCTTGTCGGGGAAGTCGACGCAGGGTCGGTCGACCGTCGCCACCAGCCGCAGGCGCAGGGCGCCGACCGAGGCGCTCAGGTCGGCCTTGTCGAGCACCTGGCTCCAGGCGAACACCGTGCCACCGGCGAAATAGGGGCTGACATGACGGCCGCCGTTGATCGCCAGGATCAGGCCGGCGTTCTGCAAGCCGTTGAACGACAGGGCCTTGGCCGTCGAGATCACCACCCCGCCATAGACCAGCCGCCGGCCCGACGGGTCCTTGGCCCGTTCGAACTGGTTGAAGTGGACCTTGGCGGTGTTCTGCCACAGCCGCGTGGCCATCTGGGCCTCGGCTTCCTCGACCACCATGCCGTCGACATGGTCGATCTTCTCGCCGACCGCGTAGTCCTCATAGGCGTGCGGCGCGCCGGCGAGGGCGAAGTCGTACTTGGCGAAGTTCAGGCCCGGCGGCGGGGTCAGGTGCTCGGCGGTCACCGCGCCGGCCAGCTGCGGCGCTGCCTGGCCCTCGACCACTGCGCCCGGGTCGCGCTTGCGCACCATCACCCAGCGCACATAGCTCAGCACCGCCACGCCGCGCTGGTTGGCGCCGGTGGTTCGCACATAGACCACCCCGGTCTTGCCGTTGGAATTCTCCTTCAGCCCGATCACCTCCGAGCGCGCCGTCAGGGTGTCGCCCGGATGGACCGGGGCCAGGAACCGGCCCTCGGCGTAGCCCAGGTTGGCCACGGCGTTGAGGCTGATGTCGGGCACGGTCTTGCCGAACACCACGTGGAAGGCGACCAGCGGATCGACCGGCGCGCTGGCCAGGCCGCAGTCGGCGGCGAAGACGTCGGACGAGAACAGCGAAAACCGGGGGCCGTACAGCGCCGTGTACAGGGCCACGTCGCCCGCCGTGATCGTGCGCGGCGTGGCGTGGACGATCACCTGGCCAAGCTTGAAGTCCTCGAAATAGTTCCCCGGATCGGTCTTGCTCATCCCCGCGTGTCCTTATCGTTGTTCAGGCAGTTTTGCCGCACCGCAGCGAAACGGGAAAGGGGGCTTGAGGCCGAGCGATTGCGGGCGTAGACCGCGCCCCGACATTACTCGTCCACAGCCCTGACGGAGACCCCATGGCTCGCGCGAAGATCGCCCTCATCGGCGCCGGCATGATCGGCGGCACCCTGGCCCACATCGCCGCTCGTGAAGAACTCGGCGACGTGATCCTGTTCGACATCGCCGAGGGCACGCCCCAGGGCAAGTCGCTCGACATCGCCGAAGCCTCGGCCGTGTTCGGCAAGGACGTCGTCCTGAAGGGCGCCAATTCGTACGAAGAGATCGCCGGCGCCGACGTCTGCATCGTCACCGCCGGCGTGCCGCGCAAGCCGGGCATGAGCCGCGACGACCTGCTGGGCATCAACCTGAAGGTCATGAAGGCCGTCGGCGAAGGCATCAAGGCCCACGCCCCCAACGCCTTCGTCATCTGCATCACCAACCCGCTGGACGCCATGGTCTGGGCCCTGCAGCAGTTCTCGGGCCTGCCCAAGGAAAAGGTCATCGGCATGGCCGGCGTCCTGGACTCGGCGCGCTTCGCCTACTTCCTGGCCGAAAAGACCGGCGTGTCGGTGGAAGACATCCACGCCTGGACCCTGGGCGGCCACGGCGACGACATGGTGCCGATGGTCCGTCACTCGACGGTCGGCGGCCTGCCGCTGCCGGACCTGGTCAGCCAGGGCTGGATGACCCAGGAAGAGCTCGACGGCATCGTCAAGCGCACCCGCGGCGGCGGCGGCGAGATCGTCGCCCTGCTGAAGACCGGCTCGGCCTTCTACGCCCCGGCCGAAAGCGCCATCGCCATGGCCACCAGCTACATCAAGGACAAGAAGCGCGTCCTGCCCTGCGCCACCTTCCTGACCGGCCAGTACGGCCTGGAAGGCCTCTATGTCGGCGTGCCGGTCGTGATCGGCGCCGGCGGCGCGGAGCGGGTCATCGAGTTCGAAACCAACGACGAGGAGAAGGCGATGTTCGCCAAGTCCGTCGAGTCGGTGAAGGGCCTGATGGAAGCCTGCAAGGCCATCGACCCGTCGCTGGTCTAGGCTTTTCGACTTTCGAGACAAGGAAGGGCGGCTCCTCGCGGGGCCGCCCTTTTTGTTTCACCCTCTCCCAGCGGGAGAGGGAGGGGCCCGCGCCGCAGGCGTGGGAGGGTGAGGGATCACGCCCTCACCG
>NZ_AKKF01000228.1 GCF_000281955.1 Caulobacter sp. AP07 | reverse complement strand
GTGGGTGGGGCTTCACCGCCGCTCAAACGCCCTGCACCGATCCCCCACCCGACCCGCTACGCGGGCCACCCTCCCCACAAGGGGGAGGGACGAGGTGGTTTTGGATTTCAAGAGCTGACCGTTCGAACGTCCGACTTGGGCCGCAGCAGGCCCAACAAAAAACCCCGCCGTCGCCGGCGGGGTTTTCCATATCCGATCCGGCCCGAAGGCGGGCCTCAGCCCTAGCCGCGCTTGTCGCGCTTGGCCAGCACGCGCAGGCGCAGGGCGTTGAGCTTGATGAAGCCGCCGGCGTCGCGGTGATCGTAGGCGACCTTGCCTTCCTCGAAGGTGACCAGGTCCTGGTCGTAGAGGCTGTAGGGGCTCTCGCGGCCGATGATCGTGACGTTGCCCTTGTAGAGCTTGACCCGTACCTGGCCGGTGACCTTGGCCTGGCTGTAGTCGATGGCCGCCTGCAGCATCTCGCGCTCGGGGGCGAACCAGAAGCCATTGTAAACGAGCGATGCGTATTTCGGCATCAGCTCGTCCTTCAGGTGCATCGCGCCGCGATCCAGGGTGATCGACTCGATGCCGCGGTGGGCGGCCAGCAGGATCGTGCCGCCCGGGGTCTCGTAGACACCGCGCGACTTCATGCCGACGAAGCGGTTCTCGACCAGGTCCAGGCGACCGACGCCGTTGTCGTGGCCCAGTTCGTTGAGCTTGGTCAGGATCGTGGCCGGCGACATGGCGACGCCGTCGATGGCGACCGCGTCGCCGCGTTCGAAGTCGATGGTGAAGACGTGCGGCTTATCCGGCGCGTCTTCCGGGGCGATCGTGCGCATGTGCACGAATTCCGGGGCCTCGACGGCCGGATCTTCCAGCACCTTGCCCTCGGACGAGGAGTGCAGAAGGTTGGCGTCGACGCTGAACGGAGCCTCGCCGCGCTTGTCCTTGGCGATCTGGATCTGATGCTTTTCAGCGAATTCCAGCAGGGCCTCGCGGGACTTGAAGTCCCATTCGCGCCAAGGGGCGATCACGTGGATGTCGGGCTCGAGCGCGTAGTAGCCCAGCTCGAAGCGGACCTGGTCATTGCCCTTGCCGGTGGCGCCGTGGCTGACCGCGTCGGCGCCAACCTTGCGGGCGATCTCGATCTGCTTCTTGGCGATCAGCGGGCGGGCGATCGAGGTGCCCAGCAGGTACTGGCCCTCATAGACCGTGTTGGCCCGGAACATCGGGAAGACGTAGTCGCGGACGAACTCCTCGCGCACGTCCTCGATGAAGATGTTCTCCGGCTTGACGCCGGCCGCCAGCGCCTTGGCCCGCGCCGGTTCGATCTCCTCGCCCTGGCCGAGATCGGCGGTGAAGGTGACGACCTCGGCCCCATACTCGGTCTGCAGCCACTTGAGGATGATCGAGGTGTCGAGACCGCCCGAATAGGCGAGCACGACCTTCTTCACGGGCTTGGTGGCCATGAGCGGGGGTCCTTCCGAGGAAACACAAAGTCGCGGGGCGTTTAGCGCGGTTTCATCCGCATTGAAACGTCGCCCTGCGAAGTTCTGATGTCAGAGCTTGATCTGGCCTTCGTCGACCAGCTGGTTCAGCGCCCGCCGGATCTGGGCCAGGTGGACCACCGCGAAGATCGCCGCCAGGGTGGCGCGCACGCACAGCAGGATGATCGCCAGCTCCAGGCCCATCGGCTTGCGGCTGCCCAGCATCAGCCACAGGCTGAGCAGGAAGGCGAAGAGCGGCAGGAACACCAGCGCCACCGCGCGCGGGGCTCGCCACACCGTCGCGCCCGACGGCGACCACAGCACCGGAACCTTGAGGTCCTTGCCGATCTTGCCCCACGACATCCGCGAGGCGCCGGCCATGATCGACAGCGCCAGAATCCACAGAACGTCGCCGATGACGCCGAGATAGTTCATCTAGACCGTCACCTGGGCGCCCAACTCGACCACGCGGCCTGGAGGGATCTTGAAGAAGTCGGTGGGGTTGGCGGCGTTCTTCATCAGGAAGATGTAGATGCGGTCCTGCCACAGCGGCATGCCCGAATTGGCCGACGGCACGATCGAGCGGCGGCCCAGGAAGAAGCTGGTGGCCATGATGTCGAACTTCAGCCCCTGCTGCTTGCGCAGCAAGGCCAGGGCCTTGGGCACGTTGGGGCTTTCCATGAAGCCGTAGAAGATCTCGACCTTCTTGAAGTCGGCGTTGATCGCCTGGGTGCGGATCCGGTCCTCCTCGGCCACCCGCGGCGTGTCGGCCGTGCGGACGGTCAGCACCACGTTGCGCTCGTGCAGCACCTTGTTGTGCTTGAGGTTATGCATCAGGGCGACCGGGGTCATGTCGGGGTCGGAGGTCAGGAAGATCGCCGTGCCGGGGGCGCGGTGCGGGGCGCGGGCCCGCAGGATCTCCATCAGGTCGACCAGGGGCACGCTGTCGCGGCGGGTCTTCTCGGTGAGGATCTGGCTGCCGCGCACCCAGGTGGCCATGATCGTGAACAGCACGGCCCCGATCAGCACCGGCAGCCACCCGCCGGTGAAGAACCGCAGGGCGTTGGCCGACAGGAAGGTCAGGTCCAGGGTCATGAACGGGATCAGGAAGGCCAGGGCGGCCGGGGTCTTCCAGTTCCACAGCCGGCGCATGACGATGAAGGCCATGCAGGTGGTGACGCACATGGTGCCGGTCACCGCCAGGCCATAGGCGTGGGCCAGGGCCGATGAGGTCTGGAAGGTGAACATGATCGCCAGCACCCCGACCAGCAGCATGGTGTTGAGCTGCGGCACGAAGATCTGGCCCGACTGGGTCTCGGAGGTGCGCTTGATGTCCTGGCGAGGCAGCAGGCCCAGTTGAATGGCCTGCTGGGTCAGGGAGAAGGCGCCGGTGATCACCGCCTGGCTGGCGATGACCGTGGCCGCCCCGGCCAGGAACACCAGCGGCAGGCGCAGGAATTCCGGGGCCATCTCGAAGAACCAGTTCAGCTCCGGCATCGGCAGGCCGGCGGCGTTGGCGGTTTCCAGGGTCTGCAGGGCGAAGGCGCCCTGGCCCAGATAGTTGACCGCCAGGCAGGGCAGCACGAAGAACAACCAGGCGGCCTGGATCGGCCAGCGCCCGAAATGGCCCATGTCGGCCGACAGGGCCTCGGCGCCGGTGACGGTCAGGAACACCGCGCCCAGCACGATGAAGCCGGCCATGCCGTGGTGCAGCAGGAAGGACACGGCGTAGTAGGGGTTGATCGCCGCGAACACCCCGGGATTGTCGGCCAGGTGATAGGCGCCCAGGGCGAACATCACCGCGAACCAGACGGCGCATACCGGCCCAAACAGCCGGCCGACCACCGCCGTGCCCCGGCTCTGGATGAAGAACAGGCCCAGCAGCATGACCGTGGCGATCAGCAGCACCATCTGGGTGGTGACGCGGGTTTCGAACATCGGAATGGTCCGCAGGCCCTCCACCGCCGACAGCACCGAGATCGCCGGAGTGATCACCGCGTCGCCGTAGAACAGCGCCGCCCCGGTGACCCCAAGCACGAAGACCAGGGTGGTGCGCTTGCCGATGGCGTGCTGGGCCAGGGCCATCAGCGACAGCACCCCGCCCTCGCCCTTGTTGTCGGCGCGCATGATGAACAGCACGTACTTGATCGTGACGACCAGGATCAGCGCCCACAGGGCCAGCGACACGACGCCCAGGATCTCGGGACGGGTCACCCCGTCCCTGGCGGTGGCGTGCAGCGCTTCCTTGAAGGCGTACAGCGGACTCGTGCCGATATCGCCGAACACGACGCCGACCGAACCGACCGCGAGCGCCAGGAAGCTATGCCCTTTCAGGTCATGGCCAGCTTGCGGAGGGACATCACATGAGGCGGCGCTGGTGGGAGCGGGTGCGCCAGAGGCTTCGGAAGCCATTCAATCCCTCCGGGGTCGCCCTCGCAAATCGCGGTGCGGAGCCCCATATCGATCAAGCGGGGCGCGATACACCCAATCCCGCTCCGGTTCAATCGCCACCTGAACCGGGATACCGACGATACTTTTCGCCGACTATGCTTTTAGGTTGAACGCACGCGCCACGCCCCTAGGGTCCTGCCACAGAAAAATGTCCGATAGTCAGAAATTCCCCGTGGCGGCCCACGCCCTCGCCTATCTGGCGCACAAGAGCGCCTTCTCGGCGGACCGCGCCGTGGCCAGCGCCGAGCTCGCCGCCTCGGTGCCGACCAACCCGGTGGTGGTGCGCCGCGTGACCGCCATGCTCGGCAAGGCCGGGCTGATCGGCGCGCGAGCCGGGGCCAACGGCGGCGCCTGGCTGCTGAAGCCCGCCGAGGAGATCACCCTGGACGTCGTGCTGCGGGCCGTGAACGGCTGCGCCCACCTCGGCGTGGCGCCCAAGGGCGTCAAGGGCTGCCCGGTGGGCGAGAAGATTCCCGACGCCGTGCGAAGCGCGATGGTCGCCGCCGACACCGCCGTGGCCGAACGGCTGGCGCTGATTTCGGTCGCCGACCTGCTGTCGGGCGCGTCGAACGCCTCCTCGGCCGCGGCCTAGTCGCGAGATGGGCATGCGGGCGCACGCGATCTCGCCCGAGCCCGCCCTGCGCGGAATCCTCGAAGGATCGCAATTCATCGACGCCTTCAGCGTCGTCTCGCCCGGCCCGCGCCTGGACGCCCGCCAGGCCGCCGAACGCGCGCTCGGACGCTCGCCGGCCTGGGCGACCGCGCTCCTGGCGCTGCGGGACGCCGTCGTGTCGCCCCTCGGCCTCAAGACCGCTCACGCCCTGTCGGACCAGGCGCGGATCGGGATCTTCCCGATCGTCAGCGAGACGGCCGAACGCATGATCATGGGCTTCGACGACGACCACCTGGATTTCCGCGTGTTCATCGACGTGGCGCCGGCTGACGGCGGCCAGCGCGTGACGGCGACGACGGTGGTCCGCACGCACAACCGGCTGGGCCGCGCCTATCTGGCCGTGGTGCTTCCGTTCCACCGGCTGATCGTCCGCGCGATGCTCGACCAGGTTCGGGCCTAGGCGAACTACTCGGCTACTCCGCCGCCGCCAGCGTCCGCCGCCGCTCCAGCCGCACGTCCAGCGCCGCCACCCCCCAGATGGCGAAGCCGCCCAGGGCCAGGGCCGCGCCCACATAGCCGGTCGAGGTCCAGCCGTAGCCGGCGGCGATGGCCAGGCCGCCCAGCCACGGGCCCAGGGCGTTGGCGAAGTTGAAGGCCGAGTGGTTGAGCGCCGCCGCCAGGGTCTGGGCGTCGCCGGCCACGTCCATCAGCCGGGTCTGCAGCACCGCGCCCAGCCCGCCGCCGCAGCCGATCAGGAACACCACCGGGACCAGGGTCCACAGGCTGTGCACCGCCATCGGATACAGGGCCAGCGACGCCGCGCTCCACAGCAGCACCGCGCCGATCGCCGGCATCTGGGCCCGGTCGGCGGCCCAGGCGCAGACCAGGGTGCCCACCGTCATGCCGACCCCGAACACCGCCAGCACCAGCGGCAGGGCGGCCGGCGAGGCGTGGGTGACCTCCGCCATCGTCAAGGCCAGGTAGGTGTAGACGCAGAACATGCCGCCAAAGCCGATGGCCCCGATGCCCAGGGTCAGTCACACCCGGCCGCGACCCAGGGCGCCCAGCTCGCGCAGCGGGCTGGCGTCGGGATGGGCCGCGTCGCGCGGCGCGAACAGGAACACCGCCGTGGCGGTCAGGGCGGCCAGCACGGCGACGATCACGAAACCCCAGCGCCAGCCGATCCACTGGCCCACGGCGTTGGCCAGCGGCACGCCGACGATCGTCGCCACGGTCAGGCCGATCATCACCATGGCCACGGCCCGGGCCCGGCGCTCGGGCGGCGCGACGCCGGCCGCGACCAGGGCCGCGACGCCGAAATAGGCGCCGTGCGGCAGGCCGCTGAAGAACCGGAACACCAGCATCCAGCCGAAGCTCGGCGACAGGGCGCTGAGCAGGTTGCCGACCGCGAACACCGCCATCAGGGCGACCAGGATCAACCGCCGGGGCATCCGGGCGGCTCCCACCGCGATCACCGGGGCCCCGACCACCACGCCCAGGGCGTAGGCGCTGATCGCGTGACCGGCGGTCGGCGCGTCGACGCCGAGGCTGGCGGCGAAGTAGGGCAGCAGGCTCATCGAGGCGAACTCGGTCGTGCCGATCGCGAAGCCGCCCAGGGCCAGGGCCGCCAGGACCAGCGCCACCGGATAGGTCCGTGGCGAGGGGACCGGATCGGTCACCGGGTGGGAAGTCATGTCCTGTCGCCCCTGGGCAAGCGCGCCGCGCGCCGGCCCGTCGCGGGTCGGTCTATGCCGCAGTGCAAAACAAAGCCGCTAGATAGGGCGCTGACAACGTTGTCACAAGGCGGCGGGCGCAATTGGCGGCGAATTCCCGGCCACCGCCCAAAGCCGCTTCAACCGGCGCTGCAACGGCTTGCAGAATAACTGCACCAAATGCTGTTGCTGATCCTCTGGCGCCGACGTCGGTCATGCATACGTAATCGACACAGTTTCAGTTTCGAAACGACCCAACAATTTTCAGGGCATCCGTCATGAGTAAAGTCGCCATCGTCTATCACTCGGGTTACGGCCACACCGCCGTCCTGGCCGAAAAGGTCGCCGAAGGCGTCCGCGACGCCGGCCAGACCCCGGTCCTGCTGAAGATCGAGAGCGCCGCCCAGGACTTCGCGCCGCTGATCGAGCAGATCAGCCAGGCCGACGCCGTGGTGTTCGGCACCCCGACCTACATGGGCGACGTCTCCGGCGTGTTCAAAGTCTTCGCCGACGCCACCGCCGGGGTGTTCTTCACCGGCGCGTGGAAGGACAAGCTGGCGGCCGGCTTCACCAATTCGCACAGCTTCTCGGGCGACAAGGCCCATGCCCTGGCCAGCCTGACGATCCTGGCGGCCCAGCACGGCATGAACTGGGTGAACCTCGGCCTGGCCCCTCCCGGCGTGACCGCCGCCGAACGCGGTCCGGAGACCCTCAACCGGGTCGGCTCGTTCATCGGCCTGGCCGCCCAGTCCGACAACGCCTCGCCCGAGATCACCCCGCCGGCCGGCGACCGCGAGACCGCCCGCCTGCTCGGCGTCCGCGTCGCCGAGGCCGCCGTGCGCTGGACGCGCGGCGCCCAGCCGGCGCTCAGCGAAGCGGCCTAACGACCGAAATCCCCGTCCTTCCCTGTCCCCCAGCCCCGAAGGACGGGCCCGCGGCGCTCCGGCGCCGCCGGAGGGGGCGCTCACCCCAGCGTCCCCTCCCCCTCGGCCCGCTTGAACCAAATCACCGGCCGTGCTCGTCTCCGGCGGAGTTTCACCGTTTCGTCTGGACACACGCCGCATGGCCCGCCGTCTCGCCCTGATCACCGGCGCCTCCGCCGGCATCGGGGCCGCCTTCGCCCGCATCTACGCCAGCCACGGCTATGACGTGGCCCTGACCGCGCGGCGGCTGGACCGGCTGGAGGCCCTGGCCGCCGAGATCCGCCTGCGGTTCGGGGTCGAGGCCTATCCGATCGCCGCCGACCTGTCGGACCCCGCCGGGGTCGACACGGTGCTGGCCGGGATCGAGGCCCAGGGCCGGGTCGTCGACGCCCTGGTCAACAACGCCGGCTACGGCCTGCCCGGAACCTACGCCGCCACCAGCTGGGCCGACCAGAGCGCCTTCCTGCAGGTGCTGCTGGTCTCGGTCTGCGGCCTGACTCATAAGGTGCTGCCGGGCATGGTCGAGCGCGGCTACGGCCGCATCGTCAACGTGGCCTCCCTGGCCGGCCTGACCCCCGGCGCGGCCGGCCACACCCTCTACGCGGCGACCAAGAGCTTCCTCGTCAAGTTCTCGCAGAGCCTGCACCTGGAGAACCAGGCGACCGGCGTGCATGTCTCGGCGCTGTGCCCCGGCTTCACCTATTCGGAGTTCCACGACGTCAACGGCACCCGCGCCCAGGTCAGCCAGTCGCTGCCGACCTGGCTGTGGCTGGGGGCCGACGAGGTCGCCGCCGCCGGCTACGAGGCCGCCGAGGCCAACCGCGCGGTCTGCGTGCCGGGCGCTCCGAACAAGGCCATCGCGGTGCTGGCCAAGCTGATCCCCGACGACTGGGCCCTGGCGCTGATGGCCAGCCAGGGGTCGCGGTTTCGGAAGGTCTAGGACAGGGAGGGGGATACACACTCGCCCCCAAGGCTTCCGGGACTTCACACCAACGCCATGCGGCGAGTGTGTGTCCCCAGCCGCCGCCCCTACCGATGCTCCGCGTACGGCGCCTTGGCGTCCGCCCGGATCAGGCCTCGCGTCGCGTCCCCGACCCCGATCATCACGAACTGCACCGCCAGGGCGCAGAGGATCAGGCCCAGCACCCGCACCACGATGCTCATGCCGATCCGGCCCAGCACCTTGCTGATCAGCGGCGCGGCCCAGAAGGTGACGACGGTGACGAAGGCCACGCCGGTGATCACCCCGACGCCGGCCGCCATCCCCGCCAGGCCGAAGCTTTTGGCTTCGCTGGCATAGATGATCACCGTCGAGATCGCGCCGGGCCCGATCAGCAGCGGCATGGCGAACGGCACGATCAGCCGCTCGAAGCGCTGCTTGGCGTAGACCCGCGCCGACTGGCCCTCGATGCCCTCGGCGGCGTCGGCGAACATGGTGGTGAAGTCGTCGCGCACCATGTCCAGGCCCAGGATGAACAGGATGATGCCGCCGGCGATGCGGAAGGCCGGCATCGAGATGCCGAAGAACTCCAGCAGGGAAACGCCGGTGAAGTAGAAGAAGATCAGGAAGGCGGCGACGAACAGTCCGATATAGACCGCCACGATCCGCCGGCCGGCGGCGGCCGCGCCCAGGGTGGCGGCGGCGAACAGCGGCACGTTGCCGATCGGGTCGATCAGGGCGAACAGGGCCACGAAGAAGTTGACGGCGAGTTCTGCCTGGCTCATTCGACGTCCTCAGCCTTCAATCCGCGAAACCGCCCACCCTTCTTAGGGTGAAGCGCCGCCGCGCGCCACACCCCGGGGAACCGCCCATGACCGCCGATCCGCGCCTGATCATCCCGCTCGACCTGCCCAGCGTCGCCGAGGCCCGCGCCATGGTCGAGCGCCTGGACGACGCGGTGTCGTTCTACAAGATCGGCCTGGAGCTGCTGGCGAGCGACGGCATGGCCTTCGCCGGCGACCTCAAGGCCCAGGGCAAGCAGGTGTTCCTGGACTGGAAGCTGCACGACATCGGCGCGACGGTCGAGCGCTCGGCCCGGGTGCTGGCCGGGTCGGGCTGCGACCTGCTGACCGTCCATGCCGAGCCGCAGGTGATGCAGGCGGCCGTCAAGGCCAAGGGCGGCTCAAGCCTGAAGATCCTGGCCGTCACCGTGCTGACCAGCCTGACCGACGCCGACCTGATCGAAATGGGCTACGCGTTCGGAGCCCGCGACCTGGTCGCCCGACGCATCCGCCAGGCGGTGGAATGCGGGGTCGACGGCATCGTCTCGTCGCCGCAGGAAGCCGCCCTGGCCCGCGAGATCGCCGGCCCCGACTTCCTGGTGGTGACGCCGGGCGTGCGGCCGTTCTGGTCGGCCAAGAACGACCAGGCCCGCGCCGCCACCCCGGCCGACGCCCTGAAGGCCGGCGCCAGCCATCTGGTCTGCGGCCGCCCGATCACCGCGGCCAACGACCCGCGCGAAGCGGCGCTGAAGGTGGTGGCGGAGATGGCGGGGGCTTAGGTTCAAGGTCCTCCCCCTGTGGGGGAGGCGATCGCGAAGCGATCGGTGGGGGGAGTTTTACGATCGCCGATCCGGAGCGCGGCCATCGGCCGAACACGCCCCCCTCCGTCGGCTACGCCGACACCTCCCCCACAGGGGGAGGATTTAGAAATCCACCGCCACGCCCTTGCGCTCCCAGTCGCCGAACCGCGTCGGCTCCGGGCCGTCGCGGCCGCCTTCCTCGGTCGGCAGGGCCGCCGCGTGTTGAGCGGCGTGACGGGCGGCGGCCTCTTCCAGCGCCCGGCGGGCGGCGGGGGACAGCGGTTTGTCGGTGGCCGCGCCGGGCGGCAGGTCGGTCTCGGACATGACGGCTTCCTAGCACCAATTCGTCCAAAAGGCTTGCGCTCGCCGTCGCCTCGGGGCACGGCGGGCGGGTGACTCAGGAACTCAATGACGGCCTCCCGGCACGGGAAGGCGCCCTCGCCCTCATCGAAGCGGCCCTGTCGCGGCGCGGCGGGCTCGACGAAGCCGCCTCGGCCAACGCTTTCCGCTTTCTCGAACCCCGGGAGCGCGCCTTCGCCCGCGCCCTGGCCATGGCCGCCCTGCGCCATCTGGGGCCCATCGACCGCGCCCTGGCCGGCAAGCTGGCCAAGGAGCCGCCGCCGCGCGTGCGCAACCTGCTGCGCCTGGGCGCGACCCAGGCCTTCTTCCTGGAGGTGCCGGCCTTCGCCGCCGTCGCCACCAGCGTCGAACTGGCCGCCGCCAACAAGACCAGCCGGCCGTTCAAGGGCCTGGTCAACGCCGTGCTGCGCGGCCTGCTGCGCGACGGCGGCCTGTCGGACGCCTCCGAGCACCTGGCCCCGCCGTGGCTCTACGCCCGCTGGGTCAGCGCCTTCGGTCGCGACACCGCCGACGCCATCGCCGCCCAGATCGGCTTCGAGCCGGCCACCGACCTGTCGCTGAAACCCGATTTCGACGCCGCCGCCCTGGCCGCCGAGCTGGAGGGCGAGATCCTGCCCGGCGGCACGCTGCGCACCGAACGGCGCGGCGACGTCTCGGCCTGGCCGGCCTTCGAGGACGGCGTCTGGTGGATCCAGGACGCCGCCGCCGCCATTCCCGCCCGCCTGCTCAACCTCCAGCCCGGCGAGACCGCGCTCGACCTCTGCGCCGCGCCCGGCGGCAAGACCCTGCAGATGGTCGCGGCCGGCGCCCAGGTCGTCGCCGTCGACCGTTCGCCCGCCCGCCTGGGCCGGGTCACCGAGAACCTGGCCCGCATGAAGCTGACGGCCGAGGTGATCGCCGCCGACGCCGGGGTCTGGGAGGACACCCGGACCTTCGACGCCGTGCTGCTGGACGCCCCCTGCTCGGCCACCGGCACCTTCCGTCGCCATCCCGACGTGCTGTGGGCCGCCCGCCCCGGCGACGTCGCCAGCCTGGCCGGCGTGCAGGGCAAGCTGCTCGACAGCGCCGCCGGACGGCTGAAGCCCGGCGGCCGCCTGGTCTATTGCGTCTGCTCGCTGGAGCCCGAAGAGGGCGAGGCCCAGGTCGAGGCGTTCCTGGCCCGCCGACCGGACATCAAGCTCGACCCGATCGCCCCGGAAGAAGGCGGCGCGCCCGCCGCCAGCCTGACCCCGCGCGGCACGCTGCGCATCCTGCCGCACCACCGCGATGGCGGCCTGGACGGGTTCTTCGCGGCGCGGTTCGTGAAGGTCTAAACCGCTTTCCGGAATGACAATCTTGGGGTGTGGCGCGCCTCAAACCCCCACGCGACAATGGGCTCGCTTGTCGCGCGAGCCCAAGCCCGCTAAGCCATGGGCATGACCGCGCCGCTGATCGCCCCCTCCATCCTCGCCTCCGACTTCGCCAAGCTGGGCGAGGAAGTCGCCGCCATCGAGGCGGCCGGCGCCGACTGGGTGCATGTCGACGTGATGGACGGCCATTTCGTGCCCAACATCACGATCGGACCGGACGTCGTCAAAGCGCTGCGGCCGCACGCCAAGATTCCCTTCGACGTCCACCTGATGATCAGCCCGGCCGACCCCTACCTGGAAGCCTTCCGGGCGGCCGGGGCCGACCTGATGAGCATCCACCCGGAAGCCGGCCCGCACCTGCACCGTTCGCTCAAGCGCATCCGCGAGCTAGGGGCCAAGGCCGGGGTGGTGTTCAACCCCTCGACCTCCATCGACCACGTCGAATGGATCCTGGAGGACGTCGACCTGCTGCTGGTGATGAGCGTCAATCCCGGCTTCGGCGGCCAGAGCTTCATTCCCGGCCAGCTGCGCAAGGTCGAGGCCCTGCGCAGGATGGTCGACGCCCAGGACCTGGACATCATCATCGAGGTCGACGGCGGGGTCACCCCGGCCACCGCGCCACAGTGCGTGGCGGCGGGAGCCACGGCCCTGGTCGCCGGCTCGGCGGTGTTCAAGGGCGGGCCCTCGGCCTATGCCGACAACATCCGCGCCCTGAAGGGCGGCTGATCCAGCGGCATGGAGGGGGCTCCCGCGACAGGTTCCGTCCGCAAGCCATCCGCCCTCGCCGGCGGCCCCCAAAAGCGTGACTGGCCCCGTGGTCGCGGGGCGAGCACCAAGGGCCTGTTCCTCAAGGCGCTGGGCGCTTCGATCCGCGGCAATGTCGAGCGCGAATGGTTCGGCTCACCGCCGCATCGCGCCACCATCACCGGGCCGCGCCCGGTCGGCCTGGCCGCCCATCCGCACGACCCCCGCCCGCTCGACGCCGAACGTGGCCGGCAGTTGCTGGAGGGCGTGCTGGTGCTCGACGGCGGCGTGCTGCGCCTGGGCGAGACCGGCGACCCCTTCGACCAGCCCAGCCCCACCCGGCAATTCGCCATCGCCCTGCACGGCTTCGACTGGCTGCCGCACCTGATGGCGGCCGGCCCCGGCTCATCGCGCCTGGCCCTGCGGCTGCTGCAGGACTGGCGGCGGGTGTTCGGGACCTGGAACGGGTTCTCGTGGAGCGGCGAGCGCCTGGAACGCCGCACCTTCCACCTGGCCTGCGCCGCCAAGGCCCTGGCGCCCGAGGCCTCCGACGCCGAGATCTCGGCCATGGCCCTGGACATCGCTCGCGGAGCCCGCCAGTTGCTCAAGGCCTCGGACGCGCCGGACCGCAAGCTGGAGCGCGCCGTGGTGGCGACGATCGCCGGCTGCGCCCTGACCGGCAAGGCCAGCGACCGGCTGATGGCCGCCGGCCTCAAGAAGGTCATGGCCAGGCTCGACGCCATCGTCCTGCCCGACGGCGGCCACGCCAGCCGCTCGCCCGAGGCGGGGCTGGAACTGCTGTTCGACCTGCTGACCCTGGACGACGCCCTGGGCCAGCGCGGCCGGCCCGCGCCCGAGGCCCTGACCCGGGCCATCGACCGCCTGTCCTCGTCGGTGCGGTTCTTCACCCTGGCCGACGGCCACCTGGCGGCCTTCCAGGGCGGCGAGGCCGTGGAGCCGCGCCGGGTGGCCGCGGCCCTGGCCCATGACGACCACGGCCCGCGCCCGCCGCAGAGCGCGCCGCACGTCGGCTACCAGAAGATGCAGGGCGGCAGCATCCAGGTGATGGCCGACGCCGGCCCGCCGGCCACCCGCGTGCTCAGCGTCGCCGCCTGCGCCCAGCCGGCCGCCGTCGAGATCGTCTGCGGCAAGGACCGGCTGATCACCAGCTGCGGCTGGAGCCCGGAAGCCACCGGGGCCAACGCCTTCCGCCTGTCGGACGCCGCCTCCACCGTGTCGGTCGGCGACGGCTCGGCCGGGCGGCCGCTGTCGGGCTGGCGGGCCGAGGCGCTGGGCCCCTGGCTGGTCGACGGCGCGACGCAGGTCGAGGTCAAGCGCCACGACGTCGCCGACACCGGGGTGTGGCTGGACGTCGTCCACGACGGCTGGAAGCGCCTGGGCCTGACCCACGCCCGCCGCCTGTTCCTCGACCTCAAGGCCGACGAGCTGCGCGGCGAGGACAGCCTGATCCCCATCGTCGCCGGCGGCGAGGACGGCCCGCGCCGCTACCTGCCGTTCATGGTCAGCTTCCACCTCCACCCCGACGCCCGCGCCTCCCTGGCCCGCGACGGCAAGAGCGTGCTGATCAAGGGCCCGTCCAACGTCGGCTGGTGGCTGCGCAACGACGCGGTCGATGTGGCGATCGCGCCCTCGGCCCACTTCGACCACGGCCATGCGCGGCGGGCCGGCACCATCGTGCTGAAGAGCCAGGTGCGACCGGAAAAGGGCGCCAAGATCCGCTGGAAGCTGGCCCGGGCGACCGATCACTAGGGGCGAAGCCCTCCCCCTGCGGGGGAGGCGATCGCGCAGCGATCGGAGGGGGGAGTAATCGGCCGATGACCACGACCCGGATCGACGGCCCTCAGCTCCCCCCACCGGCCTTCGGCCGCCTCCCCCACAGGGGGAGGACCTAAGACCCACGCCGCATTGACTCCCCCGCCGACCCGCCTATTTTCCGCGCCGTTCGGGTGACTGGCGCTGGAGGTGGGCAACCACCGGGGAGCTCGAACCTATATCGCCGCGCGCCTGGGCTCCTTTTCGTCTTTTCACCAGACCCGGAGTCCCGCCGTGCCCGCCGCCCCCGACTATCCGTCCGCCCCCGATCTCGTCGCCCCCAAGCGCGCCCTGCTGTCGGTCTCCGACAAGACCGGCCTGGTCGAGGCCGCCCGGACCCTGCACGCGGCCGGCGTCGAGCTGGTCTCGACCGGCGGCACCAAGGCGGCGATCGCGGCGGCCGGCGTCCCGGTCAAGGACGTCTCGGACCTGACGGGCTTCCCGGAGATGATGGACGGCCGGGTCAAGACCCTGCACCCGATCGTCCACGGCGGGCTGCTGGGCGTGCGCGACGCCCCCGAACACGCCCAGGCCATGGCCGAGCACGGGATCGGCGGCATCGATATCCTCTATGTGAACCTCTATCCGTTCGAGGCCACCGTCGCGAAGGGCGGGACCTATGCCGAGTGCGTCGAGAACATCGACATCGGCGGCCCGGCCATGATCCGCTCGGCGGCCAAGAACCACGGCTATGTCGCCGTCTGCACCGATCCGTCGGACCTGGCCGAAGTGCTGGAAGCCCTGAAGGCCGGCGGCACGACCCTGGCCCTGCGCCAGACCCTGGCGGCCCGCGCCTATGCCCGCACGGCGGCCTATGACGCGGCCATCTCCACCTGGTTCGCCGCCCAGCTGGGCCAGGACTTCCCGGCCCGCAAGGCCATCGCCGGCGAGCTGCGCCAGGTGATGCGCTACGGCGAGAACCCGCACCAGAAGGCGGCCTTCTACGCCTTCCCGAACCCGCGCACGGGCGTGGCCACCGCCACCCAGCTGCAGGGCAAGGAACTGAGCTACAACAACATCAACGACACCGACGCGGCCTTCGAGCTGATCGCCGAGTTCGACCCCGCCCAGGGCCCGGCCGTGGCGATCATCAAGCACGCCAACCCCTGCGGCGTGGCGGTGGGCGGCAGCCAGCGCGAGGCCTATGAGCGGGCCCTGGCCTGCGACCCGACCTCGGCGTTCGGCGGCATCGTCGCCGTCAACAGCCGCCTGACCCGCGAGGCGGCGCTGGCGATGGTCGAGATTTTCACCGAGGTGGTGATCGCCCCGGAAGCCGATGACGACGCCGTCGCGGTGTTCGCCGCCAAGAAGAACCTGCGCCTGCTGGTGACCGGCGGCCTGCCCGACGCGCTGTCGACCGGCGACACCTTCAAGTCGGTGGCCGGCGGCTTCCTGGTGCAATCCCGGGATGACGCGCGGATCACCGCGAGCGACCTGAAGATCGTCACCCAGCGCCAGCCGACCGAGGAAGAAGTGCGCGACATGCTGTTCGCCTTCACGGTCGGCAAGCACGTCAAGTCCAACGCCATCGTCTACGCCCGCGCCGGCCAGACCCTGGGCGTCGGGGCCGGCCAGATGAACCGCAAGGACTCGGCCCGCATCGCCGCCCTGCGCGCCGCCGATTTCGGCCTGGACCTCAAGGGCTGCGCCTGCGCCTCGGAAGCCTTCTTCCCGTTCGCCGACGGCCTGATCCAGGCGGCGGAAGCCGGAGCCACGGCGATCATCCAGCCGGGCGGCTCGATGCGCGACGGCGAAGTCATCGAGGCCGCCGACAAGCTGGGTCTTACAATGGCCTTCACCGGCGTGCGAGTGTTCCGCCACTAGGAACGCGTAGCGAGAGACGACGCCATGCTCAGCGCCGCCATGACTTCCGCGAAATGGGGAGCCAAGATCGCCGACGCCTCGAAGGTCTTCAAACCTTCGGGCCCCGGCCCCTTTCCGGTGGCGCTGATCCTGCACGGCTGCGGCGGCAAGACCCCGTTCCTCGAGGACTACGCCAGGGTGGCCGTCCAGGCCGGCTACGCGGCGATCGTCGTCGACTCGTTCAAGCCGCGCGGCATGTCGAGCCTCGACGCCAAGCTGTTCGTCTGCACCGGCACGGTGCTGCAGGGGCTGAAGCGGTCGGGCGACATCTTCGCGGTGATGACCTGGCTGGAAAGCCAGCCCTGGGCCGACCACACCCGCCTGTTCCTGGCCGGCTGGAGCCATGGGGCCTGGTCGATCATGGACGGCTACGCGATCGGGGCGAACGCGGCCCGCGCCACCGGCGTCACCGACGCCGACCCGCTCAAGCTGCGGGCCCGGGTCAAGGGCGCCCTGCTGGTCTATCCCTATTCCAGCTACCCCTCGCTGACCTCCAGCCGGGGCTGGGGCGCCCAGGGGCCCAAGGTGTTCTCGGTGGTGGCCGGCAAGGACCAGGTGGTCGGCTGGAAGAACCCGCAAAAGGCGCTGGAGCGGCTGAAGCGCGACGGGCTGTCGGTCGACACGACCTTCTATCCCGACGCCACCCACGCCTTCGACGACAACCGGGCCAACGACCCGCGGGCCAGGTACCGTCCCGACCTGTTCGCCCAGACCCAGGACTATTTCGCCAAGGCGCTGCGCAGCGTCTAGGCCTCCACCGCGACCTTGGCCGGCTCCCGCCGCAGCGGCATCGGCCCGCGATAGGCCAGGCGCCACAGCCACTCCAGCGGCCCCATGGTGAAGCGCGCCATCCACCAGCGCGACCAGAGGATCTGCAGCGTCCAGATCGCCACGACGATCCCCGCCAGGGCCGGCCGGTCGACCTTGCCGAACAGGCCGGGGCCGCGTCCGCCGTAGAAGATCGCCGTCATCAGGATCGACTGGGTCAGATAGTTGGTGAAGGCCATCTGGCCGACCGGGGCCAGCGCCGCCGGGATCGCCTTCCAGACCTTGGCCCGCGCCGCCAGCACCATCAGCCCGACATAGCCGAGGCTGACCACCGGCGCGGTGGCGCTCTGCATCCAGCGGGCCAGGGCGCCCATCGCCCGGGGATGGTCGGGCAGGGTGGCGTAGAACGTCTCGGCGAAGCCGACGACCGCAAGGGTTCCGAGGCCCACGGCGACCAGGGCGCGATAGACCCCGATCGAGGCCTTGCCGCTCAGGACGCCCAGCTTGTAGAGGCCCATGCCGATCAGCATCAGCGACAGCACCAGCAACGGCCAGGTCGGCGGCCAATGGCTGAAGGAGCCGGCGACGAAATCGGCGTAGTCCTTGGCGTTCTGGACGAACGACTGGGTGAAGCCGCCGGCGTATTCGACGGTCTTGGCGTGGTTCTCGGCGGTGAACTTGGCCATCGCCGCGGCCGGCGGACCGCCGCCGCCCTTGGCCGCCTGCTGCAGGATGTTAAAGACGGTCCAGCCCGACAGGATCAGGTGCAGGCCGATCCCCGCCGCCAGCAGGCGCTTGGCCGGCCACGGCCTCGCCCACATGGCCAGCAGCCCGACCAGGGCGTAGGTGTGGAGCACGTCGCCCTGCCAGATCAGGAAGCCGTGGGCCAGGCCGATGGCCAGCAGGCTGACCAGGCGCAGGACCAGGATCCGGGTCCGCGAGCCGTCTCCCCCTTCGCCGCCGACCAGCAGCATCGAGGCGCCGAACAGCATCGCGAACAAGGAATAGAACTTCTGCTGGAAGAAGACCTGGGTGACCAGCCAGACCGCCACCGAGGCCGGCTGCTGGCCGTGCGGCCAATGGATCAGGCTGGTGCCGACCGCCTCGGGAACCGCCGCCAGCGGGATGTTGCAGAGCAGGATGCCCAGCACGGCCAGACCCCGGAGGGAATCCAGCATCGCGATACGGTCTTTGGTCATCACGCCCCCAGCGCCGCGCCCCCCGGCAAGCTGATCTTGACCCGGGATCGCGGCCGCAACAACCCTGGGTTTGACTACTTCTCGATCACGTCCGACAGGGCTTCCGGACCCTGGCGCGGCACGCCGGCCAGGACCGCCGCCCCGGCGATCATGAACAGGGCCGAGACCGCGACGGCGATGCGCTGGTCGCCGACCAGGCGGGTGCCGACGGCGATGACCAGCGGGGCCAGGAAGGCCGTGGCCTTGCCCGACAGGGCATAGAGCCCGAACCACCGCCCGCTCTCGCCGGCCGGGGCCAGCTGGGCCATCCAGGCCCGCAAGCTGGCCTGGGCCGGGCCGAAGGTCAGGCCGACGAACAGGGAAAAGCCGAGGAACACCCGCTCGGGCAAGCTGGAGAACAGGGCGCCGCCGGAAACCGGCGCGGCGACCGGCCATACGAAGAACAGGCTGTCGCGGCCCACGCAGCCGACCCCGAACGCGCCGAACAACACCACGCAGACGGCGATCAGCACCGTGGCCTTCGAGCCCAGCTTCTGGTCGACGCGGCCGCCGATGAAGGTGCCGATCCCGGCGGTGATCGACAGGGCGATGGCGTAGAGGCCCAGCTGGGTGGTGGTCCAGCCGAACAGGCCGGCCGCCAGCACGCCGCCAAAGGCGATGAAGCTGGAAATGCCGTCGCCGATCAGCATCCGGCCAATGAGAAAACGCGCCATCCACGGCTTGCCGGGCAGGGAGCGGATCGTCGACCACAGCTCGGCCAGCGGCTTCTTGGCGCCGGTCTGCGGCGGCCTGGGCGCGGTCAGGATCAGCGGCCAGGCGAACAGCAGGAACCACAGGGCCACCAGCGGGCCGACCATCCGGTCGGGCTCGTGCAACGCCTTCGACAGTCCCAGCATCGGGACCTGGGGCAGCGAAAAGCACAGCAGCACGATGAACAGCGAGATCAAGGCCCCGACATAGGCCAGGGCCCAGGCCGAGCCCGACAGCCGCCCCACCTCGCCCGGCTTGGCGACCAGCGGCAGCAGGGCGTTCATCACCGCGCTGCTCAGTTCGGCCGCGACGCCGGCGATCACCAGGCAGGCCAGGATCGGCAGGACGCGGTCCTGGGCGCCGGGCACGGCGAACCACAGGGCGGCGCTGGCGATGACGAAGGGAAAGGCCAGGCCGATCAGCCAGGCGCGCGGGTTGCGCCGGGCGTCGACCGAGGCGCCGACCAGCGGACTGAACACCGCGATCAGCAGGCCCGACACCGCCCCGGCATAGCCCAGCAGGCTCTGGCCCCGCGCCGCGTCGCCGACGAAACCGGCGGCAAAATAGGGGGTGAAGATGAAGGTGGCGATCAGCGCCCAGTAGGGCTGCTGGGCCCATTCGTAGAGCGCCCACGCGGCCCGCCGCCGATCGCCTCTGTCCATGGAAGATCCCCCCGAGTCTGATCGCTTATACGCGAAGCTTTTCGGGCTGGGGACACGCACATGTGCGTGTCCCCGATCGAGGGTCTAGCTGGCGCTCGCCAGCCCCCGCAGCGCCGCGTTGGCGATGGTCAGCTTGGCGAAGGTCCAGCCGCCGCCGGCCTGCTCGATATCCTCGACCGTGCGCTTGGCGGCGCGGACGGTGTCGGTGCGCAGGGCGGCCCAGGAGGTGGTCGCCGCCTTGGCCGAGGCCTCGTCGTCCCCGGCCTGGGCGTTGGCCGAGAACTTCAGCACCGCCTGGGTGATGGCCGTCTGCTCGCCGAGCATGTCCTCGATCAGCCGGCGCACGGCCAGCCGCTCGAAGGGGTCGCCGCCGACGAACGAGCCGGCCGCGCCGCGCAGGCGGTCGAAGCCGAAGGCCGCCCCGACCTGGTGGTAGAGCCGGGCGACGTTCTCGACCGGCCAGCTGGAGGCGTTGCCCAGGTCGACCAGGTCGGCCGCCGTGGTCAGGGGCTGCAGGGCGGCCACGGCCTGGGCCAGGGCTTCCGGCGCGCCGTCCGCCATGTAGACCTTGGCTCGCTTGGCCGAGGCCTTCTGCTCGAACGACGACAGGATGGCCGGGGTCAGGGCGCTGAGCGCCTTCACCGACGGGCCATAGGCCTCGACCAGCTTGGCGACCGCCAGCTTGTCGCGGAACGCCCGCCGGGCCAGCCAGAAGGTCAGGCTGCGCAGGGCGTAGGCCAGGGCCTTGTACAGCGCCGTCTGACCGGCGGCCGAGGCCTTGCCGTCCAGGGCCGAGACCTGGTCCCACAGGGCGTCGATCCCGAGAATCTGGCGGGCGGCGGCGAAGGCCGTGACCAGGGCGGTGGTGTCGCAGCCGGCGGCGGCTCGCAGGCGGCTCGGGAAGGTCGGGCCGCACATGTTGATCATCTGGTTGTCGAGCACCGTGGCGATGATCTCGCGCTTCAGCCGGTGACGCTGCATCTCGTCGGCATATTTGCCGAGCGCGGGCGGGAAATAGCCCAGCAGCGTCGCCTCGAACCACGGATCGTCCGGCGCTTCCGACGCGACGATGTCGTCGAACAGGTCGATCTTGCCATAGGCCAGCAGCACGGCCAGTTCCGGTCGGGTCAGGCCCTTGCCGGCCTTGGCGCGCTCGGACAGCACGGCGGCCTCGGGCAGGCCCTCGACCCGGCGGTCCAGCCGGCCCTTGGCCTCCAGCTCGGCCATGAACCGGGCGTGGGAATCGACCTCCGACACCGCGTCGCTTTCCATCAGCGTCAGGGCCAGGGTCTGGTCGTAGTTGTCCGCCAGGACGTGGCTCGCCACGTCGTCGGTCATGGTCGGCAGCAGCTGGTTGCGGCTGTCACGGGTCAGCTTGCCTCCGCGCTCCAGGATCCCGGTCAGGATCTTGATGTTGACCTCGTGGTCGGAGCTGTCGACCCCGGCCGAGTTGTCGATGGCGTCGGTGTTGATGTGGCCGCCCAGTTGCGCGAACTCGATGCGACCTGCTTGCGTGAGACCGAGGTTCGCCCCCTCGCCCACCACCTTGACCCGCAGGTCGGCGCCGTTGACGCGGATGGCGTCATTGGCCTTGTCGCCCGCCTCGGCCTGGCTCTCGCCCCTGGCCTTCACATAGGCGCCAATGCCGCCGAAATAGAGCAGCTCGGCCTTCGCCTTGAGGATCGCGGTGAGCAGTTCGTTGGGCGCGACGGTTTCCGCCTTGATCTCCAGCATCGCGCGGACTTCCGGCGACAGCGGGATCTGCTTGAGGGTGCGCGGGAACACCCCGCCGCCCTGGGAGATCAGGCTCTTGTCGTAGTCCTCCCACGACGAGCGCGGCAGCTTGAACATCCGGTCGCGCTCGGCCCACGAGACCGCCACGTCGGGATCGGGATCGAGGAAGATGTGGCGATGGTCGAAGGCGGCCAGAAGCCTGGTCTGCTTGGACAGCAGCATGCCGTTGCCGAACACGTCGCCGCTCATGTCGCCGACGCCGACCACGGTGAACGGCTCGGCCTGGATGTCCTTGCCCAGTTCGCGGAAGTGGCGCTTGACCGCTTCCCAGGCCCCGCGGGCGGTGATGCCCATGACCTTGTGGTCGTAGCCCACCGACCCACCCGAGGCGAAGGCGTCGCCCAGCCAGAAGCCGTAGTCCTCGGCCACGCCGTTGGCGATGTCGGAGAAGGTCGCCGTGCCCTTGTCGGCGGCGACGACCAGATAGGGGTCCTCGCCGTCATGGCTGATCACGCCGACCGGCGGCACGACCCTGTTGTCGGCGTCGATGTTGTCGGTGATGTCGAGCAGGCCCGACAGGAAGGTCTTGTAGGCGCGGATCGCCTCGGCCCGGATCGCGTCCGGCGTACCGCCGCGCGGCAGGTTCTTCGGGAAGAAGCCGCCCTTCGAGCCGACCGGCACGATCACCGCGTTCTTGACCTGCTGGGCCTTGACCAGGCCGAGCACCTCGGTGCGGAAGTCGTCGCGGCGATCCGACCAGCGCAGGCCGCCCCGGGCCACCGGGCCAAAGCGCAGGTGCACGCCCTCGACGTGCGGGGCCGAGACGTAGATCTCGCGATAGGGCTTGGGAGCGGGCAGGTCGTCCAGTTCCCGCGAGGCGATCTTGTAGCTGATATAGGGCTTGGGCTCGCCGTCCTCGCCCACCTGGAAGAAGTTGGTGCGCTGGATGGCGCCGACCAGGGCGGCGATGCGGCGCAGGACGCGGTCGGCGTCCAGGCTTTCCACCGCCTGCAGGGCCTCGCCGATCTTGGCCTCGACGGCCTTGGCCTGCTCTTCGCGGGCCTTGAGGTCGGCGCGCACGGCCGGGTCGAACTTGATGCGGAACAGGTCGAGGATCAGGCGGGTGACGCCGGGATTGTCCGACAGCGCCTGTTCCTGCACGCCCTGGCTGGGGTCGAGGCCCGTCTGCTGGCGGTAGCGGGCCAGGGCCCGGATCAGGGCGGCCTCGCGCCAGCCGACGCCCAGTTCCAGCACCAGGCGGTTGAAGCCGTCGCTCTCGGCGCGGCCGGTCCAGATGGCGACGAAGGCGGCCTCGAAGGCCGATTTCACGTCACCGAACGACAGGTGCTCGCCCTGTTCGTCGCGCAGGGTGAACTCGTGCACCCAGACCTTGCCGTGGACGCCCCCTACACTGGTATGGGCCGCCGGCGTCAGCTTGAAGCCGTCCTCGATCAGGGCCTTCAGCCCCATGTGCTCGAGGATCGGCAGCACGTCGGCCAGGGGCGCGGCGGCGCCCGGGCGGTAGAGCTTGAAGCGGAAGGTCAGCTTGTCGTCGTCGGCGTGGCGGAAGCCGCGCACGCGGACGGCCTCGCCCTCGGCCAGGTCGTCGATGACCGCGATGTCGGCCAGGGCCTCGGCGGCGTCGTACTGGTCGCGATAGCCGGGCGGGAAGGCGGTCAGGTAGCGGGCCAGGGTCTCGGCCACGCGGCCGGGGGCCCCGCCCTCGCGCACGGCGACCTCGAAGCGGTCTTCCCAGGTGCGGGCCGTCTCGGCGACGGCGGCCTCCAGGTCGGCCAGGTCCGGATTGCCGTGCTTGCCGGGCGTGACGCCCAGAACGTAGTGCACGCGGGCCAGCGGGGCGTCGGAGAAGCTGGGATAATAGGCCGAGACCCGACCCTCGAAGGCCTGGGCCAGAATCCTGCCGGCCCGTTCGCGGACGCCGGAATCGTAGCGCTCGCGCGGCACGAACATCAGCACCGAGATGAAGCGGTCGAACGGGTCGCGGCGGGCGAACAGCCGCACGCGCGGCCGGTCGTAGAGGTGCAGCACCCCCAGCGCCATGGTCAGCAGCTCGCCCTCGGGGATCTGGAACAGCTCGTCGCGCGGCCAGGTCTCGAGGATGTTGCGCAGCCTCTTGCCGTTGTGGCTGTCGGGGTCCTTGCCGGCCTGGTCGAGCACGTGCTCGACCTTGCGGCGGATCACCGGCACCTCGTGGGCGGGGGTCTCGTAGGCCTCGGCGGTGAACAGGCCGACGAAGCGGACCTCGCCCGACGCCTTGCCGTCGGCGCCGTACCGCCGCACGCCGACATAGTCCATGTAGCCGCGGCGGTGGACCTTGGAGCGCAGGTTCGACTTGGCCACCACCAGGGGCGCGCCCAGCAGCAGGTGGTCGCGGACCTGGGGCGACAGGATCGCCGGCTCGCTCTCGCGGCGCAGGACCGTGCGGGTCTGATCGCGCAGCACGCCCAGGCTGCCCTCGGGCTGGTACAGGGGCTCCTCGGCCGCGTAGCCGCCGTCGGCGGTGCGGGGATATTCGTAGACCCGGGCCCCCAGGAACACGAAGTGGTCGCCCTCCAGCCAGTCGAGGAAGGCCAGGCCCTCGGCCCGCTCGACCTCCGGGATGGCGACGGGCGAGTCGCGCAGGGCGTCGATCGTCCGGCGCATAAGCGCCTTCATGCCGTCGAAGTCGTCGACCGCCAGCTGGACGTCGGCCAGGGTCTCGCGGACGGCGGCGATCAGCGCCGCTTCGCGGTCCTCGCCCACCGGGGCCAGATAGACCTGGATCATCGAGCGGCGGCCGGTGGCGGTCTCGACCACCGGGTGGAACATGGCGCGGACCGAGAAGCCCTGTTCGGCGATGGCGCCCATGATGCTGTCGACCAGGAACGGGCGGTCGGGCTGGACGATCTCCAGCAGGTCGCTCTTCAGGTCGGTCCCGTCGGCGCGGCGAGCGCGGCGGATGCGCAGCGAGACGGGTTCGGAGGCGGTTTCGCCGAAGCGCCAGAAGTCGATCAGGCCGTGGGCGATGTCGTCGGCGGCGAAGCCCGGCAGTTCCTCGGCCGACCAGTCTTCCTGGGCCTGGGCGGCGAACTGGCGAAGCGGCTCGGTGAGCGCCCCCTGCCCCAGAGCCGCGCTGAAGGCCGAGATCAGGCCTTCCGATTGAGCTGCGGCCGCCTTGGGGTCAAGTTTTTCACCGACCATGGGATTCCCTCGCGAATTTTTGGCGACAACCTAGCCCGTTCAGGCCTGGTTTCAACCGCAACCGGAAAAAATGGGCGAATATCTTGCCGCGGCCATCCGGACACGGAAGCGCCGCCGGTGGGGGGGACCGGCGGCGCAGGCCCGTCGGGGGGCGACGGGCGGCTCCGCGTCGGACGCTCCGGAAAATCGGTCTGCGTCGCGCGGGGGTCGGCGTGGGGGGACACCGACAGGACCTAGATAGGAAGGCCATTTGGGATGTTAAGTCCCCTTGATCGAGTTCTATCGAGAAGCCGCCCGAACGCCGCGTTTTTTTGGCGCCGCGCCCGGCGGCGGCGTGTCCAGGGCCGCGCCGCTGGGGTCCCCGTCCTCCGACAGCAGGATGGCGATCCAGCGCGTGCCGTCGAACTGGGCCAGGATCAGCATCACCGCCACGGTCAGGGGCGTCGACAGGAACATGCCGGTGACGCCCCACAGGGCGCCCCAGACCGCCAGGGACAGCAGGACCACGGTCGGGTCCATGTTCAGGGTGTCGCCCTGCATGCGCGGCAGGATCACGTTGCCGACCACGAAATAGATGATCTCCAGCGCGATGAACAGGATCAGGGCCGGCCAGAAGCTGTGGGGGAACTGCACCAGGGCGAACAGCGGCGGCAGGATGCAGCCGATCGCCCCGCCGAGGATCGGGATATAGGCGGCGATGAAGATCAGGAAGGCCCAGAACATGGCGTTGTCCAGGCCGACCAGCATCATCACCGCCCAGGCGGCCACGGCGATGATCAGGCCGGTGACGGTCTGGATCCACAGGTACTGCTCGATGCCGTTGCGGATGCGCTGGAACAGCCGCACCGCGCCGTCGCGTTCGGCGTGGTGGGGGTAGAGGGCCACGATCTTGCGGCCGAAGCCGCGCCGCGAGGCGATGATGAAGCCCAGATAGATCAGCACCAGCACCGCGTTGGAGGCGAAGTTCTGCAGGCTCTGGGCGGCCGCCCCGGCGTAGCGGGTCGGGTTGAGCTGGTTGATCAGGTCGCCGATCGTCGGCGCCACCTTGACCCCGACCAGCGCGGCCACCTGGGCGATCACGTCGTTGAGGCGCGGCGCGTAGTCCCGCATCTGCCCGACGAAACTGGCGCCGTTGGCCGTCACCACCCAGACCGACAGGCCGAACATGGCGATCGACAGCAGGATGGCGCTGGGCAGGGCCAGGTCCTTGGGGAAGCGCGGCAGGCGCTGCACCAGCACCCGGGCGAAGCTGTCGATCATCACCGCCAGGAACACCGCCATGGCCAGCGGCGTGAGGATGCCGCGCATCCAGTACAGCGTCGCCCCCCCGGCGACGACCGCCAGGAACACCACGGCGTTGCGGCCGGTGATCGAGGGGGAAATGGACATCGGCGGTATCTCTCTCGAAAGGTCTGTAAAAGACTTGCGCCACATTGCGCGACGCGATTGGCGCGGCGCAAGGCCGAGGCTACGGTTAGACCCTCAATATGAAGGACGTTGCGTATGACCCTGGTGATCGGCGAAGGCGAAATCCTCATCGGGCTTAGCGAAGGGGGGGCGGGCGAGGGGCCCGTGACCCAGCGGCTTGACCGGTCCAACCGCCACGGCGTGGTGGCCGGCGCCACCGGCACCGGCAAGACCGTGACCCTGCAGGTGATGGCCCAGGCCTTCTCCGACGCCGGGGTGCCGGTGTTCGCCGCCGACGTGAAGGGCGATCTTTCGGGCATCGCCGCCCTGGGCGCGCCGAACGAGAAGATGCTGGCCCGCGCCGCCTCGATGGACCTGGCCCTGACCCCGGCCGCGCCGCCGACCATGTTCTGGGACCTGTTCGGCCAGAAAGGCCACCCGATCCGCACCACCATCTCCGAGATGGGCCCGGTGCTGCTGTCGCGGCTGCTGGAGCTGAACGACGTGCAGGAGGGCGTGCTGACCGTGGTCTTCCACGTCGCCGACAAGGACGGCCTGCTGCTGCTGGACCTCAAGGACCTGCAGGCGGCGCTGAAATACGTCGCCGACCACGCCGCCGACATCGGCACCCAGTACGGCAACGTCGCCCCGGCCACGGTCGGCTCGATCCAGCGCAAGCTGCTGACCCTGCAGAGCCAGGGGGCCGAGAACTTCTTCGGCGAGCCGGCCCTGAAGCTGACCGACATCATGCGCACCGACGTGGCCGGCCGCGGCTATGTGAACATCCTGGCCGCCGACACGCTGATCCAGTCGCCCAAGCTCTATTCCACCTTCCTGCTGTGGCTGCTGTCGGAGCTGTTCGAGGAGCTGCCCGAGGTTGGCGATCCGGACAAGCCCAAGCTGGTGTTCTTCTTCGACGAGGCCCACCTGCTGTTCAACGACGCCGAGAAGCCGCTGCTGGAGAAGATCGAGCAGGTCGTGCGGCTGATCCGTTCGAAGGGCGTGGGCATCTATTTCGTCACCCAGAACCCGGCCGACATCCCCGACGCGGTGCTGGGTCAGCTGGGGGCGCGCGTCCAGCACGCCCTGCGCGCCTACACCCCCGCCGACCAGAAGGGCCTGCGGGCCGCGGCCCAGTCGTTCCGGGTCAACGCCGCCTTCGACACCGCCGAGACCATCCAGGCCCTGGGGGTCGGCGAGGCCCTGGTCTCGACCCTGGACGCCAAGGGCGCGCCCTGCGTGGTGCAGAAGACCTTGATCCGCCCGCCGGCCTCGCGCCTGGGTCCGCTGACGCCCGAGGAGCGCACGGCCCTGATCGCCAAGAGCCCGGTCGCCGGCCTGTATGACACCACCCTGGACCGCGCCTCGGCCTACGAGACGCTGCAAGGCCGCGCGGCCCAGGCCCAGCAGCAGGCCGACGCGGCCGCCGACCAGGCCGAGCTGGAGCGCCAGAACGCGGCGGCGGAAAAGGTTCGCGAACGCGAAGCGGCCCAGGCCGCCCGCGCGGCGCCCAAGCCCCGCGCCTCCAGCCGTCAGTCGATGGGCGAGACCTTCGCCAAGTCGTTGCTGCGCACCCTGGCCAGCCAGGCTGGTCGCGAGATCATGCGCGGGGTCCTGGGCGGGCTGACGCGGCGGCGGTAGGCGCGACGATCAGGCCGCGTCGCGATCGGCCGCCTTGGCCTTCTCCGCGCCGGCCTCTTCCGCCTCGGCCGCGAGCGCCTTGCGCTTCTTGGGCGCGACGGCGGCCACGCTGGCCAGGGTCCAGGCCGACAGGGTGTCGACCGGGGCCGGGCGGCCGATCGCGTAGCCCTGCAGTTCGGCGCAGTCCTCGCCGCGCAGGAAATCGATCTGTTCCTGGGTCTCGACGCCCTCGGCGACGCACGGGATGTCCAGGCTGCGGCCCAGGCCCAGCACGGCGCGGACGATCACCGTCGCCCGGTCGTGGCGGTGGATGTTCTCGACGAAACTCTTGTCGATCTTGATCTTGTCGAACGGGAACGACTGCAGGGTCGACAGCGACGAGAAGCCGGTGCCGAAGTCGTCCATGGCGATGCGCACGCCCAGCGCCTTCAGCCGGCGCAGGTTGTCGAGCGCGCGCTGATAGTCCTTGAACAGGGCGCTCTCGGTGACCTCCAGCTCCAGCCGCTTGGGGGCCAGCCCCGTCTGGATCAGGATCTCGTGCACGACGGTCGGCAGGTTGGGCTGGTTCAGCTGCAGCGGCGACAGGTTGACGGCGATGCGCAGCGGACGCTCCCAGGTGACGGCGTCGGCGCAGGCGCGACGCAGCACCCACTCGCCCAGCTGGGTGATCAGGCCGTTTTCCTCGGCGATCGGGATGAACTCCAGCGGCGGGATCATGCCGCGCACCGGATGGTTCCAGCGCACCAGGGCCTCGAAGCCGCAGACCACGCCGTCCGACGCCGTGGCCAAGGGCTGGTAATGGACGACCAGGTCCTCGTCGATGATCGCCTGGCGCAGTTCCCGCGCCATGGTCCGGCGTTCGCGGATCGACTCGTCCATCTCGCGCTTGAAGAAGCGATAGGCCCCGCGACCGCTTTCCTTGGCGCGATAGAGCGCCATGTCGGCGTTGGCCAGCAGGGCCTCGGCGGTGCGCCCGTCATCGGGGAACAGCGAGACCCCCAGGCTGGCGCCCATGATCAGGTCCTGACCTTCGTAGGTCGCGGGCGCCGACAGCGCCTCCAGCAGATGGCCGGCCAGCTCGGCGGCCGCGCCCGGCTGGTCGCCGGCGGCGATCTGGACGACGATGAATTCGTCGCCGCCCAGGCGGGCGGCGAAGGACGGCGCGGTCACCGAATCCTGCAGACGGCGAGCGGTCTCGACCAGCAGGGCGTCGCCCGCCAGGTGACCGTGCAGGTCGTTGGCTTCCTTGAAATGGTCCAGGTCGATGCAGACCAGCGACAGGCTCTCGCCCGAGGCCTCGACCCGGTCCAGGGCCGCGGCCAGGCGGGTCTGCAGCGAATTGCGATTGGGCAGGCCGGTCAGGCCGTCGTGGTCGGCCAGGTAGCGGATCTTCTCCTCGGCCGAGCGGCGCTCGCGCAGGTCGCGGACCGCCAGGACGGTGAGGCCCGAGGTCTCGCGGCGCGCGCCGTCGTCCATCAGGCGGGAGAACACCTCGATGGGAATCTGCCGGCCGCCGTCGACCGGTTGCAGCGCGCCTTCGCGACGCACGTCCTCGCGGGTCGGGGCCGCGGTGTCGAAGGTCAGCAGGTTCGAGACCGGCGTGCCCAGCAAGGCGTCCAGTTCGACCCCGGCCAGTTCGCAGAAGGCGGCGTTGGCGTCGTTGATGAGGCCGTCCTGGACGACGATGATGCCTTCGTAGGCGGCGTTGGCCAGGCGGCGGATACGGTCCAGGGCCGAGCGGCTGGTCTGGGATTCGATGGCCACGGCGCCCAGGCCGCCAAGGATGATCATGCCGGTGATCGAGGTCACCGCCAGGGTCAGGATGGCGCCCGACAACATCTGATCGGGCACGACGATGGCGGGGTCGGGGACGATGGTGATCGCGCCCATGCCGACGAAGTGCAGGGCGCAGACGCCGACCGTCAGCACCAGGCCGCCGCCGACCTGCTTGAGCAGGGAGCGGGCGCGTCCGCCCACGGTCAGGGCCAGGGCGGCGCCGCAGACGCCCAGCAGCACCGAAACCGCCACGGTGGCCTGTTCCCACTGCACGAAGCCCTGGGTCACGAAGGCCGACATGCCGGTGTAGTGCATCGCCGCGACGCCCATGCCCAGGATCAGGCCCCCGGCGAAGTCGTTGGTGCGGGTGCGCTGGGCCGAGGCCACGGCGAAGCCGCCGGCCATGAACATCACCGAGATCATCAGCGACAGCAGGGTGCCGCTCGGGCTGTAACCGGTCTTCAGGCCGGGGTCGTAGGCGACCATGGCGATGAAGTGGGTGGCCCAGACGCCCGATCCCGACACCAGGCCGGTCAGCAGAAGCCAGGCGGCCCGCACCACGCCCGTGGCGCCGCGCATGCGTGAATAGAGCCGAAACGCCGTGAAGCAGGCGGCGAAACAGATCAGGCCGGCGACGACGACCAGACGAAGGTCATGCTCCGTCGTCAGGCAGGTCAAAACCTTCAACACACACAGGTCCCCCAGGGAATTCCTGCTAGCAATAACGGTGAAGGTGCAAAAAAAGCGTTTCGCGAAATACGCGCTATCGGCGTGCGACCGCCGGAGTTGCAACCTGGCTGGCCCGCCCGGAATGCCAGTGCCAGGCGCTGCCCAGGATGGCGTCCAGATCGCGGGTCGGCGACCATCCCAGGCGCTGACGGGCCAGGGCGTTGTCGCTGACCAGCTCCGGCGCGTCGCCCAGCCGGCGCGGCGCGTTGATCACCGGCAGGGACCGGCCCGACACCCGCTCGACGCCGGCGATCATCTCGCGGACGGTCGTGCCGTGGCCCGTGCCCAGGTTGAACATCGCCGCCTCGCCGCCGCCCAGCAGGTGACGCAGGGCCAGGAGGTGGGCGTCGGCCAGGTCGAGCACGTGGACGTAGTCGCGCACGGCGGTGCCGTCGCGGGTGTCGTAGTCGTCGCCGAAGATCGTGAAATGCTCCCGACGCCCCAGGGCCGCGTCGATGGCCAGGGGGATGGCGTGGGTCTCGGGCTCGTGCCACTCGCCGATGCGGCCCTCGGGATCGGCCCCGGCCGCGTTGAAGTAGCGGAGGACCGCGCTGCGGAAGCCGACATAGCGCGCGTAATCGGCCAAGGCCTGTTCGACCATCAGCTTGCTGCGGCCGTAGGGATTGAGCGGGTTCTGCGGATGGTCCTCGGCCATCGGCAGGCGGATCGGGTCGCCGAAGGTGGCGCAGGTCGAGGAGAACACCAGGGCCTCGACGCCGGCCCGCCGGGTCGCCTCGATCAGCGAGATCGCCCCGCCGACGTTGTTGTCGAAGAACTTGCCCGGGTTCCTGGTGGATTCCCCCACCTCGATGCTGGCGGCGAAGTGCAGCACGGCCACCGGCTTGTGAGCGGCGAACACCGCGTCCAGGCGTGCGCCGTCGCGGATGTCGCCCTGCTCGAAGGGCCCCCACTGCACGTGCTCGCGGTGACCGTTGGACAGGTCGTCGAACACCACGGGCAGGAAGCCCTCCTGCGCCAGGCGCAGGCAGGTGTGCGATCCGACATAGCCGGCGCCGCCGGCCACCAATACGGTCTGCATCAGAAGGTCTCCGTCCTTGACGGGAGGATGACGAGGTTCGCCGCCGCCCGCCAGCCTAGGACGGCGGTTCGGTCGCCGCCTTGAGGCGCGACAGCCGGTGCTCGCGCACGCTGATATAGAGGGTCGAGGCCACGACGATGGCCGCGCCGGCCAGCACGGCCGGACTGGGCGTCTCGTGGAACAGCAGGAAGCCGGCGGCCACCGCGAACACCAGGCGGGTATAGTCGATGGGCGCCATCACCGCCGCCTCGCCGGCCTCCATGCCCTTGATGTAGCAGCCCTGGGTCAGGGTGCCGATCACCCCCATCAGGGCCAGCAGGCCGAGGTCGGGCAGGCTGGGCCAGCGCCAGACGAACAGGGCCGGCGGGATCGAGAACACCAGGCCCAGGCCCGCCGCATAGACCAGCAGGGTGAAGGGCGAGTGGTCGCGGGTCATCACCTTCATGCCGGTGATGGTCAGGGCGAACAGCAGGGCCGAGGCCAGGGCGGCCGCCTGCGGCCAGCCCAGCCAGTGGGCGCCGTCTCCACCCGGCTTGAGCATGATCAGCACGCCGAGAAAACCGACCAGGGCGGCGGCCACGCGCATCGGGCCCAGCGGCTCGCGCAGCACCAGGGCCGCCAGCGGCACGAGCCACAGGGTGCGGGTGAACGACAGGGCGTTGGCGTCGGCCAGCGGCAGTTCCTGATAGGCGTAGAAGGCCAGGATCATCGCCAGCACCCCGGCGCTGGAGCGGAAGATCAGGATGCCCGGCCGCGTGGTCCGCAATGCCCCGCGCCAGTCGCGCGCCACCAGGGGCAGCAGCACGATCACCCCGGCCAGCTGGCGATAGAAGGTCTGAAGGGCGGCCGGATAGCCCGCCCCCAGATATTTGATCAGGGTGGTCATGGCGGTGAACAGCACCGCCGAGGCCAGCATCCACAGCGCGCCGCGCAGGTTGGGGGTCAGCCGGGCCCCGAACCCGCGCCCGGCCGCCAGCAGGCTCACGACCTTGCCGTGATGGGTGGGGTCGCCGTCATGCGTGGGCTTGCGAGGCGATCACCGCCGCCCGCATCTGCTCGGCCTGCTCCGGCGTGATGCCCATCGCCGACAGCAGCGGCGACGGCGCGGTGGAATCCCAGCTGCTGCGACCGCCGATGGTCAGGCCGCCGTCGACCACGATGTGCGTGCCGGTGACGAACTCGGAGTCGTCGCTGGCCAGGTAGAGGGCGGCGCGGGCGATGTCCTCGGGCAGGCCGGACTTGGGGACCGGCTGGATCTTGGGGCCGACCTCGGCGACGCGGGCGGCCATCTGGTCGGCGACCTCGCGCGGCAGGCCCATCGAGGCCCCGAAGATCGAGGTGGCGATCAGGCCCGGGCAGATGGCGTTGACCCGGATCTTCTGCGGCGACAGCTCGGCCGCCGCGCAGCGGCTGAGGTGGATCACCGCGCATTTGGCGGTGGAATAGGCCAGCGGCCCGAACCCGGCCTGCAGGCCGGCGATCGAGGCGGTGTTGATGACGCTGCCGCCACCCCGCGCCAGCATCAGCGGCAGGGCGTGCTTCATGCCCAGCACCGGACCGCGCAGCAGCAGGGCGAAGGTGGCGTCCCAGCCCTCGGCGGTCATGTCGGCCACGCCGTTGGGCGCGCCGCCGTGGCCGGCGTTGTTGAACAGGATGTCGAGGCCGCCGAAGGCCTCCTGGGCCAGGGCCATGGTCGCGGCGATCTGGGCCTCGTCGGTGACGTCGCAGCGCGAGAACCGGACCTTGTCGGGGAAGCGCCGCTCGAGGATCGCGCCCTTCTCGGCCTGCAGGTCGGCCGCCACGACGCACGCGCCTTCGGCCACGAACAGTTCGACCGCCCCCAGCCCGATGCCCGAACATCCGCCGGTGATCACCGCAACCTTGCCGTCCAGACGTCCCGTCATGCGTCGCTCCCATAGCCTCGCGCGGCCTCTGGGATCGGGCCGCTACGCTAGGCGCGGCCATCCTGGCGCGCCGGAGCGCGCCTGGCTAGGGATAAGTGAACAACGTTCAGGCTTGTTGGCGGGCCTGCTGGCGAACGGGCGTCGTCGTCAGGCGGTTGACCACCAGGCTGGCCAGCAGCCAGAGCGCGCAGGGCAACAGCAGCACAGCCCAGGCCAGGACCAGGCCAGCCAGGCCAAGGATCGCCGCGACGCGTTGCAGAATGCCCGGACGTTCGATCTTCACGGCTGGCGGCGGCAGATAAATCTTCAAGCTCATCGTCCCCCCAGACTGTCAGAGCGCGCCAAATCGGCCGCTCGCGTATATTCGGCGCGAGCGGTGTCGGAAGCCTTACGAGAAACCGCCTGTCTCACAAGGGCTTTTCGCAGGTCGTGCAGGGCCGGGCCCATCAGGTGCCACGGTTCCAGGCAGTAGCGGGTGAACAGGCGCTGCGGATCGACCATCAGCCGGAACAGCCACTCCATGCCCACCTGTCCCATCCAGCGGGGCGAAGGGCGCTGGACGCCGGCCTCGTAGTCGAAGGCCCCGCCGACCGTGAAGGTGACGCAGGGTCCCAGCTGGGCCTGGTTCTCCAGAACCCAGACCTCCTGGCGCGGCATGCCCATGCCGACCAGCACGATGTCGGGCTTGTAGGCCTGGATCAGCTCGACCACCGCCTGGTTCTCGATCCCGTCCTGGGTCACGTCGAAATAGCCGTGGTGGGTCTCGATCTGGGCGCCCGGCCAATCGGCCCGGATGCGGTCGACGGCCTGCTCGCCGACGCCCGGCGCGCCGCCGACGAAGAACACCTTCCAGTTCTCGGCGATCGCGCGCTCCCAGAAGGCGTCGCGCCAGTCGAGATAGGTGCAGCGATGGAACCGCCGGCTGGCCCGGCCGACGATGCGGGCCCAGAAGATCAGCGGCACCGAGTCGACCTCGATCAGGTCGGACCGCTGGTAGAACTCGGCGATCTTCTCGTCCTTGCGGATCAGATAGAGGCTGTGGAGGTTGTGGTTGGCGACGATCGCCCCTTCCCGCGCGGCGATCTTGCCGGCCACGAAGTGGAAGACCTCCTCCGGCCGGACAAGGTCCATCGCGCCGCCCAGAACGCGCACCCGCTCTTCAGGGCGCCGGCTCAGGCGAAAAGGTCGACGCGCCTCGGGAGAGAACGCGTCGCGTGCGGGTAGGAACATCTGAACGCCGCCTCCGACTATTCGAAGGACGACTTCTAGAGCAACAGCGTTATATGTTTGCCAATAAGGATCCTTAGCAGGATTTAACCTTGAACACTTGGTTTATAGACTGTTCACCATTATTGGACGACAGGGGACACACACTCACGGCGCGATCTCAGCCAGATAGACCACGGCCTTGCCGTGAGCGTGCGTCCCCAATCTCATCCCCTAGTCGTTGACCACCACGACCTTGCCCATCGCCTTGCGGCTGGCCAGGTGGGCGATGGCGTCGCCGGCCTTGGCCAGGGGGAAGCGCTCGGACACGTGCGGCCTGATCTTGCCCTCGGCATAGAGGCCCATCAGGTCCTTGACGTTCTGGACGTGCAGCTTGGGCTCGCGGGCCACCGAGGCGCCCCAGAACACCCCGCGGATGTCGCAGGACTTCAGCAGGGTCAGGTTCAGCGGGATCTTCGGGATGCCCGACGGGAAGCCGATGACCAGGAAGCGGCCGTTCCAGCCGGCCGCCCGGATGGTGGCTTCCGAATAGTCGCCGCCAACCGCGTCATAGGCCACGTCCCAGCCATTGGGGCCGCAGGCCTCCTTGATCAGGTTGGCCAGGGCCTTCTGGCCGTCCTTGTCGAACGGACCGCGCGGATAGACCACGCCGGCGTCGGCGCCGTGGGCGATGGCCAGGTCGACCTTCTCCTGGCTGGAGGCGGCGGCGACGACGCGGGCGCCAGCCGCCTTGGCCAGTTCGACGGCCGCCAGGCCGACGCCGCCGGCCGCGCCCAGCACCAGCACGGTCTCGCCGGCCTTCAGCTGGCCGCGGTCCTTCAGGGCGTAATACGAGGTGCCGTAGGTCAGGATGAAGGCGGCGGCCTCGTCGAAAGGCATGGAGTCGGGGATCGGCGTGCAGCGCACGGCGTCGACCAGCAGCTTCTCGGCCATGCCGCCGTGGCCGCTCGAGGCCAGCACCCGCTGGCCGACCTTCAGGGTGGTGACCCCCTCGCCGAGCGACTCGACCACTCCGGACACCTCGCCGCCGGGCGCGAACGGGCGCTGCGGCTTGAACTGGTACTTGTCCTCGATGATCAGCACGTCGGGATAGTTGACGCCGCAGGCCTTGACCGCCAGCACCACCTGGCCGGGGCCGGCGACGGGGTCGGGAAGCTCCTCCAGCACCAGGGTCTCGGGTCCGCCGACCGCCTTGCTGAGCACCGCCTTCATCTCGCTTCTCCCGTCATTTGTCTTTAAGAGCGCGGACGCTAGCGCAGGGCGCCGGACCAAGGAAGCGGAATGTCAAACAAACGTTTTAGTCTCGCCCTGCACGGCGGCGCCGGCTCCGCCCCGGGCCACGACTACGGCGTCGAGATCGCCCACATGCGCGGCCTGGTCGAGGCGGCCCGCGACCGGCTGGCGGCGGGGGCCAGCGCCCTGGACGTCGCCGTCGAGACCGTCGTCGCCCTGGAGGCCAGCGGCCTCTACATCGCCGGCAAGGGCGCCTCGCCCAACGCCGCCGGCGCCTATGAACTGGACGCCTGCCTGATGGACGGGCCCACCGGCCGGGCCGGCTCGATCGCCGCCCTGCAGGGCTTCGAGAGCCCGATCCTCGCCGCCCGGGCGGTGATGGAAAAGACGCCTCACGTGATGCTGGCCGGCGAGGGGGCGATGGCCTTCGCGCGCGCCCAGGGGCTGAAGGAGATCGCGGACCCGGCCAATTGGTTCACCCAGGCCGGGGCGTTCGAGTCCAACCACCCGCCGGAATTGCCGACCGGCACCGTCGGCTGCGTGGTCCGCGACGCTGAAGGCCGGCTGGCGGCGGCGACCTCGACGGCGGGGGTGTTCGGAAAGATGCCGGGCCGGGTCGGGGATTCGCCGATCATCGGGGCCGGGGCCTGGGCCGACGACCATGCGGCGGTGTCGTGCACCGGCCAGGGCGAATACTTCATCCGCACCGCCGCGGCCGTGCAGATCGCCCACCGCATGCGGTTCGGCGGCGAGAGCCTGGAGAGCGCGGCGGCGGCGGCGATCGCCGGGGTCGCGGCTCTGGGCGGCGACGGCGGGCTGATCGCGGTGGACCGGGACGGCAATGTCAGCATGCCGTTCGCCTCCGACGGGGTTAAGCGCGCGGCGTTGCTGCCGGACGGGACGGTGTTCAGCGCGGCGTTCTGAGGCCGCCGCTTCGGGCGCGACTTCACGCTCACGCGCCGAACGGCTGCGATGGCGATGGGAAGGGTCGCGGAGCGTCCGGGCCTCGCCC